>DATJZV010000135.1:0-62300 GCA_035498715.1 Nitrospirota bacterium
GCCCGCTGGACATCAGGGATACGGACGCTCCCAGACCCGTGTGATTCGGTCCGATAAGGATAAAGGTATCAGGAAGCTCTATGTTCGAATAGACGGCGCCCGCGACAGCTCCGGAATATAGCAGACCTGCGTGAGGCGCGAGGATGCCGAGCGCCTTGACCCTTTTGGCACCGGGGATGACGAACCCCTGGACCTGCTTTCTGAGGGCGTCCGCTGTTCCCTGATAAAAATGACCTGCGACTGCCGGATGACGGAGCATATGCACCTCGCTGCGATAAAAACTCAATGCTCGGAGTTCGCTGCTGAACCTTATCAGCGATGGTCTCTTTTCCGTGGCTAGGATCATTACTCCCCGTGTTTGCTGGGGAAAGCGCCGCCGGTATTCTTTTTTTATAGTCGCGCTGTATTCCCTGTCTCGTTATTCTGACTTACAATATCCGGATCGCATGAATTTCAGAACCGTTTCTCAGTGTTTTCGAACCTCGTGAACCTGTTTATGAACGTCAGATCAACCTTTCCGATCGGCCCGTTTCTCTGCTTTCCTATGATTACCTCAGCGACGCCTCTCCTGCCGCACAGGCATTCGCCATCATGAGGACATTCACATTTGTTGTAGACTTCATCGCGATAGATAAATAATATCACATCCGCGTCCTGTTCTATGGCTCCGGACTCGCGGAGGTCGGCCAGCATGGGTCTCTTTTCCTTGCCGGGACGCGTTTCCACAGCGCGGTTGAGCTGAGAGAGCCCGATGACCGGGACCTGCAGCTCCTTTGCGAGCGCCTTGAGAGAACGTGAGATGTTCGATATCTCCTGCTCACGACTGCCTTCATCACCCCTGCCCCGCATGAGTTGCAGGTAGTCCACAATTAGCAGGTCAAGGCCATGTTCCGCCTTTAGCCTTCGTGCTTTGGCCCGCATTTCAAGCGCAGAGATTGCAGCCGTATCATCGATATAGATCGGAGCTTCCGCCAGCCTCCCGGCGGCATTGGAAAGCGGGGTCCAATCACGTTCGGATAGGTGCCCGGTCCGCAACTTGTGCGCATCCACCCTTGACTCGGAGCCCAGCAAACGAAGCACAAGCTGCTCCTTGGACATTTCGAGACTGAAGATGGCAACGGACTTTCCTTTTTCGATCGCAGCGTAAGCGGCGATGTTCAGGCAGAATGCTGTCTTGCCCATCGACGGACGGCCGGCAACAATAATAAGATCGCTCGGCTGCAGCCCTGACGTTCTCTCATCAAGGTCTACAAAACCCGTCGGCAGGCCGGTAACCATCTCTTTACGTTCATAGAGCCGTTCAACGATCGCAAAACTGTGACCGACGATTTTTTTCAAGGGGACGAAGGAGTCCTTGATCTTGTTCTGAGCAATCTCGAAAATCGAACGTTCCGCCCGGTCCAGAAGTTCATCGATGTCCTCAACGGTTCGAGAATCGTCGTAGCTCTGCGTGATTATGTCAGTGGCAGAATGTATAAGCTTACGAAGAACTGCTTTCTCCCGCACGATCCGCGCGTGGTTCTTGATATTGGCTGCCGTAGGGACGAGACTGACGAGGTACGCGAGATACGACGCACCGCCGATGGATTCGAGCCCGACCTTGCCACGGAGCGCATCCGTCAACGTGATGAGATCTATCGCTTCTCCGGTCTCAAACATGTCGAGTATCGTGGAGAATATCCGGCGATGGTTATCCTTGTAGAAATCATCAGGTGAAAGAGTCTCAACGATTTTGTTGATGGAGTCATTTTCGATGAGTATGGCACCGAGCACCATCTGCTCTGCTTCGATATTCTGAGGGGGGAGTTTTTGGAGCGATACCTCGGTCTGAACAGACATGGTTCTACCTCGAAACTGATGATTGGGAACTAGGACATTCCGTTAGAAAGCAATTCTCTCTCGCTCAAGATGGCGGCTCGCTGATGCCATCGTCAAGAAATGATATACGCTGGTAAATCCCAACAGCTTGAAATAACAAGCCCGTTCAGAGAACGGGCCGTCAGGTCTGCATTATAAACGAAAAAGTTGATGAAGCGTACAAGTCTATTCCGCTGCAACCACCGAGACCTTGAGGTCCGCATGGACATCGGCATGCAGTTTAACCGGAACCGTGAATTCGCCAAGCCGCTTGATGGGCTCATCAAGCAAGATTTTTCTCTTGTCAATAGTGACACCCTGCGACTTCATGGCTTCGGCAATATCCATGGAGGTGACGGAGCCAAAGAGCTTGCCCTCTTCCCCTGCCTTGGCCTTGATCGTAATTGAGAGGCTCTTGATCCTGTCGGCATCCGCTGCTGCTTCTTTTTTTAATTTCCTGATGCGGTCGGCCACCATTTTCTTCGCATGTTCCATGGCACGAAGGTTTTTCGGAGTGGCCTCAATGGCTTTTTTCAAGGGGACCAGGTGGTTTCTGGCATACCCGTCGGCAACCTTGACGAGGTCGCCTATTTTGCCTAACTTATCAATATCTTCCCGTAAAATTACTTGCATTTATGTTGCAACTCCTTTCAATCTCTTATGGATGGCAAGATACTACCAGAAACCGGGGCAAAGTGTCAACAACGATTTGCGCCGGTATTTTATCGTTCAGGATGCGCGAACATACCGGACCGGGAATTATTCTACCCTGTCCCGACCCGATTTTTTCGCCCTATACAAACGGTCATCCGCCCTTTTGATGATATCGTCTACGGTTTGATCTTGAGCCTGCATGGCGGTAACACCCAGGCTAATGGTAATTTTGCCGCTGATAACCGGAGTGTCTTTTACATGAACCCGTATCCTTTCGGCTAAATTCTTCGCGTCTTCCAGGCCGGTATCAGGAAGGAGGATAAGGAATTCTTCTCCGCCATAGCGGCCGAGGATATCGTAAGCACGGATGGTATTTCGTATGCGATGGGAAATCTCCTTGAGCACCTCATCTCCCGCAAGATGTCCATGGGTGTCATTGACGGACTTGAACTGGTCGATATCTGCGAGGATGCAGCTTAAATTCGTTTTCAGCCTTTTCACTTTCTCGAACTCTTCGCCAAATCTCGATAAGATGTGTCTTCTGTTGAATATTCCGGTCAAATCGTCCGTTATTGCAATGTTTTCTATCCGATTTCTGGCATCGGCAAGCTTTTTTATCAATTGTGCCATAAAAAAATAGATCAAGAAAATGAGCAGGGATGTCGTCGTAATGCCGAAAGTAATAATTGATGCCGTATTCAGCTTCAGCTTGTGTTGGATGTCCTCGATATCAAAGGTGATGCTGATGCCGCCCCTCACGTCGCCTATGTGATAGTCCTGTTCCCCATGGCACTGCAAACATTCTTCTTCTACAAACAAAGGCGCCATGTACCGGAAGTATGACCTGTTATTGATCTGCTCTACCCGGCTGACTTCATTCTTTCCTCCCCTCTCGAACATCCGGAGCGCCTCCGCTTCGAATTCATCGGGCTGGTTGTGGGGATTGAGGAGCTTCAGACTCGTCAAATGAAATTTAAACAAGCCTTCCCGCGCGGCATATTCCGATATTTCTCGGGTCATGAGCGCCGGGTTCCTCTTGGTAAAGATGCGTCCATCGGTGGTGCGGATATCTGGATTTTTAAGATAGGGATTTGACTCCACGCCTTCTTTCTTCTCGACATACACACCACCATAGTTTGCATTCCATTTTCGCGTCAGCACTATGGTATTAAAGACTACCCGCGCCTGTATGAGATTTTCCTCATTGATGAGTTGCCTCGTCCGTATGACCATATCGAGAAATATTCCGGACAGCACCAGGGCGATGACGATGCCTGTCGAGATAATGAACTTTCTGTATATATTCCTTTCCTCGGTCACCGGCATCAGGACTCACCGCCCACTCTCTTTTTAAGTTCATGCAGCTTGTTCATAGCATCGAGTGGCGTCATGGCATCGAGATTCAGGTCCGAAATCTCTTTAAAGAGGAGCCCTGCCTCGCTTGCGAACAATCTGAGTTGCGGTTCGATCACGTCCGATTCAGCGGTTTTTCTGTCTTCTGCGCTTGTATTAATTGACATCCCCGTCTCGCCGTTGTCCCGTCTGATTTTTGACGCCGCGACAGGCTCGCCCAGTTCATTGAATTCAGCCTGCTCAAGGTTAGCGAGCACTTCCTTCGCTCTTTGAATCACGGCCTGCGGAAGTCCTGCAAGCCGAGCCACCTGAATACCGTATGACTTGTCAGCCCCGCCTGCCACAACTTTCCGAAGGAAGATGATCTGGTCGTTCCATTCCTTGATGGCAACCGTGTAGTTCTTTACGCGACCCATGGTGAGCGCAAGCTCGGTAAGTTCATGGTAGTGCGTTGCGAAAAGGGTTCTGGCTCTGAGCTTTGTGTGGATATACTCGGCCACGGCCCAGGCAATGCTGATTCCGTCGAAGGTGCTCGTGCCCCTGCCTATCTCGTCAAGAATGATGAGGCTCCGGTCTGTTGCATTATTTAAAATGTTTGCGGTCTCGTTCATTTCTACCATAAAGGTGCTTTGGCCACGGGAGATGAAGTCAGATGCGCCCACACGCGTGAATATCCTGTCCACGAGGCCGATGTGTGCCTCGCGCGCGGGAACGAAGCAGCCCATCTGAGCCATGATCGTGATCAAGGCCACCTGCCGCATATAGGTAGATTTTCCCGCCATGTTCGGTCCGGTGAGGATCACAAGCTGGTTCTCCTCGCAGTCCAGAATCGTGTCGTTGGGAACAAACCTCTCTTCGGCAGAAAGTTGTTCAATGACGGGATGCTTTCCCTCGATGATCCGGAGCGTATCTCCGTCAATGATAACCGGCCTGGTATAATTGTTCTTAGCGGCGGTTTCAGCAAGAGACGCGAGGCAGTCTAACAGTGCAAGCCGTCGTGCCATATCTTGAATCCTGACTGTTGAGCCGGCAACGGATTCCCGCACCTGCTGAAATAGGCGGAATTCCATATCGAGGATCTTCTCTTCAGCACCGAGTACCTTATCCTCATATTCCTTGAGCTCTGGCGTGATGAACCGCTCCGCATTTGCCAGCGTTTGTTTGCGAATATAATCCGGTGGTATATTCTGGAGATTTGTCTTCGTCACTTCGATATAGTACCCGAAGACCTTATTGTAGCTCACTTTGAGCGAACCGATGCCCGTACGTTCTCGTTCGCGCCTTTCAATGCCAGCGATCCATCCCTTGCCTTCGGAGCTGATGGACCGAAGGTCATCCAGCTCTTCATTGTATCCTTTTTTGATCAGTCTGCCCTCCCGCAGGGTATAGGGCGGGTCATCAGTAATGGCGTCGTTGATGAGCTTAAACAAATCTTGAAGGTCATCCCACTCTGCGGTCAAATCGTAAATCAGCCGGGCATTACACTTGGATAAAAGTTCGCGAATCTGCGGTAGTATTGAAAAAGACTGCTTGAGCGCGATCAGGTCCCGGGCGTTCGCCGCCCCAAGCGAAACCCGGCTGATAAGCCGCTCCAGGTCATAGATCGTACCGAACGCGGTCCTGAGGTCCGAACGTAGCTGGTGAGCGTTCTTGAGCTCAGCGGCCGCATCGAGGCGATGCTCGATCTCGACTGCATCCATAAGTGGGTTCAGAAGCCATTCACGAAGTTTCCTCCCCCCCATTGATGTAACCGTGGAATCAAGGACCGAAAGCAGTGTCCCTTTTGAGGTACCGTCGTAGATGTTCCTTACAAGCTCAAGGTTGCGTTGACATGAGGAATCGAGAACCATGAACGCCTTTGAGAGGAATGGCTTGATCCGGCGAATGTTTGCAAGGCCGGCTTTCTGCGTCTCCTCGATATAGCTGAGTGCTGCGCCGGCGGCGGAGATGCCAATCTTCATACCGCTGCAGCCAAACCCTTCGAGTGACGTCGTTTTGAAATGTTCGATGAGCTTACGATTGGCGGTCTGCCAGTCGAATGTCCAGTCGTCATAGGCATTTATAGCCTGAGTGTATTGCCGGAGAAGTCCTGAAAGTCCTGTGTCGGGCTGATACCCCTTGGGAAGCACAATCTCGCGGGGTGTAAAACGCGCAAGCATGGTATCCAGTTCTGCAAGATTTGCAGTCCCGTCAATCTCTGCCATGAAGAAGTCGCCCGTTGAGATATCGAGGAACGCAATCCCATAACCGTCCTTGGCTGGATAGAGCGACGCAAGGTAATTGTTGTCCTTTGCGTCGAGCAGGTTGGAATCAAGCACGGTTCCCGGCGTTACCACCCGAATCACCTCGCGTTTCACGATGCCCTTTGCGAGCTTCGGGTCCTCCACTTGTTCGCAGACCGCGACCTTGAACCCGCGCCGAATGAGCTTCGCGATGTAGCCATCGACTGCGTGATATGGGAACCCGCAGAGCGGCGTCTCGATGCCTTTCGATTTGTTGCGGGCAGTAAGCGTGATCTCAAGCACTTTAGATGCGGTGACTGCATCCTGGTCGAACATCTCGTAAAAATCGCCCATGCGAAAAAGCAGGATGGCGTCCAGGTGCTGACGCTTGATCTCGCGGTACTGTTTCATGAGAGGAGTGAGGTCTGACATGGTTATTGCATCGGAAATCGTAAGGATAGTCGTGTTATTCAATGTCCCTCATCCGCCATGGCGCCCGGAGTCGATCTGGGAGACTCAGATGTCAGAACACGGAGAAGAGAACAGATGAGATGTTGCTTTAGTCTGTGAAATGAGTTCCGCCTTTTATCCTTTCCGGATTTTATCTATTTCCATGATGACTTTCTTGATGTCTTCCCATACGAGCGCCTTGTCCTTCGGGTTTCTGAGCAGATATGCAGGATGGAATGTGGGCATGACCGCTATGCCATGATATGTATGCCATCGACCTCGAAGTGAGGTTATCCCTTCTCCGGTTTTAAGCAGCGTCTTGGCTGCGATATTACCGAGTGCAACGATAATCTTCGGTTTGATAGCCTCGAGCTGCTTGAGGAGAAAGGGTTCGCATGCACTGATCTCATCAGGTTCGGGGTTCCGGTTGTCCGGCGGCCTGCACTTTACAATATTGCAGATGTAAACGTCCTCGCGCCTGAGCTTAATCCCTTTAACGATAATGTCCGTAAGGAGCTGTCCAGCCGCCCCTACGAATGGCCTTCCCTGCTGGTCCTCTTCGTATCCCGGGCCTTCTCCCACGAATACCAGCACGGAGTTCGGGTCGCCTTCGCCGAAGACAATGTTTTTTCTCCCTTTGTGTAGTTTGCATCGGCTGCAGTTGCCTAGGTCCTCACGGACCGCCGCTAGTCCTGCCGATAAACATGGGCCCGGTTTTTCTGTTTTGGGAACATTTTCTTTCTTTATTGCAGGCGTCGGTTCTTTATTTGCCGAAGACGGGGCATCAGCTTTATCCGTCGGAGATGCGGGCACAGCTGGGATCAGCTCGATCGATCTCATCCCCAGCATCTTCTGGTACTCAAGATGCATCCTGACTTGTGTTACAATGTCTAAAAGCTCGCTCTCGATATCATTCATTTTAAATCAAAGTCGCTTCCTTGCGAGGAGCAAAACGGCGGAACGATACCGCTGCTTAAACGCAGGATTGCCACGGTCTGACGATCGGCTGCAAAGGCAGAGGAACAGTATAATTCAATGTGAACTTCGGCCTTACCATGGTGAACATAATCTTAGTTTCCCCACTTGAGTTTGGCTCGAAGAATTTCGTAGTAACTCTTGGTAGGATGTTTAATCAGCCTCATCTTGAACCGGGACCTTTTAATCTCTACGATATCATTCCACTGGAGAGGGAAGCCTATCTGGCCATCGAGTGTAAGCGATACGTCTTCGCTCTGAGAGGAAAGGCACACGCTTACCACGACACTATCGGGCAGGGCAATTGGCCTGTTTGAGAGCGTATGCGGACATATAGGCGTCACGACGAAGCAGTGGGTCGTGGGATGGATGATGGGGCCGCCTGCGGAAAGCGAATACGCTGTCGAACCCGTAGGCGTTGCAACGATCAGCCCGTCGGATCGGAGCGTGGTCAGGTGACGGTCATTCACCGAGACCTTGAGCTCCATCATGCGCGCCAGGGCACCTTTGTTTATCACCGCGTCGTTCAGCACGCGGTACTGTGATACACGCCGCCCCTCACGTCGTACGCTCGCCGTTAGCATCATCCGGGCCTCGGTCTCGAGCTTGCCTGCGATCGCTTTTTCCAGGTTTCCGTACAGCTCATCAAGCGATACCTCGGCCATGAACCCCAGGCTCCCGAGGTTTACCCCGAAAATGGGGACGTCGGTATGCGCATCGGCCACGTGCCTTGCTGCGGCCAGGAGTGTCCCGTCCCCGCCGAGAATTATCAGCATCTCTACAAGCGATGGGATTTCTGCGCTGTCATATCCCCTCAATTTAATAGACGCAGCAGTCTGGCTATCGATAAATACTTTCTTCCCTCGCGACTCAAGCCACGCAGTCAGCTTTTTTGCAGCCTTCTGCGCCGCAGGAATATCCTTTGCGATGATGCCGATTTTTTTCATTCCGGTATTTTCACCCTTGCGTGTTTTGCGACATGAATATGGTGGCGGCAAGTTGTCCGACGCATTTAACAGCCCGCCCCAGCAGGAACAGTTTAAGTCGGCAACTTCAATATCGTTTTGTGTCCGGAATCTTATGCACTGACAACTCGTTACTTAAGTCATGCAACAGTTTCTCGTACCGTTCTCCTTCAGCAAGAAAGCCGATTTCGCGGCTGTGTTCATCAACGTGACTGAAATACACGCTGAGTCGGTCGTCAGGAAGTTCGTCCTCCGCACGCTCAGCCCATTCTATCACCGTAGCGCCGTCGGATTCAATATATTCCTCAAACCCGATGCCTTCAAGTTCATCGGGGTCTTTGAGTCGATAAAGATCGATATGGTAAAATGGTATCCGCCCCTTGTACTCGTTCACGAAGGTGAATGTAGGACTCGTGATGTATTGGTCTTTTACGTCAAGCCCCAACGCGATGCCGTAAGAGAAGCTCGTCTTGCCAGCACCAAGGTCGCCGTAAAGGCAAATCGTGTCCCCTGGTTCTAAACGTGATCCAAGCATTTGGCCTATCCGCCAGGTTTGCTCGTAACTTGACGTAACCACGCTGAACATTATTCAGCCTGTCGCGCGACGGCCCTGACCATGTCGCGCTTGCCTACAATACCGACAACCTTGCCTTCCTTGATCACCGGGAGCAGGTGTACTTTTTTCTCGGCCATGATCGTTGCGATGTCCACTACCGTGATGTCTTCTGTGATCGTAACGACCTTACGGGCGCAGATGTCGCCGACCTTGGTTGCGGCCACTCGCTTCACTTCATCCTCGAACTTCCGGGAGCTTTCGAGGTATATTGCGGCATCGAGGAAGCTTATAACCGTTGGGATGTGGAGGCGCTTGTTTCGACTGATAAGATCGTTCTCGGTCACGATGCCGAAGAGAGAGCCCGCATCGTCCACCACCGGCACGCCGCTGATCTCGTTCTCGACGAGGAGGGTAGCCAGTTCCTCGATGGAAGTCTCGGGTTTGACGGTTACTACGTTTTTGGTCATGATGTCTCTCGCAGTTAGCATAAGGTCACCACCCTACTTTTTTCATTTTATAATTAAACTTACTCGTCGATATTATTTCAAAAGCTCGCTTATCGCGTCAGGGATCTTCTCGATCAAATCTCCAGCGATCATGCCCTCCTCGCTTTTCTCCTTCGCAGCCAGGTCTCCGGCCAAACCGTGAAGGTAGACGCCAAGGCATGCTGATTGAGTTACGGTATATCCCTGCGCCAAAAGACCGCCGATCATTCCGGTGAGCACATCCCCCGTCCCGCCTGTGGCCATGCCGGGGTTGCCCGTGGAGTTAACGAACACCCGGCCATCCGGAGTTGCGATCACTGTGCCGGCACCCTTGAGCACGACTATTACTTTATATTTCGCGGCAAAATCAGCTGCGATGCCAATCCTGTCCATCTGTACATCACTGGGCGAGACGCCGAGAAGCCTGCCCAATTCACCGGGATGAGGCGTCATAATGACAGGCGCTTTGGCCTGTTTGATTACATCGAGAGAACCGATAAGAGCATTGAGTCCATCTGCGTCGATCACCATGGGGATGGTAAGCCGTTGAACAAGGTTCTTCACCACTTGAACCGTCTCATAATGTGTCGAAAGTCCGGGTCCGATGGCGCATGAGCTCATCTTCGCAGCAACCTTGAGTAGTTCATCCTCTGCCCCTATGCCGAAAGTCCCGTCTATGCTCTCTGCCGAAGGGATGCACATGGCCTCGAAAATCTGCTGTTGAATGATCGGGACAAGGCTGTTTGGCGTGGCGACGCTCACAAGCCCTGCGCCGGCCCTGAGGGCGCCGCGTGCCGCCATGACGGCTGCGCCGGCTTTGCCGAATGAACCAGCTACGACCATTACGTGACCGAAATCGCCTTTGTGGGCATCAGGCTCTCGTCGGCCGATAAGACCCCACCCGTAACCATGTGTTAAAAGATGAACGTTGATTTTTTCCTTTTCAACGACTTGGGACGGGATGCCGATGTCTGCGATCTTTACTGTGCCGGCATGCCGAGCACCGGGATGGAGCACGATCCCCCTTTTCAGGAGCGCCATGGTGACCGTAAGGTCAGCCCTCACCGCTGATCCCATGACCTCACCTGTATCGGCATTGATGCCTGTGGGCATATCTATGGCGACCAGAGGTCTGCCGGACGCGTTCATCAGCTCCACAGCAAATGCGTAGATCCCCTTGAGAGGAGAGGACAGCCCCACGCCGAGCAATGCGTCAACAAGAATGTCGGACCATGCTACAATATCAGAGATCGCGTGCGTTGATGCATTCTGCGCGATCTCGACGCCCATTTTCCTAAGAATGGAAAGATTGATCTTTGCATCACCGGTCACCGCGCCAAAGGATGCGAGGAGCGCAACCCGGACCGGCACGCCGTGGATATTGAGCCGGCGAGCGAGCGCGAGTCCATCGCCGCCGTTGTTGCCCTTGCCGCAGATGATGCCCACCTTCGTACCGGCGAGGCTGGGGAAGAACTTCTCCATCTCGGCCATAACTGCTGCAGCTGCATTCTCCATCAGGACAGGGCCGGGGATACCGAACTCCTTGATCGCTCTGCTATCGATGTTCTTTATCTGCTCTGCCGTGACTATCTTCATTGTGCTATCCGGTCCGTTAGTGTGAGCACCTGTTTCCAACCGAGTTCCATCGCAGCTCGCCTGTTTAATAAGTCGCGTTTCCGACGAGCACCACATGTGCCACAGCATACCCCTCGTCATGCGAATAACTGAGGAGTATCTGTTTAACACCCTTGAGGTCCATGAGGTCTTTTACCCGTCCGGAGATGTTCACGACGGGCCCCCCGCCATCACCATGCAGGACTTCCATATCCGTCCACTTCACACCTGCGCTCCACCCCGTGCCTATAGCCTTGAGCACCGCCTCTTTCGCCGCGAACCTCCCCGCAAAGTGCTGAGCCGGATATTTTTGCCGGGAGCAGTATTCACGCTCACGCTCAGTAAAGACCCGCTCAAGGAACCCCGACCGATTATTTCCGGCCTTGTCGATTCGGTCGATCTTTACAAGGTCAATGCCGATACCGATGATCATGTCTTCCCCCGTATTCTGCAAAATCAAAATGCAACGCACATACTCAAATTACTTGTTTCATATCTTTCACCGCCCGCTCAATCCCTACGAGCGCTGCACGGGAGATGATGCTGTGGCCGATGTTCAGTTCTTCCACTTCAGGAATCCGGGCGATCCGCCGCACGTTGACATAGTTCAGGCCGTGTCCGGCGCCCACGCGCAGACCCAGGCTCGCCGCGAGCTTTGCGCACTCGGCGACTCTTAAGAGTTCCCGTTCTCGGGCTTTCCCGGCCATGGCATTTGCATACGCACCCGTATGGATTTCGACCCAGTCCGTACCGGTCTTTTTTGATGCTGCGATCTGCTTTTCGTCGGGATCGATGAAAAGGCTGACGACAATCCCTCTCTCCTGGAGACGCGCTACGTACTCCTTCAGGAAAGGAACGCGGGAAGCCACTTCCAGTCCTCCTTCGGTCGTCAACTCTTCCCGTTTTTCCGGTACGAGGGTCGCAATATTCGGTTTAGTGTCGATGGCGATTCTCTGCATCTCTTCGGTTGCGGCCATCTCGAGGTTCAATTTGGTCTGTACGATCTCACGAAGCAGTCTCAGGTCGCGGTCCTGAATATGCCGCCTGTCTTCCCTGAGATGCGCGATGATCCCATTCGCTCCCGCAAGTTCTGCGATCACAGCCGCGGCGATCGGGTCAGGCTCAACACCTTTTCTTGCCTGACGGATCGTGGCAATATGATCAATATTCACGGATAACCCGGGCACGACGCATTCCTCCTGCAAATCCCTAATTTTTAAGATTTTAGCACCTCTCAGCCAAAATATCCAGAGAATTTGCACGACAGGCTATCCTGTCAGTCATTCCTGATGACTGTTAAAGGTAACTTACAACCTTGACCACACACGACGTCTTTGATATAGTTATTTACATGCATTCGAAGGAGGTAGTTATATGGTCCGCGCGATAAAATTCTGCCTTTTGCTTTTATTGTCGATTATATCCGTTCGCGATGCATCTGCCCAGGAGACAAGGACCGTATCGGCCGAGGGCGTGGCATCGATACAGCAGGGAGCCGTCGATATGGCGCGTGATGCGGCGCTTGAGGACGCCCAAAAAAGGGCGGTGGAGCAGGCTATCGGTATCCTGATCGACTCTCAGACCCAAGTCGAGAACTACCAGCTGATCAGCGATAAGATCCTGTCACAGACAAAGGGGTACATTTCCCGCTACAATGTGACTGGCGAGACGCAAGAAGGACCACTCCTTCGCGTCCGCATCACGGCTGAGGTCTCCCTCGGCAAACTGAACGATGACCTCTCGGCCATCGGGGTCCTTCTCGGCCAGATGCATAAGCCTCGGACCATGATCATGATCGCGGAACAGAATATCGGGCATGAGTGGTATGCTTGGTGGTTAGGATATCATGGAGAGCAGACGGATATCGGCGTCGTGGAAAACACTTTCATGGATGTCTTTACGCAAAAGGGTTTTGAATTTATTGACCATGCGACTGCCGCGAAAGAGATCAGGGTGACTTCGGCCTACAAAACCCAGGACCTTTCCGTTGAACAGGCCAGGACGCTCGGTAACCAGGCGGACGCGGAAGTCGTGATCGTAGGCAAGGCGCTGGCCAAGCTGTACGGCGATATTGGCGGTGGTATGAAGTCGGTGCAGGCTGACATCTCTGCCAAAGCCGTTCGTACCGATACAGGCCAGGTCATTGCAACGGCGACCGCCCACGCCGCCGCCGTTCACATCACCGATACCACCGCGGGAATCGAGGCTCTGAAGAAAGCGTCTAATCAAGCTGCTGAGCAAATGATGGAGAAGATCCTTGCTGTCTACTCCCAGGAAGCAGGCGGCACGAGGCCGATCAGCATCACGATTACGGGCCTGAATAAAACCCAGTTCGTTAAATTCAAGGACGCACTCAGGAATCAGGTCCGCGGCATCAAGGATTTACATGAGCGGAGCTTCAATGGCACAACTGCACGAATATCGGTTGATTCTAAAGTAAGCGCCCAGACGCTCTCCGACGACCTGCTGCTCAGGGATTTCGGCACGTTTACTGTCGAGGTCGTGAGCTCGACGCCAAATTCCCTGGAGTTGAAGGTCACCCCGAAATAGTCTTGAACGAATTCCAAAAAAAGACGCCCTGTCCTATCACGAGCAGAGAGTTTTTACGTGCTATTCTTGTTCGCTTGCTGTAGCTATGTTTCATTCCGATTCCTAAGCAGCAGATTGTCAGGCAACAGACTTATCGTCTTCGCTATTTGTTTTCATCCTGCTCGATCTCAACCAACACCCACCATACGTTTGGCAGAGATAACGGTGTTTTTCAGCAGGATACCGATGGTGACCGGGCCAACTCCTCCAGGCACGGGTGTGATCCAAGATGCCTTTTTCGAAACGGCATCAAAATCCACGTCCCCTACCGTAATCCCGTTCGGCAGAACCGTGATCCCGATGTCCACCACGACCGCTCCCTGCTGGACCATATCAGCCCTGATCAGGCCCGGCCGGCCGGTAGCGGTGCAGAGGATATCGGCCTGTCTGGTCTCTGCCCCGAGGTCTCCGGTCTCGCGATGGCAGACGGTGACTGTTGCTTCCTTGACGAGCATCATCATCGCAAGGGGCTTGCCCACAGCCAGACTTTTACCGACTATCACGACCTTCTTGGCCTTGGGATCAATGCCGTAATGATCCAGCATTCTCATAACGCCATAGGGAGTACATGGCAGGAAGGTTGGTCTGATGGACAGAGTAAATCCGGGATCGAACAGCTGGGAGGTAGACTCATCCGCCGAAAGTCGACCGACAGAGATTGCACCCTGTCCGTCAATATCCTTTTCGGGAGCGATAGCGTTCACGACCTTTCTGGTATCGATGTGGCGGGGAAGCGGCATGAAAACCAGAATGCCGTTCGCACGCTCGTCATGGTTGAGCGTTTTAATGAGGTTAAGGATCTCATTTAGGGAGGCCGTGACAGGCATAGTGTGGTTAAAGATATCGATGCCGGCCCGCACCGCCGCGCTCTGGATGGCCTGATAATACAGGTAAGAAGACTTGTCTTCTCCTACGAGCAGAAGGGCCAGACCTGCCCGGATACCGTGCTTTGAAAGCCTGCTGGTCTCCTCCTTGACTGCTGCTATGATCTTTGAAGAAATCTCAATGCCTTTCATCAATTGCGCCATAAAACCTCCAGAAGATTTATTAGCCACACAACATCACGTATCGCTACGAATTATCAAAAGCGGTCGCTTCGCATCTCATCTGGAAGCGGGACCGGCCCGTGAACCAACATCATCTCGAATTTCTGTGTGGCGGATCTGGCCGCCAAGGTTTGCGGTGAGGCCGGCGATTGCTGCGGTGATCAATGACAGGACAAGTACCATAGCCACAGCCCACTTTGGGATGGACCCGGAACGCCGGAGGAAAACAAGCCCCACCAAGGAAGTTATCCCCAATATCTCCATCAAGACCAAGGTGAGTGACGCAATCTCTTCATGCTTGTCGATGTACGTTTCTGTGACGCCGGGGAGGTTCTTGACAACTTTCTCCGCCGCTCCACCTGTGAAGTACACAGCAAGTGTTATCAGCGCGATGATCGCAAAAAGGCCGAGGCTAATCATTTTCACTTCCTCGCTTTTTCTGATCAGGGAATAGAAGAGCATCAGAATAGCGCCGAGAATGCCGACGACCGGAATGTGATTTATCATTAGATGGACATGCGCCCAATTCATGGGACGTATCTCCTCCTGCCGTATCAAGATTGCAGGGCCGAATGCATTATTAATACTTTATGGTTTCAGACAGTCATTGTCTTTATACAAGTCTTTATGATAGTTCTCGAGGTGCTGTTTTTTTTCCTCCCCGCTCCACTTGAGCTCTTTCCCGGCGACTTCTGCGATCTTCTCCGCCTGCTTGCTTCCGCGTGTCCCGCTCATACCGAGGGGCATCCTGCGGAGGACGATGTCCGAGAGCGTCCTCGCGCCTTCTTCCAGGGTGCTATAGATAACCTGGGCATAGATATCCCGACTCTCGGCCGAGATAGCCTCACCCAGGGATGGATCCATATCGACAAGGTCAAGCACCCTTTCGGCCCTCGAGCCATAGAACTGGATGAGGTGGCGGACTGTTTCGGCGTTAACCTTGTGGCGCGCTGACATCTCGGGCACAGCCTCCTTCAGGTAATCATCATACTCCAGAGGCAGGCCCCCAGCCAATGGTTTCTTCTCCGTGACGCAGGCAATCTTCATGGCGAGCCTCTTGCATGCGACGTCCACAACGTCTTTCGCCATAGCGCGGTAGGTAGTGAGCTTGCCTCCAGCGATGGTGATGAGCCTATTGGTCCTTCCCTCGCAGATAACCCGATGCTTACGTGATATTTTTGACTCGCTCGAACCTGAGAACGCAAGCGGGCGTATCCCCGCATACGTGTAGAGAATTGCCTCTTTTGCGAGATTCATGCCCGGCAGGATTCGCCTGCTTTCGGTCAGCAAATAGTTCACATCATCCCGATTTGCATGTACCTCATCAAGATCACCGTTGTATTTGGTGTCAGTGGTACCGATGAGCGAATATGCACCGAGCGGGATGATAAAGAACATCCTCCCGTCCCTAGAGGTTATGAACAGCGCATGTTCTGATAGCATGGGCAGAACGAGATGCGCCCCCTTGGTAGGGAAGATGATATTGGGGGTGTCAATGTTTCCTGTCTTTCGCACGGTATCGATCCACGGCCCTGCCGCATTGATAAGGACCTTCGCGCGAAAGGTGCGCAGTTGATGCGTTAAAGTGTCCCGCGCCGTGACGACGATACCGCCGTTCATTTCTTCGATCTTCTCAGCACGGACGTAGTTTAGGATGATTGCCCCGGCTTCGCGCGCTCCGATGATGTTTTCGATCACAAGCCGTTCTGGCATCAGGATCTGGTGGTCGTAGAACAGCGCGCTCCCCGTAAGTCCGTCCCGGCTCAGGCGCGGTTCGAACTTGAGCGTTCTTTCACTCCCTGAGGTAAAATAGTGCGGGAGGTCCTTCTCGCGTGAGAGCATATCGTAAAGATGGATGCCCATGGAGATGATCGCTCTGCCGTGGGGATCGCCCTTATAAATGGGAATAAGGATGGGGATGGGATGAATGAGGTATGGCGCCTGCCGTCGCAATATCGCGCGCTCCCGGAGGGACTCGGCGACCAGATCCACCTCGAAATTCGCCAGATACCGGAGACCTCCGTGGATCAGGCGGGTGGATTTGGATGTGACTCCCGAGGCAAAATCGCCCTTTTCGAGGAGCAAACATGACAGCCCGCGCAGCGCCGCATCCCTTGCAGTGCCTGCCCCGGTTATGCCCCCACCGATGACGATAAGGTCAAAAAGGTGATCCTGTCTCAAATGGTCGTTCTTGGACATCCCTGCTCTCCCTTATCGCCGTGAACCGTGCAGCATTTCTTTTAACAGAGAAGGCTTGTTGGTGTAAATCCCGTCCACCCCCCAAGTTATGAATTTTTCCATATCCGCCTGATCATCTACGGTCCAAACGTATATTTTGATTCCGTGATCGTGACAGGCAATTATCAACTCCCTGCTGACCGTTTTTTTTCTCAGGCTTATCAAGCTGTATCTTTTCGCACAGTACGCTGTGAGATTTTGCACGGTGAAAGTATCAAAAATACCGGATATGGAAATGAATGGGGCTACCCCGCGAACCGCCAGTATCTCCTTTTCCAAAAAAGATGAAATCAGCACAGGGCCCCGATATCCGGAGTCCCGAAGATGCTCGGCTGCCAACCTCCCTGCGCCTTCGCTCTTGATCTCGAGATTCAAGCCAACGTTTCCCGTGAAGAGGCTAAGCACGTCCTTGAGTGTGGGAATATGCTCGCCATTTTTCAATTTGACCCTGGATATCTCGTCAGACCTGGACTTTTCTATATCGACGTTCTTATCGGAGGTCCTGCCCGTGTGCTTATCGTGCATCACGTAGAGCTCATCATCCATGCTCTTCCGGATGTCGATCTCGACCATGTCCACTGAAAGAGAGAGTGCAAGGCGAAGGGCTTCGAGCGAATTCTCGAGGGCCCGGGAGGAATCACCGCGGTGTGCGATGACGATCGGCATATACATTGTTAAATTATACCTAAATTTTCAAAATCCGCAACATCAGCGGGAAGAGAGAAAGACAAGGGCATGAAAAACATTATCCGCTGCCGTAGATAGTTATAATGAACCTGATTAACGGACTCTGAAGAACAATGCGTGGTGGGAATAGCATTCAGTACGATTAATAGTGTCAGGCTGCTTTCAGCTATTTCCCTTTGACAACCTTTTCAATAATGTTGTCTGTGATCTTTTTAATATGCTCGACGATTGTTTTTTGAGGCATCATGGTCACGGCTGCTCTATGGATCACGGTTCTGACGGTCACGAGTTTTTTAAGCGCTTCGACTTCACCCTGCCGATAGAGCTCTCGGGGATTGCCGAAGTCGGCCCAGTGCGTGGCGCCGACAGTTGGGTGCAGGATGACATCCGCATCCTGCATGAGGATTTCATTCAAGTAGACCCTGGTTACCGCATCGGCACGCAGTACCACATCCAGCCCCATCTTGTCCTCAAATCTGCCGATCTCGCTTGACACGTCCACTGCGATTATAATATCGGCCCCCATGTCCCTGGCACAGCGAACGGGAAGCCGCTCTACCCACCCGCCATCTACGAGTAGCATGTCGCCGTCGACGACCGGAGGGAATATTCCCGGCAAGGCACAACTGGCGCTCACCGCCCTTCGGAGTGAACCGTTTGTGTAGAGGACGCGTTTACCGTTCCGGATATCCGTTGCGACACAACCGAAGGGTATTTTGGTCTGCTCAATTGATATGTCGGGGATGAGAGGGTAGATGAATGCTTCGTATTCTTTTTCGGAAATAAATGCGGGCTTCGTGGCGGTGACACCCCAGAAGTATCCCCTGCGGATCAGGTTAGCCATGTCGCTGAAGAAGCCGTGGTTCGTGTTTTCCGGCTGTTCCAGCCTCCTCAGGAACTCAAGGCGCGTCTTCCGGGACCGAAAACTCCGAAGGTACTGCTCTACCCTGCCCATCCAGTACGTCGCATCGGGTTGTGATGCGTAGAGCCCGCCAAGCAGAGCGCCTAGGCTGGTGCCCGCGATCATATCGAACCGCACTCGGGCGTCCTCGAAGACTTTGAGTACACCCAGATGGGCAAGCCCCCTCGCTGCCCCACCTCCCAATGCCAGACATATCTTCGGCTCCATAGATGCTCCCCGGGAGAGACTTTATTTCGTTGTTACTGTGTAAATGATAGCATCATGTCAAAATAGTGTAAAGCGTTTTGTTCCCGTTCCTCCCTGAAGTATTAATCTGCGCATCTCTACTTTTGATCGGATTTAAAATCGTTTCTGCCCAAAGGAGTGCTTCTCCAGCGCAATAAAGCTTTTATCGACGCCATTAAAATAAGGTTCTGCCGAGAACATGCTCAATACTGGATACCCTGCACCGACCATGGTAACGTGCAGAAGACTGGCGCCTGACGAAGAGCAATAAATTCTATCCCAGCCAAGTAAGCATCCATATGTTACTCGAAAGAAAATGAAGCGCGTGATGGAAGATACGATGGTGGGAATCATGCTGATGACGGCTTGTGCACGGGACAGGGACATCATGCCAGGGTCAGATGAGCGCTCTTGACAATATTGCCTTGATCTGCCATCGAGATGCTACCAGGATATGTTATCCACTTGCATGGACGGAGTGACGGATGAAGTTCGTTGAGAACGTTCTGCCAAGAGAATGGGAATTTACACAGGAGAATACTGCATGTGGCACCCAAGCCTTTTAACCGATGTCTCAATTGAAAAAGGCTTATCGGGAGAACGATGAGAGTATGGAATGGACGGATAATTGAATCCTGTGTGGTATACAGCGGGCAACGTTATGCTGGCCAAGAGCCCTGTTTCTGCTTCACACCACCGTACTTTTCTTAAAGAACTGTTTTGCTTCCCACCATTCAAAAAGGCTCTCGTACGCAACAACGAAGAAAAGGAAAAAGCCGATCGATGGCATATAGAGCCGGTGCTCAAAAATAACATCTACGATCGGCACAAAGCTCTGCACAGGTGATAAGGCGATGTAAAACCATGCAACCCCGAAAGGTATCAACAGCCACCCTCTCTTTTTATAGAGCCAGAATGACACCCCCACTACGGCAAGATGTCCCAAGAAGGAAAGTAATGTTGGGAATTCAAACAGTGTCTTCGCGATCGGATAATCATAATCAAGATTCTGTTTGATTGGCAGGAACAAAAGCCTGACATAGGTCCAGAGAACATTAAAGGAAGTGAGCAGATATGTTACAGGAGTTATGCCAGACGTGGTGACTATATTAAAGCCAAGGCTCGCATTTCCCCCAGTTGCGGTCAAGTTCAAGTTAGATGCGATCAGCGCCCATGGCAGTGCTGCGAGCACATATGCCTTCCAATGAGATAGAACATTCTTTACGTTCCTCTCCGAAAGGAACATATAATCATAGAGCATAAGCATTGCCGGCAGCGTCACTGCCCACTCTTTGGACCCCATGGAAAGCAGCGCCGAGAAGAAGACACCGATGTAATAGAGAGGCTTACGCTTCTGTGTCCCCCTGATAAATAGCAGAAAAGCAGCAAGGTAAAAAAATGTCGCCAAAAGTTCCGTACGACTTATAATGTACGTGACTGCCTCTGTCTGGATGGGATGCGCGGCGAACAAGAGCGCCGCAAAGAGGGCCATCCTCTTTGCCTTGTCAGCGTACTTCTTTTCGAACGGGTCCAAACCCAGCGTCCAGCTGATGAGCAAATACACGAAGAAACTGTTCGCGATGTGGAATGCGATGTTGAACATATGCCAGCCGACGACATGGAGGCCACTCAACTGGTAATTAAGCATGATGCTCAGATAAACCACGGGCCGAACGCCTTTCAGAATGGTGATTATGTTATCTGCGGTCACCCGTTTGATCACAGCATTTTCTTCTATGGAATTGGTATCGTCAAAGTGAAAACTTGCCGTAAAGGTATTGGAGTACGCTATAAGGATGACCGCCGCAATGATGCCAAGGGCGACGACGTTGAACGTTTTGCCGTTATACAACCTTTCTAAACTACTTCTCAGCGTTCCCATAGAGCTGCAGCCCTCCCCTATCATCAGCACGCATCATTGCTAAATTTACCATGCATGCATTTTCATGTAAAGTGCAATTTTCTTTCTATTCACTCATGCTCTTTTTACTATCCGTCTTAACCAGCATTAATTCTCTCATTTCCTGACGCAAGAGCGCTAGTTCCTGGGCCAGTCTTTTATTTTTCTCAGAAAGTCCGGATATGGTCACAGAAAAGTGCAAGGTGATCAGGAGCAGAAACAAAAATGCCAGCAGGAAAAGAAATGAGGGGGGATAATAGATCCCCACCAAGTTTGATATATATTCGAGAATCGTTCTTGAGGATGAGAGCACCAGCAAGACGCCGCCAGCAAAGAGCCACAGCAGTGAGTAGCGCTCTTTGAGCCTCCCTCTGCGGATTAATTCGACCACGAGCAGTAAAACGGTCCCGCTTCCAACGATCGCCAAGATTTTCAATACATCCATGATCCACCTCACTTTTTCAGCAAATCAATAAATATCGCCAGGAGCACTTTAATCATGTAATATACGGAGCGTAAAGGCGTTATCGAGGACGTGCCGCCGGTACGCTCGCGCATGTTGACCGCCACTTCCACCATACGCAGTTTTGCCTTATGGAGGAGAACGAGAGCTTCCACTTCTGGATAATCATCGGGATACGTACGAGAGAAGAACTCGATTACGCGGCGGTTTGCGGCACGAAAACCGGAGGTGCTATCGGTCACACGCAAGCCGAGCATGCGGGAAAGGATCCTGGAAAAAATCCATATTCCTGACTTCCGGAAGACGGATGTGCTATATCCGCCCTGATCCAAAAAGCGGGATCCGATAACCAGATCCGCGTTCCCTTCTCTAACGTGTAGCAGGAGCTTTTCTATCTCACCTGCGAGATGCTGTCCATCGCCATCGAATTGTACCGCTATATCGTAGTCCCTCTGCTCCGCATACAAATATCCAGCCTGCATTGCCCCACCGATACCCAGGTTGAATGGAAGGTTTAAAACCGACACGCCTCCCTCTTTGGCAATTCGCGCAGTCGCGTCCTTCGAGCCATCATTTACCACCAGGATATCCGCTAAACGGATGTTCTCTCTGAGATCGCGGATCACGCCAGGAAGGCTTTCTTCCTCATTATATGCCGGTACGATGATCAATATTTTCATAATCTAGTCTTTCAGCGCCAGCTCTGACGCCGAGATCCCGAATTCACGAATCAATCTGTAGAATTCACGCCTTCCGATCCGCCTCTTCCTGGCAAAGTTCCATCGCTGTCTCAGAACATGTGGTACGGCTACCAGTGCAGAGCACCACGCTTGCAGCAATATGGTGATCGCGTGAACCATGCTGTTTTCAGTTGTGAACCTGCCGCTTGCCCCCCTCCCGGATAATGCACCATAGAACTGGAGCAGGAGCCGCTTGGCTGTGAAGTAAACGCTTGCGACAATAAGCTCGATGGGATAGTACTTGAGCAGCACCCACAGCCTGTTTCTTTCAACGAGAAAAGCCTTCTGCGAAGAATATGAAGATGATGATGAAGAATATTTGTGGTACACTTTCGCAGAGGGGACATAGACGCACCCCCAGCCCGCGAGCCTACCGCGGATCCCGAGATCAACATCATCGGCATATGCGAAGAATTCCTCGTCGAACAGACCTGTCTCATCCAGCATCTTCTTGCGATATAATCCGGCGCATCCGCTCGGGAAGAGCGCCTCACCTTTTTGATCATACTGCCCCTCGTCTCGTTCCAGTCTGCCCTTCCCCCGTGCAAGACCATCCCGGTATATCAGAAGCCCGACATTGTCTATTACATCAGGATTGGCATAGGAAAGAATTTTGCCCGCCACCATGCCCGCAGCAGGGTTTGATTCTGCTCCCTTAATCAGGTTCTCAAGCCATGCCGGATCGGCTTTTGTATCATTGTTCAAAAGTACAATATAATTACCGGAGGCATCCCGTATCCCGACGTTATTGCCCCCGGCAAAACCCTTATTGACCGGCAGGGGAACCAGCTTAACTTCCCCATACCGTTCGCGGACGTACTCCACGGACCCGTCTTGCGAGCCGTTATCCACGAGAACGATTTCAAAATCCTGGAACGTCTGCCGGCGCAGCGATTCGAGACATTCTCCCAGAAGATGCTTGCCGTTCCAATTGACGATCACAATAGAGACAAGCGGTGTTTTCAGGCTCTCTCCTCCATCCCGAATGCCGTTTTTTCTTTGCATTTATAATTCATCATCATAATGCACCCATTTGAGACAGCCAATAGATCTGCTTAAACGACATGCACGTTGATTTTTTTCGGTACTATGTTGCGCATGCACGGTACGCAGCGGCGGTTCATGCCTGCCCCTAGCCACTTTATCCCTCGCTCACAATTGGATATTCGAGGGACAGGAACTGCTTCAGCTAGTACTCTTACTCAATCCCGTTCAACACCGAATATGCACGGATAAAAAAAACAGCAATCGCCTCACGGCAGATCTGTCTTTCTGTGCTGCAGAATGGCCCAGTAAATGACCCCATACGCAATGACTGCGGCAACAACGCCGGCCACAAGGGTCCCTGCAACGAATGGCCAGAGGTATGGCTTCAGAATAATGTATGCATTTGAGATCGTAAGTTCAGTCCATGTAATGTGTGGTGCCGCAATATTGCTACCGGTTATTTTTATGCCGAACCACAGACAAAATCCGTACATAGGCACCATGGTCCAGGGATTGTTGATAAAAGCGCCCGTGAGAACCACAATCTTGCTTAGCCGGAAAACCCATGCAAAAAAAAGACAACTGATTGCGTGCAATCCTATGGTAGGAGTGAACGCAATAAACACTCCGAGGGCAAAAGCGGATGCCAGTTTATTTGGTGAGTCGTGCAAGTGGAGAAGACTTCTAATGCGGTCTCTGATATACTTCATAGGGATACTTACAGCGGTAGTCTGCCTCGCTGAGCGTTCTGCGGGCTCTCCATCCTCCGGAAATGGTCATACCCAGTCGCCTGAAGCGTTTTTTTTATGCCGGTATCTTCCACAAGCGTCAGTGCTTTCCCTCGTTTAACCGATCCGATCTCGGTTACGGGGATACGCAGTGATTGCAGCATTTTTATCTTGCGGGGGGGCACTGTGAACAAGAGTTCATAATCTTCCCCTCCCGACAGCGCATAACACAGTGCCGGCATCGTGAGTCCCGCGGAAAGTTTCATGAGTGCAGGAGAAATCGGGATCCTGTCGCTGTGAATTTCTGCGCCAACTCCGCTCTGTTCGCAGATATGAGCGAGGTCGGAAGAGAGACCGTCGCTGATGTCGATCATTGCGCTTGCGCATCGGGAACGTGCGATTGCTCTGCCCGCTGCCACACGCGGGACTGGCCTGATATGTTTCGCGATCAGGGGTCTTGCTTCTGCCCCCTTGATCATTCCCCCCTGCCCCTTGGCCCTTTTTTTCAAAATCTCCAGTCCAGCCGCTGAATCCCCCAATGTACCGGTTACGAACACCCTGTCTCCTGGCTTTGCACCGGCGCGGGAAAGGAGATTCCTTTTATCGACTTCACCGAGAACGGTAATGCTGATTACCATCCCTTTTGCGGAATGACAGGTGTCTCCCCCGACAAGCACGGTCTTGTGGGTCTTCATCAAAGAATGGAATCCCCGATAAAAATCCCTGATCTGCTCTACGGAGACGTGATCCGGAATGCCTATCGAGGTCAGACAATAACGCGGGACACCGCCCATGGCAGCAATATCGCTCAAATTTGCCGCTGCCGATTTCCAGCCCAGGGAATGAAAATCCGTGAAGGAAAAGTCGAAGTGTATTTTTTCGAGGAGCATATCCGTTGTGACGAGCAGGGTCTTTGAAGAGGAGACCTTCAACGCCGCGGCATCATCTCCAATGCCGATCAGCGCTGAAGACGACTTCCGGAGAGACAACCTCTGGATATTCCGTATCAGGCCGAATTCACCCAGGTCTGATATTCTCATGGATTAGTGCGTCGCCCGGGACCTGCCGGGAAGCCTCCGGTGCGCTATCCGACGGGGCAGCTTCTTGCGGAGCGCAGACGAGATTACTTCGTCCATGGTCTCGACAAAGATGAATTTCATGTCCTTTTTAAGATTTTTCGGTATATCGTCCAGGTCCTTTTCATTCTGCTTGGGAATGATCATGGTTTTAATCCCTGCCCGCTTAGCCGCGAGGGTCTTTTCCTTGAGCCCGCCAATGGGCAGGACCCTTCCCCTGAGCGTGACCTCACCGGTCATGGCAAGGTCCTTTTTCACCGGCGCGTTCGTGAAGACCGACGCTAGGGCGGTGGCCATAGTAACGCCCGCAGACGGACCATCCTTGGGAATGGCTCCCGCCGGTACATGGATATGGACATCGGTCTTCCCGAACTGCTCGGTCTTAATGCCGAGTTCTCCTGCCCGGGAGCGCACATAGGTGAGCGCCGCATGTGCCGACTCCTTCATCACGTCGCCAAGATGGCCGGTGAGCGTAAGATTTCCCTTGCCGCGCATGGTGGTCGCCTCTATATAGAGGACATCTCCGCCGGTCTCGGTCCAGGCAAGCCCGGTCACAACGCCCACTTCGTCCTTCTCCCGCTCGACTTCCGGCAGGTATTTGGGTACGCCCAGGTATTGGTGAAGGTTGGCCGGCGTAATCGTAAACAGGCCGGTCTCACCTTCGGCGATCTTCCGGGCGACCTTGCGGCAAAGGTGGCCGATCTCGCGCTCCAGGTTTCGTACGCCTGCCTCACGCGTGTACTGAGAGATGACCTGGAGGATGGTCTTGTCCGGGATACTGATCTGTCTCTCCGTGATGCCGTGCTCCGTCATCTGCCGGGGGATCAGGTATCTCTTCGCAATACCGAGTTTCTCCTGCTCTGTATATCCTGACAGATTGATGATCTCCATCCTGTCCCTGAGCGGTGACGGAATCGGGTCGGTCATGTTCGCAGTAGTAATGAACATCACGCGTGACAGGTCGAAGGGCAGTCCGATATAATGGTCACTGAACGAGTTATTCTGTTCGGGATCAAGCACCTCGAGCAGGGCCGCAGAAGGATCTCCCCGGAAATCGGCACCGATCTTGTCGATCTCGTCCAGCATAAATACGGGATTGTTGTAACCGGCGGTCTTGATCCCCTGAATAATCCTGCCGGGCAGCGCACCAACATAGGTCCGACGGTGGCCGCGGATCTCCGCCTCGTCCCGGACGCCGCCAAGAGAAATACGTACGAATTCCCTTCCGAGCGCTCGAGCGATGGACTTTCCGAGCGACGTCTTGCCCACGCCGGGAGGGCCGACAAAACAGAGAATCGGTCCTTTCATCTTCTCCTTGAGCTTGCGAACCGAGAGGTATTCCAAAATTCTCTCTTTGACTTTTTCGAGGTCGTAGTGGTCTTCCTCGAGCACTTTATGTGCCATCTTGAGGTCAAGGTTGTCCTTGGTCGACTTGCTCCACGGAAGATCGGCGAGCCACTCGATATAGGTCCTCGTCATGGATGCCTCGGCAGCGTCTGGATGCATCCGCTCAAGCCTCCTGAGCTGCTTCTCCGCCTCCTTAGCGGCCTTCTCCGGCATCTTGGCATCTGTGATCTTTTCCCGGAGCTCACGGAGGTCTTCGGAACGGTCATCGGTTTCGCCAAGTTCGCGCTGGATCGCTTTTAACTGCTCGCGCAGGAAGTACTCTCGCTGCGTCTTGTCGATTTCGCCGCGGACGTCTGCCTGGATCTTCTGTTGCATGGAGAGGAGCTCTATTTCCTTGCCTAACGCTTCGTTGATGCGCTTGATCCGCTGAATCGGGTCCGTAACTTCCAGAATATCCTGCGCTTGCTCAACCTTCAGACCCATATTGGCAACAGCAAGATCAGCAAGCTTGCCCGGATCATCAACGTTCTCTATGACCACCATGATATCCGGAAGAATGACCTTTCCGAAGGACACCAGTTTCTCAATCTGTTCCTTCACATTCCGCATCAACGCCTCGATCTCGAGCGTGACCGGGGTGGAAACATCGGGGAAGGTCTTAATCTCTACCTGATAATAGGGTTCCTTCTGGAGGAATTTGACTGTCTTTGCCCGAGACACTCCCTGGACAAGTATCTTGATGCGGCCGTCTGGCAGCTTCAACATCCGCATAATCACACCAACGGTCCCCACGGAATACAGATCCGACGGAGAGGGATTTTCCACATTGATATCCTTCTGGGAGGTCAGGAATATCATGCGATTACTCTCGAGTGCCACCTCGATCGCTTTGATGGACATCTCTCTCCCGACAAAGAGCGGAAGAACCATGTACGGGAAGACAACGATGTCCCTGATGGGGAGAAGCGGCAGCTTTTTCGGTATTTCTATTGACTGCTGGAGATCAATGTTTTTCGTTTCCGTTTTCGCCAAATCACCCTCCTCATGCTGAGTGCACCATGCGTTCTGTTTCGATTCGCCCTCGTCAACGGAATGTTCACAGTTTCAACTTTTGCAGGTAACTCCTGAACTCCGTGCCGAACTCTGGGTTCTTCAACCCGAACTCGACCGTGGCCTTTAGAAATCCTAATTTATCGCCCGCGTCATGCCGTATGCCCTTAAATTCAAATGCATAGATCGGCTGCTTTTCCATAAGCAACCTGAGACCGTCGGTCAACTGTATCTCCCCGCCTTTGCCCGGCTCGGTGCGTTCGAGAGCTCCGAATATCTCGGGCGTCAGGATATACCGGCCGATGATCGCGAGGTTCGACGGTGCCTCATCGGGCGAAGGTTTCTCCACAAGGTCTTTTACGAGATAGATACCATCCTCGATCTTTTTTGCGTCAATGATGCCATAGTACTGAGTTTGCGACTGCGGCACTTTCTGGATGGCAAGGATCGTGGAAGGATACCGCTCATAAACAGCCAGCATCTGCTTGAGCACCGGAACGTCAGCATCGATAATATCGTCGCCGAGAAGCACTGCGAAAGGGTCATCGCCAACCACTCTCTTGGACGTCAGCACAGCGTGACCGAGACCAAGTGCCTTCTTCTGGCGGATATAGCAGAAGGTCACCAGGTTGGCAATGCGCTGCACCTCCGAAAGCAGTTTGTGCTTACCTTTTGCTTTAAGATCCTCCTCGAGCTCGAATGCCACGTCGAAGTGGTCTTCGATCGCCCGTTTGTTCCTCCCCGTGACCAGCACGACCTCCTCGATGCCGGAGGCCACGGCTTCTTCTATAACATACTGTATGAGCGGTTTGTCCACAAGCGGAAGCATCTCCTTGGGTGACGCCTTTGTTGCCGGAAGGAACCGCGTACCCATACCCGCGGCCGGGAACACCGCCTTTGTAATCACTTTTCGCACCACGTTCTCCTCGCTTGCCATTCTAAGAGACTACCTCGTAAAAGTCAAGGACGCATCCGCATGCCAGCCGCGTGAAATTACTTCACTATCGGCACGCTGCCCATCAGGTATTTGAGGTCTTCGTCGTCGAACCGGAGACCTACTCCGGCAAACGCTGACGCCCGCTCGGAATTCAGGAAGTTATCGTAACCGGCATCAAGAAAGAACAACTTGTTCAGATCGTAAGTCACCGTGGCCTTCAAATGAGTGTTTAAATTGCCGGGCTCTTTGCTTGCAAAGTTCCAGGCGTCTAATCTGAACTTGATCTTATCGTTCATCGCATAGTATTCGGCGCCGAGTCCGCCAGTGGACTCCATCAGCCCCATCCGGAGTGCAAGATTTCCCCATCGTTTGACGAACAGAATGCTGAAGAGGAATTTGTTCTCGTAGGTATCCTGGGTGATCGTCGTCCCTGGCGGATTCGTAGTCGTTATCGTCTGTGTAAATTTGTAGTTGGGGTCATTAATTACCTCGATCGTATAGTACTTGTCGAACGTGGGCTTGACGTCGAGTGTGAAATAGCTCTTGTAATCCGGGAACATATATTCCGATCTAAATCCGATGACCGTCCTCAGGCGCTCGAAGTGAGATGTAATGTCACCGAACCCCCTGGCGGTGGTGTCGATGTTGTTATACATGCTTTCGTTGTTCACGAGTTTGCCAAGCGTGCCTTCTCCGCGGTCTATCTTCCGGGTGGTGTTCTCTATCGACGCGAGAGCTAGCTCGGCGTTCTTCGAAGCTTCCCGGACGTTCTCCATGGTCACCTTGAGGTTATCCCTGTTCTCGTTCACGACGCCGTTCAGACTGGCGATGAGGTCGTTCAGCCTCATGACCACCTCGCTCCCGTCGCTCCGCAGGGTGTACGAGAATTCCTTAATGTTCGCGGTGGTCTTTCGCAGGTCTGCAAGAATATCTTCCATGGAACGGGTGCCCCGTTCGCTTCCAAAGACCTCTCTGAGCGATGCGGTAACCTGTTTGACATCGTCCGAGATGGAGCTTAGCTGGTTGATCAGTTTGTCCACGTCGCTCGGCGAAACGGTGGCCTCGATCCGCTCACCCTCCTGAAGGTATCTGGCCCCCCCGGGTGCAGCAGCCTCCTTCGCCGAAATTCCCGAAGGCACGAGTTCCACATACTTTTCGCCGAGGAGGCCAAGGGTTTTGACCATCGCCTTCGTCCCGCGCTGTATCTTCACCTCAGGATTGATCCTGAGGGTCACCTTTGCGCGGCTGTCCTCGAGCTCAACCTTCTCCACAGTACCGATCTTTACGCCCGCCATCCTTACTGCAGCTTTTGCGTCGAGCCCGGCCACCGAATCAAAGACCGCCTGCACAGTGTATCCTTTTTTTTCACCGAACTCATACTTGCCGACGGCAAAGGTCATCCAGAGTAGGACGGCGGAACCTACGAGGACCAGCAACCCCACCTTGGCCTCAGCGCTCAGTTTGAACATACAGGAACCTCAGTCTCCCTGAAAATATATATCACGTTCCACATCACTCTGCGGTTATCGGTCCGACGGCACTTCCCGTTATAAACTGCTGAACAATAGGATTCGGAGTATTCTTAATCTGATCGGGCGTACCAACCTCCAGAATTTCCCCCTTATATAGCATGGCTATCCGGTCAGATATCTTATAGGCACTGTGCATATCGTGCGTAATGGCCACAGACGTCACCCCAAGCTTCTTCCTGAGATCGATGATCAAATCGTTGATGGAATCAGCCGTAATGGGATCAAGTCCCGTCGTTGGCTCATCATAGAGGATGATGGCAGCGTCCATGGCAATCGCCCGGGCGAGTCCCACCCTTTTCTTCATCCCTCCTGAAAGCTCCGAGGGCATCTTATCCTCAACATCCTTCAACCCAACGTGAGCGAGCTTCTCGGTCGCGATCTTCCTGATCTCCCGGTCGGACAGCTTTGTGTGCTGTTTTATTGCAAAGCCTACGTTCTCCCAGACCGTTAGGGAGTCGAAGAGCGCCGCGCCCTGGAACAGCATGCCGAACTTCTTACGCATCTCATTCAAGCCCTGATCATCGAGATTGTTCAGAACCTGTCCGTCAACGACCACCCGCCCCTTGTCGGGAAATAAAAGCCCGATGATATGCTTGATGAGCACGCTCTTGCCGCTCCCGCTGCCGCCGATCACCGTCATGCTCTCTCCCTTCTCCACCGTGAGATTCACTCCGCGGAGAACGTGGTGCTCGCCGAAGGTCTTATGGAGGTCGATGATCTCGATCATGGCCATGGCCGTCACCACAACAATGCTGACAGAAAGTAATCAAGGATGAGGATCAGCATGCACGAGACCACCACAGCGCCGGTCGTGGCCTTACCCACGCCTTCCGCCCCGCCCTCAGTATGGAAGCCCTTATAGCATCCGATGAGACCGACCACCATGCCGAACACGAGGGACTTGATAAGCCCGTACCAGATGTCTGTCACCTCGGTATTGTCAATGCTCTGGTTGATGTACGTAACAGGATTGGTGCCGAGCACCTTGACGCCGACAAAATAACCGCCGGCGACGCCAATCATCATCCCGAGTACCGTCAGGAAGAACATCATAACGGTGCTCGCTACGAAACGGGGTACTACCAGGTATTTCATCGGGTTCGTGGCAAGCGTCTCAAGAGCATCGATCTGCTCCGTCACCTTCATGGTTCCCAGTTCTGCGGCCATGGCAGCACCGGCCCTGCCTGCAACCATGAGGCCTGTGAGCACGGGCCCAAGTTCTCGTGTCATAGAGAGCGAGACGACGGCACCAATGAGCGATTCGGCGCCGAACCGCTTGAATCCCGTGTAGCTCTGGAGCGCCAGCACCATGCCGGTGGAGATAGCAGTCGTCAGCACCACGGGAACTGAGTTGACGCCGATCTGCTCCATTTGCTTCAGGACATTCTTCAGATAGAACGGCCTGCTTACGCTCCAACGGAGCGTCTGGCTCAGGAATATGAGCACCCGGCCCATCTCCATTACGAATTGGGTGGTTTTACGGCCCAACAGTTCAAGCCAGTAGTTCATAGGGAGCGTAGCTCCGTATTGAAGATTTTATATTGAAGATTTGAAATTTGACAGTGGACTTTATTCAGTTCCCAATCTCCAAGTTCAATTTATCAAGTGACAACTCATTCAAGCTAAAGCCATCATACATACACCCTCGGTACGCGGCTGCTGATACCGCAGAGCACTTCGTACGATATGGTGCCCGTCTTGACGGCGATATCGTCTGCCGTGATCCGCTCATCCCCCTGGCTTCCAATCAACACCACCTCATCCCCTTCGCTCACGGCAGGCACTTCCGTCACGTCCAGCATGGTCATATCCATGCATACCCGCCCGACCACCGGCACTCTGACACCCCGGACAATGGCTTCACCCCTGTTCGATAGGCCGCGGCTGTATCCGTCTGCATACCCGATGGGTATCGTGGCGATCATGCTCTCGCGTTTCGTGACAAATGTCCTGCCGTAGCTTATTGGAAGCCCTGCTGGAACTTTTTTAAGGAATGCAATGCGCGTTACGAGCGACAGAACCGGCCGCAAATCAGCGCCAGCCGCTTGTCCTTCGAGGGGATTATACCCATACAGCATCAGCCCCGGCCTGACCATGGTGAAGAGTGCCCGTCGGTAATCAAGCACCGCGGCGCTGTTGGCAGCATGACGCAACGGTATGGCGATACCCCGCGAATCGAGCTTCTTCAGAAGGGACTCAAAAATATCCATCTGCTTCGAAGCAAACCGCTTGTCCCGCAGGTCGGCATCGGCGAAATGCGTCATCATGCCCTGCACCGTGATACCGCGAAGGTTAACCAAGTCCACAATAAAATCCTCGGCTGCAGCAGGAGGGATGCCTATTCTGCCCATACCCGTGTCGATCTTCACGTGCACCGCTACCTTGATCTTTTGTTTCTGCGCTGCTTCGGCAACGGCACGCGCGATCTTCATGTCGTAAACCACCGGCGTGAGGCCCAACCCTGCGATCGTCTCTGCCTGCTCCGGAAAAACCGCGCCCATCACCAGAATTGGCGCTTCGATACCGGCCGCCCGGAGTTCACTCCCTTCCTCAATCAGCGCAACGCCGAGCATATCGGCGCCAAGTTCCACAAGATGCCGAGAAACCCCGAGCGCTCCATGTCCGTACGCCTGTGCCTTGACGACGGCGAGAATCTTTCTTCCATCGGCACGATGCATTACCTCGTTGAAATTGTGAGAGAGCGACTGCAGGTTGATCCTGGCAGCAGTCGGTCTTCCGGTAACGGGAAGTGAAGACGCTACACGGTCAGGAACCGTTTCAGTGTATGGTGCTCTCATTGATTTCCTCAAAGGTGTTTGACGTTGGCAGTATCTCTATCTTGTCGAACGATTGTGCGCAGTCCAAACACTCCCAATGATGAATAGTCCAATATTCGAAGTCCATTTCAAGACTATAGTCATCTTCCTGAAATAGATTCGTCCCGCCGCAAAAGGGGCACATGATCGGTTCCATAGTCGACCCTCCGATTTTCATCCCGCAGAGTTGAACAGGAGCGTACGGGATGGGGAACAACTCTCTGCCCACTTTAAAGCAGAGATGACATATGCGGGCAAATGAGAGCTTCTTAGCCCAGCAAAATCAGTCGCGTTTCTCCGGCAGCACACAAAAACCATCGTATTTTCATGAGGTTTAAATTTACTCTATCACAGAGATGATATTTTTGCAAAATATTTTTTGGCGGGGACATCATGCAATAAGGAACTCTCGAAGCGCCTCCACAAGACGGTTGTTTTCCCTCCGCGTAAGCACGGCAATGCGTACGTAACGGTTGCTGAGACCGGGGAATGAAGAACAATCGCGGATAAGGAGGCCGCGTTGACCGAGCTTTTCTGTCAAATGCCATGCATCTATTGAGGTGAGTTTGAGCAAGATGAAATTCGCCGAACACGGGAACGGCTCCACACCGGGTAATATCCGGATGGCTGAGAGCAGTCGTTCGCGCTCTTTCTCAATCAACCGACGGGTCTTCTTGATATACCCCCACTCGTTCAAGGCGGCGATCGCGGCTTGCTCTGCCGGAATACTCATGGCCCAGGGCTCCTGACCGTCCCTGAGATTAGCAGCCGTCGTCTCGTCGGTGACCGCATACCCGATCTGGAGCCCAGGCATGCCGAAGAACGCGGTAACTGCCCTCAGGCAGATGAGGTGAGAAGACTGCACAGCCTCCTTGACGATTGAATCGGAATCGCTAAAATCCATGAACGCCTCGTCAACCACCAGCCGTACTCCGTGCTGGAGCGCGTACTGCATGATCTCGAGCATCTCTGCTTTGGGAATGAGGAGACCCGTAGGATTGTTGGGATTGCAAAGGAACGCCATGTCCACGCCTTTGAGCGCAAAAGCCATCTCGAGAGGGTCCACACGGAATCCTTCACGCTCCTTCAGAGGGACCATCACAACCTTGCCGCCGGCATCCTCCGCTGCGGCGGCATATTCCATAAAGGTCGGCACAGGGATAAGGACCCTCTTCGGTCTGAACACCCGAGGGATGAGGCGAATCAGCCCGTTTGATCCACTGCCGCAGACAACGTGCCCGAGTTTGATGCCGAAATAGCGGGCAATCGCTTTCCGCAGACCGTTCATTTCAGGATCAGGGTAGCGGTTGAGGAATTTGACAGATCGCTTCACCGCCCGCTTCACGGACGATGGCGGACCGAGAGGGTTTACGCTCGAACTGAAGTCGACGATATCCTCTGCATCGATTCCGAAACGTCTTGCTGCCTCGTAGATATTCCCGCCGTGGATCCTGGTTGTCCTTTGTGTGTTCTCGCTGTCGTTCAAGGCATTGTTTATATTACATTCTGTATTCTGCACACGGCTCTCCCGTTTCCAGTACAGAAGCGGTTTTTTGAACGTGAATTACAGGATATCTTTTCTCACTCGCGACCGTTCGTCGCAGACTTTCTTTACAGCTCCGCAGCCAAATCCGGGAACCGCTCTTCTATGAAGTTTTCGGCAGTCTGTCTCGCTAACGCAGCCGTCGGCTGCCGCATGACAAGAGAAGCAAGTTCGACCGCGTCCTGCATACGCACTGACCTGACCACCTTTTTCACCCATGGAATCGAGGCCACGTTCATGCTGAGGTTCTGAAATCCCATGCCAAGGAGAATCGCGGCATAGATAGGGTCTCCCGCCATCTCTCCGCACATGGCGAGGGTGATCCCTGCGTGGTGCGCGGCATCCGACACCCGCTGGAGCAGGCGGAGCACGGCGGGATCGAGCGGCTCATACATATATGCAACATGCTCGTTCTGGCGGTCGATTGCAAGCGTATACTGGATAAGATCGTTCGTACCCACACTGAAAAAATTCACCTCTGCAGCCAGTAGGTCAGAAATCATTGCGGCTGACGGTATCTCGATCATCATTCCGATTTCCACATGCTCGTCAAATGCCTTACCTTCTGATCTGAGCTCCTCTTTGACTTCTTCAAGCATTTTCTTGGTTTCATACAGCTCGGGTAGTCCCGAGATCATCGGGTACAGGATCTTGATATTGCCGTGCACAGTTGCTCTGAGGATGCCGCGTAGTTGGGTCCTGAAAATGTCGGGCTTCTGCAGACAAAACCGAATCGCCCGCAACCCTAGCGCAGGATTCGCTTCTTTTTCGAACGTGCCGGGGAAACCGATCTTGTCACCCCCCACATCGAGCGTACGAATCACCACTTCGTAGGGAGAGGCCTTCTCTGCCACGAGGCGATAGGCATTGTAGTGCTCTTCTTCAGTCGGCAACGTTTGTCTGTTCAGAAAGAGATATTCTGTGCGGTAGAGTCCGATGCCCACTCCACCGTGCTCTGCCACAGACGCGACCTCTTCAGGTAGCTCGATATTACCCTGCAATTTTATAACATGGCCATCGAGTGTCTCGGCTGAAAGCGCCTTGAGTTTCTCGAGTTCCTGTTCAAAATATTTGTATCTGCGCTGCTTCTTGAGGTAGTCAAGGAACGTCTCTTCGTCTGGATCGACTATTACCACGCCGTGGATGCCGTCCAAGATTACTACGTCACCGGTCTTGACCGCCGACGTTATATTCTCAAGGCCGACGGCAGCGGGAATGCCAAGAGAGCGTGCAAGGATAGCAGTGTGGGACGTTCTGCTTCCCGCATCAGTGGCAAAACCGAGGATTTTGTCCTTGCGCATCATCAGGGTGTCGGATGGAGCGATGTCGTGGGCGATGATCACAGCCTCTTCCTTGATGTCGGAAAGGCTCTCCTGCTTATGCCCCACGAGATTTCTCAGAACGCGCTCACCGACCTGCTCCACATCGCGCTTGCGCTCACGGAGGTACTCGTCCTCGATCGTGTCGAACTTAAGTCCGATGGCGGCTATGGTTTCTTTAAGCGCGCCCTCGGCATTCAGGTGTGACTCCTTGATACGCTTGACTGTCCCGTCAACGAGCATCTTATCCTCGAGCAGCATGATATGCGTATCGAGGATGTACAGGTGTGACTTCCCCATTCCTTTGCTAAAGCGTTTTTTGAGTTCTTCCAGTTGGGTCTTGGAGAGATCGATGGACCGCTTGAAACGCGCAACTTCATCCTTGATAGTGATCTCCTCGATCCTCCGTCCTGCTACGACAATTTTGCGGCGGTCGAGGAGGTACGCCCTGCCGATCACGATGCCCGGCGATGCAACAACACCTCTGTAAACTTTTTCATGCATTATCTCTATCCCGTTCCTTGTTTCCCGCTTGCTGTTTACTGCTTTATTTCTATTCCTTCTCTCCGAACTTATCTTTAAAAAGCTTTTCGAGCCCTGCAACGGCCTTCTCTTCATCATCACCATGCACCTGAAGCATAATACTGCTCCCTTTGGCAGCAGCAAGCATCATGATTCCCATAATGCTCTTCCCGTCAACTTCGAGTCCGTCCTTAATCAGCATTATTTTGGAAGAGTATACGCTCGCAGATTTCACGATCTGCGCGGCGGCTCTTGCATGGAGGCCGAGTTTGTTTTCGATTAACAGTTCTTTTTCCTTCATTAAATAACTCCTCCGTAAGCCAGTGCGAGGCAGAGAGCGGCAAGCCCAAGCATGAGTTTTACTGGTGAGCCCCCCCTTCTTAAAATCGCAACCAGAATAAGGGTCGCCAATAACCCAGCAGCGGCCGAAACAGCACCGGGAAGAGGAAGGGCCATCCTGAATTCCCGTCGCCAGGTGGGAAGCATACCCAGAATGCCTCCCAGGACCGTAAGCGAAACCGCCTTGAACAATTTTGCCATCTTCGTTAAATGGTAGTGAGCTATGAGCTCCGCAGTATCACCGGCGCTCATAAATCCATGGAACAGCATCTCTGCCCTCAGCCCTATATGGACAATGTTGTACAGTACCAGAAAAACGATTGGCGCCCACCAGGCATTGGCCATCAGCAGGGAAACCGCTACGACGGCGGAAAACGGTTTAAGCGCACCCCAAAAAAAGCTATCGCCGAGTGCACCGAGTGGAGCCATCAGAGCGGTCTTCAGACTTGAGATGTCAGCGGAACTGCTCCGGCCCGAGACCCGGTCCTGCTCCATCCGTGCTACAGCACCAAGGATGAACGAAGCAAGGTACGGCTGCGTGTTGAAATACTCCATATGGGCCCTGAGCCGGGACTCATATTCTGCCTGATCAGGATAAAGCTTTCTGAGCACGGGCTGGATGGCATAGGCAAAACCCAGCGACTGCATGTGGTCAAAGCTCCATGATGCCTGGATCAGAAAAGACTTCCAGAAGACCTTGATCATCTCGGAGGTTTTCACCTTGTTGCCTTCATCGTTCACTGAGCCGAACCCCCAATAGACCGGCAAGGATGACAAGAACACTCACACTCAGCGCCGGGACATGAATAAACTGTGTGAATACTGTCGCTGTCACAAAACCCATGAGCAGAAAAAGGTCGAGCGTTCTTGTCGACAGCTTACGCGCCACCAAAGCAGCACCAAGAAGGGGCAGAAGTTTCACGAACAAAGCCATGGCGCTGTGAAATTGTTTCGGCATGCGTGCGAACAGAAGCAGGGCAGCAAGCCCTGCAGGCATCACGATCAGATAGATAATGAATGATTTCATGAAAAAGACTACGAGCCCCGAAAGGTGTGCCAATGCAAGTTTACGGCTGACATCTTCCCCCGGCGCTGCAAGGGCATACTCTGCTAGCCCTGAGTTCTGCTTTCTCGCGATCACATCAATCATCATGGTCAGCGGAACGATCACGGTCGTCAGCAAAATGCTGAACCCGATGACGTCAGGCAAAGCAGTGCCTCCACTGCCGATGACGGCAATGGCTGTGGCCGATACGGCTCCGATGGAAGCATCGGCCGGAACAAACGTGCCTATCGGCGCATCGAGTACCCAGATGAGTTCGAGCACGGCTCCGATGACAAGACCCGTAGTAACATCTCCAAGCATCCAGCCCGTAATAGGAGCGGCGACAATGGGCTGGGAGACCATGAACTGTCCCGCGGCAGTTCTGTCGAGACCTATAATTCCGCCAACAAAAGCTACTCCGACAATGGAAAGGACTATATGAAAATCGAAGGCAATCATGTTTGCGAACGCGACGTCACTCCTCAGAAAGCATCCCTTTCTCTCCCGTTCCGTTTTCTCCCAGCAGGCAGTTACGGCTTCTCCGCAAGATGGCAGGCCTTGAACACTTTGTCAAGCAGCAGCGGCCTCTGTGTTGGGACCGTCTGGATATCAACCCTGATGCCCCTAGCAGTAATCTCCCTGAGCGCATCAAGGTCAATGTCATCGACCGCGAGCACATCCAAGAGCTTGCGCTTTCCCTGCACATAATGCATTCCGCCGATGTTCAGCGCCCGACAATCAAGGCCTGACTTCAGCGCTCGGAGGACATCAGAAGGGTTCGAGAAAAGCAAGATGACCCGTTCGGTGTCGAACGCTGAAGTGTGAAGTTGAGCACAGACATCTTCCACACTGCCGATAGCGACCTTCAGTCCCTGCGGAACGGAGATTTCCATGATAGACTTCTGGAGCGCGTTCGCCGCGACGTGGTCATCGGCAACCATAATGCAGGTCGCTTTCAGGAAATTCACCCACCCCTCCACCACCTGCCCGTGGATCAGGCGGTCGTCTATACGGGCGATGACTATCATCTGAAATTATTTCCTCCCCTTCAGAATCTGGCTCGCGATCACAATACTCTTCTGCGCAGCCTCCTGCACAAGTTTCGCGAGCTCCGGCAGCGGTTTTTCATCCCGGTGGTTCGCAAATTTTATCATCATCGAAAGGTTGACGCCGGTTACAACCTCAACAGTCTCGCCGAGAAACGCGAGGGAGATATTCGATGGGGTCCCGCCAAACATATCGGTAAACAGCATGACGCCTTTCTTCCGGTCAACTTTCTTTATGGCGTTCTGTATTTCGTCCCGGAGGATTTCAGGCGCGCTCTCCTGCTTTACGCTGACCGCTGCAACCGCATCAATCTTTCCTACGATCATCTCGGCGGCCTTTACCAGCTCAACGCCCATGTCTTCATGACATACCACCACCAGTCCGATCATTCCCTTCTCCTTTCGGAAGAGCCAAGAGAGTCTATGGAGACTAACAGGTCCGTAGAGGCAAAAAGACCTTTTTTACTCAGAGCGGTCTTGAGATGCCAAGAACGCAAGAGATTCTCTCAGACTCCTATATCCCGATGCTTGACGTTGACCTCGTAGCCGGCCTGTCTGAGCAGCTCCGCAATCATAAGGGAGAGCGCAACCGAACGATGCCTCCCGCCGGTACACCCGAATCCTATCGTGAGATAGCTCTTTCCCTCGCTCCGGTAACGGGGCAAAAGATACTCAAGAAAGGCAAAAAGTCTGGACAAAAACTCCCGTGAGTCAGGCTTCTCCATAATATAGTCCCTGATCCTTGCGTCCTCACCCGTATACGGTTTCAGTTCAGGCACAAAATTGGGATTCGGCAGGAACCGCAGGTCGAACATCAAGTCCAAATCATACGGCACGCCGTACTTATACCCGAAGGTGACAATAGTGACCACCATGGGCCTGCCTGCGCCCCCCCAGGAATAGTGACGTTCCACTGCCTGCCTTAAATCGTGGACCGTATAATCCGATGTGTCGATGATCCGGTCAGCCAGCTTTTTAACTTCACCGAGAACCGCCCTCTCATTTCGTATACCGTCGATGAGGGGGGTAGTCCCACGCGCGAGAGGGTGAGGCCTCCGCGTCTCGCTGAAACGGCGTACCAAGGTCTGATCGGATGCATCGAGAAAAAGGATCTCGATCGCACGGCCACCCTCCTTGAGCGAGGAGTAGAGGGCAGGGAGCCGTTCCGGGAAGCCCTTCTCCCTGGTATCGATGCCGATAGCGGAATACAGCACATCTTCGGCCCCTTGCGCAAACTCGACGAATGCCGAGAGAAGCACGAGTGGAAGATTGTCAACACAGTAAAATCCCATATCCTCGAACGCCTTCAGCGCCGCGCTCCGACCTGACCCTGAAAGTCCTGTGACAACCACCGTGCGTGTCTGTATCATCCGGCAAGCCTCTTCCTGAGTTTTCTATTAATTTCTCTCGCCGTGTAGATCCCTTTGTTTTTGAGCATCTGGTTCCTTGCTGCTACCTCGATAAGCGTTGCCATGTTCCGCCCTGTTTTTACCGGCAGTCTGAGATAGGGCAGATTGACACCAAGGAGTTTATAGCGCCGTTCACGCAGTCCGATGAGACTGTAGTGGTGTCCCCTTTTCCATTCCTCAAGTTCCACCACCAGCCCAATCATGCAGGAGCTTACAGTTGCCGACTCGCCGTATAAGGCACGAATATCGATGATACCGAGTCCCCTGATCTGCAGAAGGTCGGCTCCCATGTCCGTAGCATGGCCGCTTATTTCATTGCTGGTCTTTTCGAGGATGACCATGTCGTCGGCAGCAAGCTTATGGCCTCGAAGCACAAGATCAAGTGCTGCTTCGCTTTTCCCGATGGCGCTCTCACCGATAATGAGTGTACCGAGACCGAAGATCTCTACAAGCACGCCGTGGAGGCTGATTTGCGGCGTAAGTTTTGATGCGATCAGACGGGCCACTTTCGAGACATTTCCGGTCTTGAGCACGGCAATTGCCTCAGCCGCTGCTTTATCGAGGAGTTCCTTACAGACGGTTCGGCTGCTCACGATGATGCAGGCGGGTTTCTGGCGTACTATGGCACGGATGAGACGCATCCGTTCCTGTTTCGGAAGCGAGCAGAGGTAGGCCGTCTGGCGCGGGAGAAGATGAACAACGCTCGATGACATACCTCTCCAGGAAAGAGGAGAAGAAAGATCAGGCGTACACACCTGCGGCGACGCCACCTCTCTGTCAAGTCCGGAACCACCGGCAAGCACTGTTGTCTTTCCCGCCACCTCTTTTACAGTAACATTCATTTCTGAGGGTAGTTGCTGTCCGCTTCGTATATCAGTCTTTTGAGTTCCTGCCGATCAGATGTGCGTTTCAGGTTTTCCCGTAAAACCGGATTCTTCAGCATGCGGGTAATACGCGCGAGGGCCTTCAGGAGGTCTCCCGGCTTATTGTCGGGCGCCACTAACAGAAAAAAGAGGTACACGGGTTTTGCATCAAGAGACTGGAAATCAACCCCCTGGCTGGATCTACCGAACGCTACGACCATATTGCTGATAAAACTGAATCTCCCGTGCGGGATAGCAACGCCGTCGCCGATACCGGTGCTGTCGCGCGACTCACGCTCGAGAAGGACACGGACAAGAGCTTCTGTATCTGTTACCCTGCCCGTTGCCTGGAGGATCCCGGCAAATTCGCGAATTACCCCGATCTTGTCGGTTGCCTTGATTTCTGCGATAACCAAGTCGTCCTGTAGCAGATCTCCGATAATCTTGTCCATCCCGCAGATCCTTTAAACCGCGGGCTCGATCAGGCCGACATTCCCGTCTTTTCTCTTATAAATAACATTGATATGCCCGCTACCGATGTTCGAAAATATGAAAAAGTCCTTGTCAAGAAGCTCCATTTGCATGACGGCTTCCTCAGGCAGCATGGGTTTGAGATCAAAGCGCTTGATCTTGATTATTTGCGGAATTCTTTCCTCCTGAGAAGACGGTGATGGAGCGAGCGCCACCGTTTTATTGGTCTGGTGCTTATGGTCCACCAACTTTTCCTTGTATCGCTTGACCCTCCGTTCAATTTTTTCGACGAGCAGGTCGATTGCAGAATACATTTCCTCGGTTTCTTCCGAGGCCTGTATCAGCACACCATTCGATTTTATCACGGCTTCCGCTATATGATGGACCTTCTTGACGACCGAAAGGGTAATGACCGCTTGAGAGGTCTTCGGTAGATACTTTTCCAATCGGCTGAACTTATCCTGCGCGTACTGCTTGAGCGCATCTGTTGCCTCGATGTGTCTTCCTATGACCGTAACCTGCATAGCATCCTCCTTACCCAATGTTAATATGAGCACATCCTCATGAAGAACCTATCCGATACGCTTCCTCACACTTGTCGGAGGGATTCTGAGCTCCTCGCGGTATTTCGCAACGGTCCGCCTCGCAATGTCAATTCCCTTTGCCTTCAGGGCATCGACAATCTGCTGATCCTTAAGCGGTGTGGACGGGTCCTCTTCCTTGACCATCTTCTGGATGACGTCTTTGACCGTCAGGGAAGAGACCTCGGTGCCCGCACCGGCACCAACGGAAAAACCAGTCGTGAAAAAGAACTTCATCGGGAATATGCCCTGCGGCGTATGCATATACTTGTTCGTCGTCACGCGGCTGATCGTCGATTCGTGCATGCCGATATCCTCGGCGACATCCTTCAGCACCATGGGCTTGAGATTGGAGATCCCCTGGTCCAGGAAATCCCGCTGGAACTTGACGAGACTCTCAGCGACCTTGTAGATCGTCTTGCTTCTCTGCTCCATCCCCTTGATGAGCCACTGTGCAGAGCGTAGCCGCTCCTCGATATACTCTTTGGTGACCTTGTCAACACTCTCCTTGTTGCTGAGGAGCTTCCGGTAATAGGGGTTGATACGCACTCGGGGGAGCCCCTCGTCATTGAGCTGCACCACATAACGGTCTTCCACTTTGACCACATAGACGTCCGGCACGACGTAGTTCGTATCGGATGCAAGAAACGGCCTGCCGGGCTTCGGTTCCAGTTCGTTGATGATGATCTGCGATGACTCCATCACATCCTGGGGCGTGACGTTGAGAGCCTTCGCAATATTCGGATATCTTCTCTTCTCGAGATCCGGGAGGTGGTTCAGGATGATCTTTTCGACAATCGTTCCCTGGAGGTCCAGCTGCTTCACCTGGATAAGCAGACACTCCTGGAGGTTCCGCGCCCCCACTCCCATGGGATCGAAGCTCTGTACAAGTTCGAGAGCGCGTTCCATGTCCTTTCCTGGGATACCGGATTCAAGGGAAATTTCCTCAAGGGTGGACCGCAGGTACCCATCATCGTCAATGTTGCCGATGATCCACTCTCCTCCTTTTACCACATTGGGCTCGGACGTAGAAAGCCGGAGCTGCCACAGGAGATGATCGCTTAGGGAAGGCAGCTTCGTGAGCGTCTGATCATACGAAGGCAGCTCTTTCTCATCGGCCTCAGTGTAACCGTAATCGCGGCCATCTCCCAATTCGTTGAGATATTCATCCCACTGGGGACCGACTTCGAGATCGCTCTTGAGCTCCGCAGTCTCTCCCTGTTCCGGTTCATTGCTCTCCGGTACAGATTCTCCCGCCGCCGATGCATCAGAATCAGATGTCGACTCCCCCTCGGTCTCCGCGCTCTCATCGGGTGATTCCTGGGCCAGTTCTTCAAGTACTGGATTTTCAACAAGCTCCTGCGAGATAGACTGCACCAGTTCGAGCCTTGATAGCTGCAGCAGCTTGATGGCCTGCTGTAGTTGGGGCGTCATGATGAGCTTCTGTGAAAGTTTTAGTTCGAGTCTTGCTTCCATATTATGAGTTGCAGAGAAGAAATTTGAGATTTCGCATGTCCACTTATATTATAACCGGAAAGCCTCGCCCAGATAAAATTCTCGAACTCGCGGACTGGCCGTAATCTCCGCTGGTGTCCCTGCTTCGATGATCTTTCCCTCGCTGATGATGTAGGCCCGGTCGGTAATAGCGAGCGTCTCCCGCACATTATGATCAGTGATCAGGATGCCGATCCCTTTGCTCTTCAAGAGGGAAATGATCCCCTGGATATCCTGAACCGCAAGAGGATCGATGCCGGCGAACGGTTCGTCCAGGAGGATGAATTTAGGTGACAGTGTGAGGGCCCGTGCGATTTCAAGGCGTCTCCGTTCTCCCCCCGAGAGCGTATAGGCTTTGCTGTCCGCGAGGTGCGCTATCCCTAGCTCATGCAAAAGGCTGTCCCTTCGTTCCTCGCGCTCAAGCGCCGACAGGTCCATGGTCTCAAGAATAGCCATGAGGTTATCGGCCACGCTGAGTTTCCGGAAAACCGATGGCTCCTGCGGCAGATAGCCGATTCCATCCCGCGCCCTCTGGTGCATTGGCATCTTGGTGATGTCTGTACCGTCGAGAAGCACCCTGCCCTTATCTGGCTTCACAAGCCCGACGACCATGTAGAAGGTCGTGGTCTTTCCTGCCCCGTTCGGACCGAGGAGGCCGACAACTTCCCCATACTTGACCTGGACACTTACTCCTTGGACAATCTTCCTGCCCCGGTAGCTCTTTTCCAGTTTTTTTGCCTCAAGAGCCTGCGTCATGCTTCTCGCTTATCGTCTCTTCTTGATTTCAACTTGCTTATCTTGGTAGAAGAGGACCTTCCCTCCCTCGACAATACTGCGGTCATCACGCATAAACAGCGTTATTTTCTCCCCGCCGAGTTGATTTTCGTTCTCTATGATGCGTGCGTCTCCGGTCAAGACGATCTTTTCCTCATGGCTGTCATAGAACGCCTTGTTCGAATATGCTACCCTGCCTTCCTTCCGCACCACGACGTTGCCGGATGCTTCGATGTCCTTTATGCCCTTCGTTTTAACATCATAAAAAACGACCATCGCATCAGAATTGAGCGTCATCCCCTCTTTTTTAAGGGTCACGTCTCCCGTAAACGTCACTTTGTCACCGAGTTTGTCGGCCTGCATGCGCTGAGAGGTGATCACGATAGGCTCCCGCTTGCCTTTCTCCGGACCACCATTCACCGGCATGGCCGCAACAAGAACAACAGAAACGATTATGAAGAAGCTATTCCTGAAGAACTGCTTTAACATTATTGTTCACGACGATCTTACGCATGTCCACATTCGCCGTCAGTCCACGTCCCTCGAGGTAGATCTCGCTGCCAAGCAGTTTGAAAGGGTCCGGTGTCAACACAAGGCGATCGCCGGCCTTCCACGTGAGAGAATCTGTCGTGAGAAGATAACCGTCACTCGTAACCACCCTCACATCGCGCGAATCCCGTCGTATGGATGCATTCCCCGTGACCGTGTCCATAATCCCCACATCCCCGATGAGCGCTGCCTCTTTATTGTCAGGGGTTATAAAAACGATCTCTATATCCTTCAGCTGTGCTTCTTTATTTGCATCGAGAGTGGCGCTGCGAGAATTCATCCGCCAGGAAACCCTGCCGTTCTCCGATTGTGCAAATCTGAAGCCTTCCATGCTCATAAGCAGCCGTGTGCCAGGTGCCGGCTTAAACAGCGTTGGCACGGTAAGATCTGCTTCACGTAGCAGAAGGTAACCGCTATAGAGTAACGCGGCAACTATAAGGAATGCGGAAAAGGCTTTGAAAAATTTCCAGTATACCTTCATAACAAATAATAAAGTCATTATGGCGGCCTAAAAGGCCGCCATATGCATAATTTATACCATAGGTTCAAAGATATGTAAAGGTAAAAAAATAGAAGGAGATAGCAATGCCTGCCTGGATGACTATGGTAAGGCCTTTAATTTAGACTTGAGGACGGATATTTCGCGTTCTTTCTCTTCCAAGAGCTTTTCGAGACTCACACGGGATGACATGTCACGCACCACGGACTGGACAAAACGCTTGCCCATCAGTAAAAGTCCGATTACGCTCACCTCTACCGGCACGACCGTGCCGTCGGTTTGCCTGAGAGATCCGTGCATGATTGACTGGTGCTCCGGAGTGACGTCCGCAAGAATTCCTTTGTGCTGGCCAGACTCGACAATAAGCTCGAAAAGGTTCCTGTGTAAAAGGTCATATTTGCTATAACCGGTCAAACGTGCTGCCTGCTCGTTCGCGAAGACGATATCGCCATTCTCGGCGAGAACGAAAATGGACTCGAGGGCGTTTTCGACGAGGGTCCTATAGCGCTCTTCGGAAGCCCGCAGTTCCTCGGTTTTTTCCGCCACCCATTGCTCAAGCTCCATGTTCATCTTTCGGAGCTCAAGCTGCATCTGCTCGTTTTGAACGGTCGTGGCTATGATGCCTGATAGGGTCGTGAAAAAGTTTATTTCCTCATCGGTGAAGTTCTTCGCTTTGCTATACAGCACCTCCATGACCCCTACGAGGGCGCCGTTAGAATACACATAGAGAGGGAAGCAATAGAGCGAGGTATAATTGGCGAGGGCAAGCCCTGATACTTCCCGGAACCGTGCATCATGCAGGAAATCCTTCGACATCACAGGCTCGAGCCTCCTCCCGACCCAACCTTCGATACCCTCGCCCAGCGGTATGCGGACATGACCCTCCTTCTCTTCATAATCGTTGTTCGCAGCCTGGAGCACAAGCTCATCCTTTTTTCTGTCGTAGAGAAAAATGAAACATGCATCGGCCTCCATGACCCGGGCCGTAATGTCGGCAACATCCTGCATACGGCTTTTAAACATGCGCGGCGAGTTGGCAGCGTAGTTTACATCATAGATACCGAGAAATTTTATGAATAGGTCGTCCTTGATATCGAGAAGTTCCTCGTGCTTAAGATGCAGTTCAAGGTTCGAATCCTCCAGCCTCCGATAGTAGGGGAAGATCATCTTCTTGTAGAGAAGATATGACAAAAGAGGGACAACCAGCAGGAGAGCTATGATCAGAAGAAGACCGGCTCCGTTTCCGCGAGAATAGAAGAATCCGGCAGCGGCTCCGATTGTGACTGCAGTCAGCAGCATCGATATTATCGAAAAGATCAAGATACCTTTCCTGTGTTCAAAACTCCCGTTCGGCATTCTCCTTACCTCCCTGTTAGATACGGGCTGAGCCCTCGCCAGTTTATCGGGCTTTCATAAGTCGGACTAGATCGTCGACTGCCTGGTCCACGTAAGCCGGCATACCAACAGCGACCCCCCGCTCCCGCAGCTTGAGAAATAGCTCGGCCAGAAGCGGCGGATCGATGTTCGAAGCCCGGAGCGCTTCGGCCTGCAAAAATATCTCGGCTGGCGTACCAGCCGTCACCACACCCTTTCCTTTGGACAGCACATAGACCCGGTCGGCGAAGCTTGCCACAAGGTTGAGGTCGTGGGTGGACATGACAATCGTCATGCCTTCCCGGTTCCGCCTGTTCAAGAGCGTCACCAGTTCCGCCCGGGAGCGGGAGTCGAGCCCCTCGAACGGTTCGTCGAGGATCAGCAGTTCGGGGCGCATCACGAGCGCCCCCGCGAGCGCCACTTTTCTCTTCTCTCCACCGGAGAGGTAGTGACAAATTTTATCACGCAAATGCCAAATCCCGAGCTCAGCCATGACCTGCTCGACCATCTGCGCAATCTTTTCCCTATCATAGCCGTAATTCCGAGGAGAAAAGGAGATATCATCCCACACCGTCGGGGACAGGATCTGCTCGTCAACGCTCTGAAGGAGCACGCCGATACGCTCCCGGATGACATTATAGTGTGACGACGGGTTCACGCCGAAAACGGAAACCCTACCCTCGTCCGGCGCGAGCAAGCCGAGGACATGGTAGAGCAGGGTGGTTTTACCTGAACCGTTTCCACCGAGGATCACCACTCGTTCTCCACGCTTCACGATAAAATCCAAGCCACAGATTTGGATCTCCGTTGTGTCGGGATAGATATGTTTAAGACAGCTTACCGTTACAAGGGGTTCCATAAAATCCTGAATCCGGATAGGCCGGAATATAGAATTTGATCACAAGTAGGCCTTCTAAGCGACACAAATTTCACGAATTAAGAGCAGATCATTACGTCTGAAACTCTCACCTGTATTCTATTCGAGTAATTCTTCCCCTTCTCGCCATTGGCGATAGTATCTCTTGAATTTTTCTTGCCAGGTTGGCAGAAATATGACTCATAAGTTACCACTGCCTCCTGCCTTCGCCTCCCCTTAGGTTCTACCTCCAGATAATCGCGAGCAGAAGTACGACACTGCCTGTCGTTAGGGGGAGCCAGTCTTCCCGGTGAAGTCCATCCATGCCTTTTTGCGCCATGCTCCCGCTGTAGCCCCGGACCGCCATGACAGCGTAAAGTCGCGAGGCGCGCTCCACGGCCGTCACCAGAAGCATGGCGATGCCTTTCGAGATGTTGGAACTATTTTTAAAGAGACTCCCTGGCGAGAACCCGCCGCGCAGCCGTATGGCAGCGGCAAAATGGCCCATCATGTCGAGGAGGATAAAAAGCGTGCGGTAGGTCATGAAAAGACCCGCGGCCAGCATCTCGGGAAGTGCCGTACTGATTAGGGAAAATATTTTCGGATACGGGGTACTCACAATGAGCGCAAGCATGGCAAAGGATGGTGTAATCGCCTTGAAGATCAAGAGTGCATAGACCCACCCCCCTCCCCGGAGGCTGATGCCGTAGAGAAGCGCGAATATAGCCGCATAGAGAGAAAGCACTACCATTCTGACCCAGGGCAGTCGCGAACCCAAGACCACAACGAGGATCACGATATATCCTGCCATGAGCGGGTAGGGGCTCTTTGCCATTACCGCCCCCCCTACCACGAGGAGCAGGAAGAGTATCTTGGAGAAGGTCGAGGCCCGATGAAAGGGTCCTGTTCCGCTCGCCGCCCAGTGGTCAATCCTTGCAACATCGATCACGACAGTTTCCTCATTGTATTCCCGAATCCTTGCCCTTATGCAGCACATGCCCGAGGAGGTCGGGCTTGACCTGGGAAATGAATTTAACCACTGCGCCGGTGATTGCAGCCTCTATGATCCAACCAAAGGTGCCAATCGAGAGCACCACGAGGGCAAAGGTCGAGACCGATCCCTGCTGCTGCAACTCTTTGCCTGGCTCCTCGCCGTGGTGGAGCATTTCCAGATCTATATGGGACATGGCAACGATTCCGATCAGAATCGTCGTGGTGATGAATAAGGTCACTATCGTAGCAAGCGCGGCCCGCGAAAATATGGGCAGACGCTTGAGCAGATAAAAGAGAGTATGGCCCAGAACGGCTTCCGAGCCGAGAAGCAGGGTGTTGAGGCCGATGACGGTGATGCCGCCGTGGCCCATGAGAGCGAGGATGAGATTGGCGATGAATGCAGCAACGAATCCCAGGCTGGGCCCGATGAGAATGCCCGCAACGACTGAAAGATTAATGTGATATCCGGGAAGAATAGGAAGACTCATGCCCACCAGCATGGCGGCAGACAGGGCGCCGAGCAGCGGTATCTTTTTCTTCATATCGATTGCACGGAGCCGGTACAAACTGAATGCCAGCGCGAGAGCCATGATGATGAACCCGACCACCCAAAGCCAAATCGGCAAAATGCCGTCCGGTATATGCATGTGTGTCATATCGTATCATCCCCGATATTCTTGTGCGTGATCACTTCCATCAGCGCCGGTCGCCGTTTTTATTTGCTCTCTTGATAAAGACCACCTTCCCGTCCCCACCTACAAATATGTTCAGCGTCCAGCTGACAACGCTGACAATGAGGGCGCCGAGGAATGCGGCCGCGAAACTCTCGATGACGAATCCCGGCACCACCATGGAGACAAGTTTGAGCATGGCCGCATTAATCACCAAGGTAAAGAGTCCAAGGGTAAGGAGATTGATGGGGAGCGTGAGAACGAGCACGACTGGCCTGATCACGGCGTTAACGATGCCGAGGATGCCAGCGGCGAGAATTCCTATCTCAATGCTTTGTATACGGATCCCTTTTATGAGGATCGCTGCCGTGACCAAGGCCAGCAGATTTATAGACCAGCGCAGCAAAAATCCTATCATGCCACCTCCAAAAGTAAAAAAAGTCTAACATACTTCAGGCCCATTTGCAACCCATGAATAAATCCACGAGTAATTTTGTGAAAGCGCGATTGTGAGAACGACAATCTCTGGTTTTTCCGTGCAGTCGCCAAGAAACTATTTGACTTTATCCAGTGTATATGATAATAAATTTTACGTTCAGCTTACTTTATCATAGATGCAAGAAAGGGTTTTAACAAGCATGGGAATTGCCAAAAGAGCCTTAGCGATAAAACCGTCCCCCACCCTGGCAACAGCGGCCAAAGCCAAGGCAATGAAGGCACAAGGGATCGACGTGGTTGACTTTGGCGTCGGTGAGCCGGACTTCGACACGCCGGAGAATGTCAAAGAAGCCGCCAAGAAAGCGATTCAGGCTGGGTTTACCAAATACACTCCTGCCTCGGGCACGGATGAGCTCAAGGAAGCGGTCGTAGAAAAATTCAAAAAGGATAACGGGCTTGCATACAACAAATCCCAGGTCCTCATATCATGCGGGGCGAAACACAGCCTGTACAATATCGCGGAGGCGCTGTTTGATCCCGGGGACGAGGTGATCATTCCCTCACCGTACTGGGTCTCATATCCGGACCAGGTCATCTTGAACGATGCCACACCAATCATTGTGGAAACCACGGAAGATGAAAAGTTCAAGCTGTCGGCGAAAAAGCTTGAAAAGGCGGTGACCCGCAAGACCAAGGCCGTTATCCTGAACAGCCCTTCCAACCCCACCGGCCTTGCCTATGACAAAAAGACCCTTGAAGAGATCGCTGCCGTATCGGTGAAGCACAAGCTCTACGTTATCTCAGACGAAATATACGAAAAGCTCATCTACGACGGCTTTCAGCATTTCAGCATTGCTTCGCTCGGTCCGGAGATCAAGGATCTGACCATTGTGGTGAACGGAGTGTCCAAGTCTCACGCGATGACCGGCTGGCGCATCGGTTATGCCGCAGGACCGCAGGACGTCATTACAGCCATGGCCAATATTCAAAGCCAGAGCACTTCGAACCCCACATCCATATCGCAGAAAGCGGCAGTGGAGGCGCTCCGCGGTCCGCAGGATTTTATTCAGGTCATGAACAGCGAGTTCGACAAGAGAAGAAAGTACATGGTTGAGCGGCTCAACAGGATAACAGGCATGTCCTGTCTTATGCCCGTGGGGGCGTTCTACGCCTTCCCCCGCGTGTCACCCCTCTTCGGCAAAAGCGTAAACGGCAAGCTAATCAGGAATTCCTCGGACCTCGCTGCATACCTGTTGGAAGAAGCGAAGGTTGCCCTTGTATCAGGAGATGCGTTCGGTGCTGACGCGTACATGCGGCTCTCTTACGCCACCTCTATGGAAATCATCGTCAAGGGACTTGATCGAATCGAGCGTGCAGTCAATAAGCTCGCGTGACAAGCACGCCGGACGTCTAAATTCTGAATATTTTATTGATACCGGGAGGTTCATATGAAAATCGTGACATACCTGTTAGCAGCCTTGCTCTGCGCCTCTCTCGGAGCTGCGGCCATCTTTTATGTCTTCACATTCCAGCCCATGGCCGCTGAGTACGCACGAATGAAGGCCGGTATGCCGGAGTTCGACAAGGCAAAGGCCGAGTTAAAGAGATACAAAGACAAGGAAAAACAGGAAAGCGCCTGGATAGCCCCCCTTGTCGAAACATTCGGTAACGGCCTGAATGATGAAATAAAAGCCGGCAAAGCAGAGGTCGTTTCTGCAGGGAACGCCATTATTGTGAACATTGCGGAAGATGCGCTCTATACACCGGGCTCAAAAACCTTTGCCAAAGACACACAGACACTCTTGAAGCTGGCCTCCCTCCTTAAAAAAGAAGGGCTGAGGGGAAAGGATATTTTCATAGGAAATGCCACGGAAGCCGTTGCCGCGCATGGCAAGGGCAGGAAACGGGTCCCGCCCAAGGACGCATTGACGCTAGCATCAGAACGGTCAGAAGAGCTGGTAAAGTATCTAGAAAAGTATGGCGCACCCCAGGATTCGCTCGCTGCACTCGCGTATTCATCAAAATTGCCTGACCGAGGTTTCAAGATTAAGAACAAGAAGACCATAATCTTGATCAGTGCGGTGCCGGCTGTCAATGCACACGATGCCGCCGCAGCCCAGCCCGAAAGTGCGCCTGTGCCCCAGTCAAAACCAGCTTCTCCTGCACAGGGAGGCGTTCCCAAAACAGCGCCGAAAGCGATCCCCATCAAGCCGGCACAACCGCATACGAATTAACAAAGCAGAAAAAGGGTGAGAATGGCAAGGGCACGCGAGAAAAAGCGCCACATGCCACACCATCCCCCTCCCCCTCAGTCACGGGAGATTCCGTGTCGTATGCACATTCCAAAAAAATAATCGCTCAGCTTGAGCAAATACTTAAACAATCTCGCCGCCATGAAAAGGCTCGAGATAAAACTGAATGGAATCTGCGCCCACTATCATATCTCCCGAACGACCGGCTCGCTGCTGGGCATGCAGGCATGCTCCCGCAGGTGACCGGCACCATAAAAAAAATCCCTCCCCTTAGGCCGTGTGCCGATCTGCCTTACGAATGAGAACAGGAAAAACTCGATAAAACCTTTTCCAGCGGGTTTAAGCAAATGGTAATACTGTAAATGGGGAAGTGACTCCCGACAGGGTAGCGGAAAACGGTGAGCACGTCCATGCATCCGTTGTGTTCACGCTGCTCGTGGACGTCATCGCGGCCAGCGCGTATTGGTGAGCGTTCGCTGTTTTTGGCCCTAAGCACTATGCAGGTATGATCATATCGCCATATTCCTTGCTTTCACGAAATATGACGCAACGGTACGGGAAGTCGACGGAGAAAAGATCGGATTGGCCGTCTACGGCCCATTGCCACCTGATGACGGTTTCCTCAGGCTGTTCATGATCAGAAGGGCTCTTTGCCTGCCAGCGGGATCAGGTTCCATTTCAGCATACCTGCTCATATATTGATATGCCATGTCCGTTTTGCCTGCCTTCGCCAATGCCAGGGCCGCATTCCAGTATTTATTCTTGTCTTCCGGCGCACTTTGGATCGCCTTGAGAAAACACTCCGCAGCCTTGTCATACTCTCCCTGCGACATCAAAACCTCTCCCAGCGTATTCAGGGCTTGCGGCATGCCGGGAGCAGCAGAAAGCGCCATACGGGCGTTCGCAGCGGCTTCATCAAGTCGTCCCTTCTTTAAATAAGCTATGGAAAGGTTATTCAGAAGGCTCGCATCAAAGGGAGCATACCGTAAACCCGTCTGCCATGATGTGATGGCTTCGTCAAGCATGCCCACCCGGAAGTAGACCACTCCGATCTCCCGGTAAAGGTCACGGGAAGGCACGCTCCCGTCGTCTTTGAGGGCGAGGACCGTCTTGAACTCGCGCATAGCATCATTGTATACGCCTGCGGTAGAAAGAGCCTGACCCAAGTTCTCGTGAACTCTCCGCTTTATAGGCGATTTAAGGGCAGTATCCGTCCACATGGTGACTGGTGTTTTATAGATACGGTTACGCATGTTTGCAGCAATTACCAGACAGATGATTATGCAGAGGAACAAGATGGCCGACGCATAGTGGTAGCTTGTTTTCTGCGATTGAACTTCCACGACAAGAGAATTACGGCGAGAACGCGTTCGGGATGATTTTTTCCCCATGGCTAAAGCTCCTCAATCCTCTTCAAGGTCGTTCCCGGATAGTAGTGCGAAAGAATAGATTTAAAATCAGCACCATGACTCGCCATTTCCTTTGCGCCCCACTGACACAGACCTACGCCGTGTCCCAGGCCCCTTCCGGAGAAAACAATTTCATTCCCCACCAGTGCTGGCTCAAAAAAAACGCTTGGAAGAAAGGAATACCCTACCGCTGCCCGTAGTGTTTCGGCAGGAATGAACGTGGTTCCGCCCGCGTGCCGTATCGTGACTTGTCGCACCCTGCCCGCCGGAGTGATGCTGTCCATTTCTATTCCCGTAATCCCGTTTAATTTGTACCCCTGCCGGACGAGCAGACTCGCAAGCTTGGCAGTGGATATCCTCTTTTCCCAGAGCCCATACCGCGAAATTTCCTGGCATTCACAGTCAACGCCCTTGAGGTACGGCGCATCTATGCCCCAGAGTTCCGTGGCATTCTCCGTATGCCCGCCGCAGCTCGCATGATAAAATGCCGGGATGACCTCTCCGCCATACGTGATGACGATCCCCCTCGTTTCCCTCACTGCTCTCATGGCGTTCTCGCGTTCACCGTTTTTGCCGGAATAAACCTGACCGTCAACCGTGGCAAGGATGTGATAGAGTCTTTTCCCTGAGGTCCTTTTCTGGTACAGAGCATAGGTCCTTGAAGCCACAGCCTGGGCTTTCAACACTTCAAATTCCCAGTCATAAGGGACTTCTGAGGCTATCACCCCAAGGAGATATTCTTCTACATCCAGTTCGTTGATAACAAGGAGAAGCCCGTTCTTTTTTTTCCTGAGCTCCACCCGGCCCCGATAGTCCTTGCCGTTGACTCGGATAAATTCTCCCGCCGCTCTGATGCGTACGGCCTTCCCGTTCACAGAAGCAGACCCGAAAATAATTTTCTGTTCCCGACGTCCCGGGGGAACGCCCTCCCCGATAAAGCCGGTCGAGGATTTGAGCGTCACGGTCCTCTGGTTATCCGCTATGGCAACTCGGATGTTTTCAGAGGCGAATGCGGCGAGGGGGAGAATGGAAAAAATAATGAATGATATCTTTAGCCCGATTGTTCTGAAAGACTTGCCCATAATGACTAAGGATTTGAAACGACCCTATATTACCTCGACGTGTCTTTTGATTTCGTGCCTTGGCCTCCGGCTTTCCAATAGCGATCCCGCTCGCTGTAGATGCAACCGCAGTACTGCTGGCGGTAAAGCCCCATGGCCTTTGACTCTACGATTCCTTCGCGCCAGCCCCGCCGAAAGTCCTCATAGTAGAACTCGATGCCGTGCTCAGATGCCATTTCCGTCGCAATCCCCCTGATGAGATCATGCTTCTGATATTTACTGTACAGGAGAGAGGTTGTATAGGCAGTGAGCCCGAATGCCCGTGCTGCCGCACCTGCGGCGTCCAGCCGCATCCGGTAACACTGCTCGCATCGCGATGCCCCTTTTCCGGCGACACGCAGAAGGAATTCGTCCAAATCATAGCTATCTCGGTAGCGGACCTCGAGCCCCGCACGGAGCGAAAAATCCTTTACTGTATCAAGCCGTTTTTTGTATTCCGTGTAGGGATGGATATTCGGGTTGTAAAAATAGCCCATCGGATCCATACCATCTTCTTTCATTCGGTAATAGGGATAGAGCGCGCACGGCGCACAGCATATATGGAAGAGGATCTTCATGACAAAAGGGAATAAAGCCGGTTTTCAGTGCCCTGCCATTCCCTCTCCTCGAGAAAAGCGTTTGCCGTGATTATGCGGAATATTATCGTGCATCGCCCGAGAGGACGACACGGTCTTGTCCTCCTGTCCGGCCTTGAATTGTTTCTTGAAAAGTTTGTGACAATTACCGGGATGATATGCGCCCCCAATTCTTCGAATATATCTTTACCGATGCATCGTGCTCTGGAGACGGGAGACTGTGCCGCACCGTTTCCTTCTGTTATGAAGCATCCACCAGCAAAACCGGCATCATCGCAGCAAGTATTCTTAAAAAAACGAGTTCAACGCTTCGGGCATCTGCTTGCAAGCTCGAGAATCGAGAGGAAGCATCATCGTGTTCGATTTCCGTTCTCCTCCCCTTATGGACCAACCGGGAGTCTGCCGCCTACAATAGCCGCTCCTGCATCGATGGTGGTTTCTTTCTCCCGAAATACTCATAGGAGAGCCGCGTCGCCTGCCTTCCGCGGGGAGTGCGATCAAGGAACCCCTCCTGAATCAAGTACGGTTCGTACACGTCTTCAATAGTGTCTTTCTCTTCGCTCAGCGCCGCAGCCAGCGTCTCAAGCCCTACCGGTCCTCCTTCGAACTTGTCGATGATCAGGAGGAGCAGCCTGCGGTCCATCTCGTCGAATCCCTGTTTGTCCACCTCAAGCCGCTTCATTGCGGAAACAACGAGCTCCAAGGTGATCATCCCGTCGCCCTGGACCTGCGCAAAGTCCCTTACCCTACGGAGCAGGCGGTTAGCAATCCTCGGCGTGCCCCGGGATCTGCGTGATATCTCTTCGGCAGCGTTTGGTTCGATCTTTGTCTCTAGCAGGCCGGCTGAGCGCTGGACTATGGTGCGCAGTTCCTCGGTTGAATAGAAATTCAGCCGGTCTATCACGCCGAACCTGTCCCTGAGCGGTGAGGTGAGCAGGCCCGTTCTCGTGGTCGCCCCCACGAGCGTAAAGCGCGGCAGCTCGAGCTTGATGGACCGTGCACCCGGCCCCTGGCCTATGATGATATCAAGCTGGAAATCCTCCATGGCCGGATAGAGGATTTCCTCCACAACCCGACTCAGCCGGTGAATCTCGTCTATGAACAGAACATCGTGCTCCTGGAGATTGGTGAGTATGGCGGCAAGGTCTCCGGCACGCTCAAGTACAGGTCCGGACGTACCCTTGATGCCTACCCCGAGCTCATGGGCAATGATATGGGCGAGCGTGGTCTTGCCGAGACCCGGCGGGCCACAGAACAGAACGTGGTCAAGCGCCTCGCCCCTCCCCTTGGCTGCATCTATGAAGACACGCAGATTCTCCTTGATCCTGTCCTGCCCGACGAAATCCTCGAAACGGACCGGTCTCAGGCTCCTGTCGAGTTGCACGTCATCATCATTCTGTTCAGGCTTTATGATTCTCTCCGGCATGAGCGTTTGCCGCCCCCCTTGGTTCTCTGCGTCACGCTATCTCCTCATCAAAACGGACAGCGCTTCTCTTATCAGTTCTTCAACTGTCAGGCCGGGACGGCTATTCCTGACTTTTCTGACTGCTTCTTCCGCTTGCGGCTTCTTATACCCGAGGTTTACGAGGGCCGCTATCACATCTTCGCAATCATCGGACAGGACTGCAGACGCAGACGACGGCGCTGCTGTCATGGGCATCATCAATGCCACCTTATCTTTTAGCTCAAGGACCATCCTCGCAGCGGTTTTTTTGCCGATGCCGGGTATGGCATACAGTTTGGAATCATCTGCGGCCAGTATGGCACTCGAAAGGTCCGACACCGGCAGACTGGACAGAATAGCAAGGGCAAGCTTCGGGCCGATGCCGGAGACCCCCATGAGAAGGAGGAACATATCTTTCTCTTCCTGGGTAAGAAAGCCGAAGAGCGAAAGCGAATCCTCGCGCATGTGGGTATGGATATGGAGGCTGACTTCTTCACCGTTATCAGGAATGTGGTAATACGTTGAGAGCGGAACCTGCACCTGATAACCGACGCCAGCGACATCAATGACAAGATAATCAGTCGCCTTGCGTCTGAGCCTGCCCGTGATTGAAGCGATCATCGCATCCTGCCCGTGCCCCTGAGGGTGTTCATTCCCCGGCCTGTTTGACGGAGGGACGACGGGGGCTTGAGTATTTCTCTCAGCCTCGAAGAGTGGATATGGCAGATCGCTGCCGCCAATGCGTCTGCCGCATCGGCCGGGTGTGGCACCTTGGGCAAGTCGAGCAGTGCCTTGACCATCATCTGTATCTGCTTTTTCTCGGCCTTTCCATTCCCGACCACAGCCTGTTTCACTTCCAGGGGAGCATACTCGAACACAGGCAGCCCTGCGTTCATGGCAGCTAGGATTGCGACCCCCCTCGCATGTCCAAGTTTGAGAGCTGATTTGATATTCTTTGAAACGAACAAATCCTCGACAACAACCACATGCGGCTTGTACTTATCGATGATTTTTTCAAGCTCTTCATATATCTTTTTGAGCCGCTTGGGGAACGGCTGCTTGGCGGACGGACTGATACCGCCCGACACCACATGGAACAATTTATGGTCCTCTTCCGCCACGATGCCGAAGCCGCTTGTGAGCGTCCCCGGATCAACCCCCAGCACCCTCATACACCCTCCCCCGCCTTAATACCGAAGATCATTAAAAGATGCAAATGCGAAATTGGAGATTTGAAATTCGCACAACCTATCACTTTGCACCTTGTTCACTATCAACTTTCAGCCTACCGTCGCCTACACCGCACTCATAATTTCTTCAGGGATATCGAAGTTCGCATACACATTCTGAACATCATCGTTGTCCTCAAGTGAATCGACAAGTCGCAGCATCTGCTGAGCTTCCTTGCCGTCGAGCTTAACATAGGTCTGGGGCACCATGGTGACTTCGGAGACCTCCAGGGCAACACCGGCATCCTCGAGAGCCTTCTTTACTTTCTCAAAATCGTTCGGAGGCGTCGTGATCACGAAGTTATCGTCCTCCGTCTGCATGTCCTCGGCCCCTGCATCCAGCGCCAGCGTCATGAGCTTATCCTCATCAATCTTTGCGCTTTTGACCACGATATACCCCTTCTTGTGGAACATCCACGAAACGCAGCCCGCTTCACCCATGTTGCCACCGGCCTTGCTAAAAATATTACGAATCTCGGAAACGGTCCTGTTCCGGTTGTCGGTCATGACTTCCGCCAGGACCGCTACGCCGCCCGGGCCGTATCCTTCGTACGTTACCTCCTCGTACGAGACGCCAGGAAGTTCACCTGTTCCCTTCTGGATTGCGCGCTTGATATTGTCAGCAGGCATGCTGACCGCCTTCGCCTTGGCGACCGCCGTTCTGAGCCGGGGATTCCCGTTGGGATCGCCACCACCGAGCTTGGCCGCGACCGTTATCTCTTTGGTAATCTTCGTAAAGATCTTGCCGCGCTTTGCATCAGTAGCTGCTTTCTTGTGTTTCGTTGTTGCCCATTTCGAATGACCTGACATCGAGCCTCCTAATATTAAACCTCAAATCCTCAATCCCAAATAAATCCAATTTTCAACCGCGACTTACTGAAATTTCCTTATCTTGGTGTTCGGAGCTTGTCGCTCAGCTACCGTTCTGCACTCTGCAGTTCATGTTCCAAATCTTCCCTCAGCTTCGTGAATATCATTCTTCCCGCAGCAGTCTGAAGCACACTTGTGACTGCCACTTCCACGTTCTTATTGATAAACCTGCGACCGTTTTCCACCACGATCATCGTTCCGTCATCGAGATAGGCCACGCCCTGACCGGGCTCCTTGCCTTCCTTCAGAACGAAGACCCGCATACTCTCACCTGGCAATGCCACAGGCTTGACAGCATTTGATAAATCGTTGATATTGAGCACCTTGACACCCTGGAGCTCCGCAACCTTATTGAGGTTGAAATCGTTCGTAATCACCTTGGCGCCGAGCTTCTTCGCCAATGCGATCAGCTTGCTGTCCACATCGCGGATCTTGGGGAAATCTTCCTCGGTGATACGGACCTCCATGTGGCTCATCTTCTGGATCCGGTGCAGAATATCGAGGCCGCGCCTCCCCCGCGCCCGCTTCAGGGAATCGGATGAATCAGCAATGTGCTGAAGCTCATGAAGAATAAACTGCGGGATAAGTATCGTCCCGTCCAGAAACTCCGTCTCACAGACATCGGCGATCCTGCCATCGATGATCACGCTCGTATCCATGATCTTGATGTTCTCCTCCCCGCTTCCTTTGAAGAGCTTCTTGATATTCGCGGGGTTGAACTTTTCACCCTCCCTGATTCCGATAGTAATGCCGATGTATCCGAAGAAGCCATTCATCAGGAGGAGGATAAAGTTCACGATACTCCGCTCGAGCGGTACGAGTTTGAGCGGTGCCGCAATAATGTTTGCTGACATCAAACCGAGGATAAATCCGAGGATGCCACCGACGATGACTTTTAATGAGACCCTTCTGAACAGGAATTCGGTAAGAATGATAAACACTGCCACGCCAAATCCGATCGCCATGCCTTCCGTCTTGCTGACCTGGTCATAGAGTTGCGTAGACACATAGTACCCGAGCAGGGTGCCTAAAAAAACAAACAATATACGAATGAGGATGAGTCCCATCCATTTCACCTCCTTTGAGTGATATGAAAGAAAAAAAGAATATGATACTTAATATTAGTATGGATATACCGCATGGATACCGGGGGAACAACGCACTCCGGAGAAAGGCAGGCTATTCCGGCCTGACCGAAACAAACAGGTCTTCACCCTTCCTGCGTATGAGAAGCAGCACTCTCTCTTTTGACCGTATCTTTGACGCTGCCTTCTTATAATCCTCTATCGTAGCAATGTTCTTCTGGTTTATCTGGAGGACGATATCCCCGGGTCTGATACCGGCCTCAAACAATTTGCTATCGGTGTCAACCTTAACGACCACGACGCCATTTTCATTCTCATCAATGCCGAGGCGCGCGGCGAGATCGGGCGTAAGCTCGCGTACGACAAGCCCGGTGAGCGCGCTGCTTTCTTCCTGGTTTTCTTCAGGCTCCTCGGTGTTTCGTGAAGGCGCTTCGGCCATTTTCTTTGGCAGTTCGGCGACGACCACGTCGACCTCTACTTCTTTCTTCTGACGGAGCAGTTTGACATGGACCCTTGTCCCGATGGGCGTCTGTGATACCATGTTCCTGAGGTGTCCCGTATCCTCGACAACCTTGCCGTTGTACTGCAGGATCACGTCCCCTTGTTTGATGGCGGCTTTTTCCGCAGGGCTTCCTTTTATAACGCCACTTACGAGCGCACCCTTCAGGTCCTTCACCCCGAATTCTTCCGCCAGGTCCGAAGTGACATCCTGGATGCTAACGCCGAGCCAGCCCCGCACTACCTTCTTGTACTTCACCAGGCTGTCCATAACTTGTTTGGCCATGGTGCTCGGCACGGCGAACCCGATACCCTGATACCCGCCGGTTCTCGAGAGAATGGCGGTGTTGATCCCGATGAGTTCACCACGGGCATTGATGAGCGCCCCGCCTGAGTTGCCCGGGTTGATAGCCGCATCAGTCTGGATAAAGTCCTCATAGTCCGCAATTCCGACGTTCGCCCGTCCAACGGCGCTGATCATGCCCATGGTCACAGTCTGGTTCAGCCCGAAGGGATTTCCGATCGCGAATACGATCTCGCCCACTTTCAGCTTGTTTGAATCGCCCCAAGGGAGCGCCGTCAGCCCTTTACCGTCAATCTTGATGACGGCGATATCGGTCTTCGGGTCCGCTCCAATTAGCTTGGCATTATAGTCCTTCTTGTTCGAGAGCAAGACCTTTATTTCCTGAGCTTTTTCTATCACATGGTTGTTCGTGACGATGTACCCGTCCTCAGAAACGATAACGCCCGATCCAAGGCTCTGCTCCTTATGTTCCTTTGGGACATTGGGATGCGGGAACTGATCTCCGAAAAATCTCCGGAAGAACGGATCATCAAACAGGTCGAAGGGGGCCTCGTCTCGCGATTTGATGACCCTCATCGTGGAAATATTTACCACCGATGGCGTAGCAACTGCGGCGACCTCGGACTGTGCATCGCTCAACTGAGTCAGGATATCAATGGACTTGGATGATATCTGGCTCTTGGCGGGGAGTGGCGAGATAATGCCGAGGTGAGACGACAGGACAAGGCCGACAAAGATGCCGAGAACAAGAATTAACCCGGCAGAGAGATAGAATCTCTTTTTATTAGTCATGATTTAAAAAAATCCTCCTGGTGGATCGTGCCGTCAAAGAGAACAAATTGTATTGTACCAGAAAGAAGCGAAGCTTTTCAAGCCCTTTTTGTCATTGACAAAAAGGGCGGATAAAATATAATACAATCATCACGGGGAGCAAGAAACGGAGAAAGAGTCCTTGTCATCGAAATACCCTGCCGCAGTTCGCCTTGAGAAGCTCGACAAAAAATATATCTGGCACCCCTTCACCCAAATGCTTGAATGGGAAAAGGATCATCAGGTCATCATCGAGAGCGGCACCGGAAGCATTCTCTCCGACGTCCGCGGGAAGAAATATATTGATGGAGTGTCCTCACTCTGGGTCACGGTCCATGGCCACCGGAAAAAGGAGATCAACGAGGCCGTATCCGCCCAACTGAGGAAGATCGCCCACTCCACGTTGCTCGGACTTTCGAATGTGCCTGCTATTCTTCTTGCTGAAAAGCTGGTCAAGATAGCACCGAGAGGCCTCTCAAAAGTCTTTTATTCCGACAGCGGCTCAACGGCCGTGGAGATTGCGCTCAAGATCGCGTATCAGTACTGGCAGCAGAAAGGGGCAAAACATAAGGCCAAGACCGGCTTCATCTCCCTCAAAGAGGCATACCATGGCGATACCATCGGTTCCGTGAGCGTCGGCGGCATCGACCTCTTCCATTCCACATATAAACCCCTCCTCTTTCATACCTGGAAGATCGAGTCGCCTTACTGCTATCGATGCAGCTTCGGCAAAACCTACCCCAGGTGCGGAATCGTCTGCGCGGACCATGCTGAAGAAGTGATCCGCGCCCACAGCCATGAGACCGCAGCACTCGTAATCGAGCCCCTCGTCCAGGGCGCTGCGGGCATGCTTCTGCAGCCGTCGGGATATTTGCGGAAGATCAGGGAACTATGTACGAAGTACAATATCCTTATGATAGCCGATGAGGTCGCAACGGGTTTTGGAAGGACGGGCACCATGTTCGCCTGCGGGCATGAAAAGGTCCTTCCGGACATCATAGCAATGGCCAAGGGCATCACCGGCGGATACCTCCCGCTCGCGGCAACACTCACAACCGAGGATATTTACCAAGGGTTTCTCGGCGAATACCGGGAACTTAAGACATTTTTTCATGGCCACACGTATACCGGCAACCCTCTCGCCTGTGCTGCAGCTATCGCCAATATCGACCTTTTCAAAAAGGAACGGACACTCCAGAATCTCCAGCCAAAGATCACGCTTCTCAAGAAAGAACTGAAACGTTTCGCTGAACTTGAACATGTAGGCGACATCAGGCAGAAGGGATTCATGGTCGGTATCGAACTCGTGAAGAACAAGGAGACGAAGGATCCATACCCGCTAGAGGAAAAAATCGGTATCAGGGTGATCCTGGAAGCAAGAAAGCACGGCCTTATCATCAGGCCCCTGGGAAGCGTCATTGTGCTCATGCCGCCGTTTTCCATCTCGATGAGGGAGTTAAAGAGGCTTATTGAGATCGTGTATGGAGCAATTAAAACGGTTAC
>DATJZV010000136.1:0-9524 GCA_035498715.1 Nitrospirota bacterium
GGAAGCGGCACGGTGCATACCTACACCATAATCAACAATCATCCTAAGCCGACAGTGACGTTCCGGTCCGCAAACGAGCGCCTCAGAAATAGCGCAGGAAGAGTGGAAATCACCGTCCAGCTGTCAGAAGTTTCGGGGAAAGACGTGATTGTGCCTTTCACGGTCGGCGGCTCGGCTAGTCAAGGAAGAGACTTCGCCATCACCCCGGGCCCTATCGTGATCAAAGCGGGGACGCGGAGTGCCGAGATCGCGATAACCATGAAGGACAACGTCCTGGTCGAAGCTGATAAGACGATCGAAGTGAAGCTGTTGAATCCGGACAACGCATTCCTCGGGTCGCCCGGGCTTTACCGCCTGGTCATGGTGAAGGATACCAATCCCACCATTGCCGTTACTCCTTTTTTCAACGGAAGCTCGAAGAAGAATGCCGGCGACATCATGATGTTCCAGTTTGTCAAAGAATTAAAGAAACTGGGGGACTTTACGGTGGTCGAGCCGGGCGTTGTCAGGGAGCAGTTTTTGACCATGAGGGTCATCATGTATGAAGGGATTTCATCTGCCGATATCGATCTGATCGCCAGCAACATCAATGCCGATCTTATCCTGACAGGAAAGGTAATGGATTACCAGGACGACATAGCGCTATATGGCCAGCCGAAAGTGTCTTTTTCTGTCATGCTGATTGATAGGTCGAGCAAAAAGATCATATGGGCATCCACGAGCTACAATAAGGGAAATGACGCGGTAACCCTGTTCGATTGGGGAAGCGTCAATTCAGCAAATGAGATGGTATCCGAGATGGTGCGCGTTCTCAGAAGGAAGGTGCTAGCATGGTAAGCAGTTGTTGAAATTTATTTTGTTTCAGGATATAATATTGCGATTTTGTGCATATTGTCATGTGACAAACCATAGAGGTGAAACAATGCTGAAGAAATGGCTCTTAACAACCGGAGTGCTGATGTTCTTCCTGGTCGCCGCGGCGCCGGGATTTTCATCAGACCAGAAGCCTGTGAATCCTGCAGATAAAACTGGCGGAGCACAGAATGAGGTGGCACCGGCAGGAGGCATGGTCCTCATCGTGAACGATCCCCGCTCATCCACGACGGTAACGGTTCCCTTGGCATCCACTGAACACGATGATCTCCCTGTCGCTGTGGTGAACGATGTGCCGGTTACGGTTGTGGATCTCAAGACTTCGATCGCCGCTGCCCATGAAGAAAGCTCCCATGAAGAGGGGGAGGGGGATGAGGACAAGACGGACAGGCCCACGCACGCCCAAAAAATTGATTTTAATGAACTTCTGCAGCGCCTGATCAATGTGGAGCTTGTCATCCAGGAGGCAAAGGCCATCGGCCTCGATGAGCTGCCCGAAGTCAAGGAGCCCATGCGCATCTTCTCAAGTGTGACCCTGCGGAGCCTCTTGAGGGAGGATGTTGCGAAAGATATTAAGGCAAGTGAAGACGAGGTCGAGAAAATCTATCGAGAGAACATAAGGGAAGTGAAGACGAATACGGTTTTTTTCGAAAAGGAGAAAGATGCGAAGAAGACCGCTCGGGAGATCAAGGCAGGAAAAAGCTTTGACGAGGTGATCGAAAAAGGGAAAAAGGCCGGAACGGTAAAAACGACCGAATCGGGGAAGTATATAAAATTCAAAGATCTCAACCCGGTGATAGCAACAGCTCTTTCAACAACGAAAGTTGGTTCCATAGGCCCCGTTACGAAGATCATGCTGGGAGACGGCAAAACATACTTTGCCGTTTTCAGGCTCGAAGATAACCGCTATCCGGAAAGCCTTGAAGCAAAAGAGCAGGCACGGCAAACAGTTCTTCAGAGCAAGACAGAGAAAGCCATGGACACGTTGCGGGAATCCTTGTACAAAAAACATGTGAAAGTGGATAAGAAGCTGGTTGAAAGCCTGGATTACGGACCGAAGGGCGAGTACCTTGAGAAGCTCCTGGAGGACCAACGGGTGGCTGTCGAGATCGAGGGAGACCAGCCAATTACGGTGGCGCAACTGTCCGAGGGGATGCAGGAAAAGTTCTACCATGGCTTGAAAAATCTGAAAAAAGAGAAGATACTCACAGCCAAGCATGACGTCCTGGAAAGCCTTATAGAGAAGCGGCTGTTCATCATGGAGGCAAGGAAGCGGGGGCTGGACAAAACAGCGACGTACAAAAAAATGGTAGAGGAGAACGAACGGGAGATGTTGTGGGGCGCATTCGTCCAGAAGGTCGTTGCACGCGACGTGAAACTGCCGGATGAGGATCTGAGAGCCTACTACCGTGATCATGCCGGCGATTACCAGTCCCCCAAACGGATCAAGGTTCGGAGTCTCGCATTCGGAAAGGAGGCAGATGCAGTAACGGCGCTCGAGAAGCTCAGGAAGGGCGCGGATTTTAACTGGATCAAGGCCAATGTCGAAGGTCGACTAGAGATCGACCCAGACTCAGATGATCAGGTAATCCCTGAGGATCAGCTGGTGCCGATTAATACAATCAATCCGGATGTGCAGAAAGCCCTCTCCGGGGTCAATGCCGAGGATTTTCGGATGTATGAAAGCCCAAAGAGCTACTTCTATATTCTGTATATAACAGAAATGGTGCCTCCCATGCAGGAGCCATTCGAGCAGGTCCAGCAGGGGGTCCGGAATAAAGTGTTCTTTATCAAGCTGAATAAAGCACTAAAAGAGTGGATCCGCAAACTGAAAGAATCCGCCGATATCAAGGTTTATCTGGCAGGTCCCGAAAAATAACAAATACCGTGAGATAGTCCGAGGAGAACCATGCAAATCATACATTCAAAACAGAAAATTCTTCTACTTGCAATATTTCTTATTCTGGGCGGAGCGGTTTTGGTCACTGCGACCACAGAGGCGCTTGCGCAGAGGAAATTTGAAAAGAAAGAGTGTCTCGATTGCCATAAAAAATTTGCGGACAAGTATCTTGACATGAAAAATGTGCACCGCATGGTGAAAGAAAAAAAATGCGAGGACTGTCATCTCCGGCACGGCAAGGTTCCCAAACTGCTTCTGAAGAAACCCCAGAATGATCTCTGCTATACGTGCCACACCCCGGAAAAGATGGGCCTGGACAAGTCAAAAAAAGTGCACACGGCGGTTCAGAAAGGCAAATGTACGAATTGTCATGATCCCCATGCGTCACAGGCGAGCCACTTGCTCAAGCAGGAAGGTGCGGCTGTCTGTACCCAGTGCCACCAGAAGGAGGACTACGAGAAGAAAGTTACACATAAGATTTTGAAGACCGACGGCTGCAAAGCATGTCATCGTCCCCACAGTTCCGATGTGGACAACTTGCTTACCAAGGCGGAGCCTGCCCTCTGCCTCGATTGCCACAGCAGCGGCTCATCGTCATTCAAGAAGGCGCACAACGGGTATCCCGTGGATGGCAAAACCTGCTCTCGCTGCCATAACCCCCATGCTTCGTCGGAGCCAAAGCTTTTGAAAGCGAGCGTTCATAGCCCTGTTGCCTCCTCGAGCTGTGATTCGTGCCACAACCCGGCAGGGTCCCAGAAACCCTTTGATACAACACAGCAGGGAGGCGAACTCTGTTACCAGTGCCATGACGCTTCGGCGCTGAAGGGTGGAGGCACGATCGAGCATCCACCCTTCAATGGCGGGATGTGTCTTTCCTGCCATGATCCACATGCCTCGGAGAACCCGAAGCTGGTTGCCGAGAAAGGCAATAAGCTCTGTTTCGGATGCCATCCGGACAAAGAGGCGCAAAAAGCTTTTAGCCATCCAGCGGTCACGAGCGGGAAGGGCTGTTTGTCCTGCCATGCTCCCCACGCGGCAAAGAACAAGAACCTCCTGATTGCTAAAGAAGGGGATATCTGCTTTACCTGCCACACAAAGACCCAGGAGATGAAGAAGGCGAAAGACGTCCATCCCCCATTTGCCCAGAATATGTGCGTCTCATGCCACAATCCTCACGGTTCCGATTTTTATGCCATGACGCAGAACCGGATGGACACGATTTGCTATTCATGTCATATCGACGCTGAGACGAAGTTTCTGAAAGCCTATACCCATAAGCCTGTAAGCGATGCAGCGTGCTATGTGTGCCATAATCCCCACGGATCGAGTGAAGGGAAGCTCCTGAAAGTGGCGGGAGCTGCCCTCTGTGCTCAGTGTCATGGCGAACTATTATCAAAGGCAACCAGCGGAGGGTCCATCCATCCTCCCTTCAAGGACGAGCAGTGCCTTACCTGCCATGATGCCCACGCGAGCAATAATAGCGGGATGACCGCTGAGAAACAGGATGTGCTCTGCTTCCAGTGCCATACGAAGCTACAGCAGGAGATGGGGAGCGGAAAGAGCAAGCATGCCCCGGTGATGACGGGCGCATGCACCCAGTGCCACAACCCCCACAAGTCAAAGTTGGCCAAACTCCTCCTTGTGGAAAGTCCCGACCTGTGTTTTACCTGCCATAAGAACATCAAGGCACGGTTAGGGACGGATATCCCTCATCCGCCGGCGCAGAGGGATTGCCTCCGGTGCCACCTTCCGCATTTTTCGAAGGATCCCTCGCTCATGGCGCAGCCGATTCCAGCATTGTGCGGTGACTGCCATGACCTGAACGACAGCTCTTTTGCGAAGGCCCACATCAATATCAAAGCTGCTGTCATGGATTGCAAGAGCTGTCACGATCCGCATGCTTCGAAGGACCCGAAACTGTTCAAAGAGAATGAACATCCCCCCTTCGCCGCACGGTCGTGCGATGATTGCCATATAGGAGAAAAGAAATGAAAAAAGAAGGCATGAATATACGGTACTGGCTCTTCCTGGCGCTTGTTGCGACCTGTGTTCTCTGGACCGCAGCGTCTGTCAGTGCGCAGGAGAATAAGTTCAGACTGAAGCCGGGAGCGCAGGGGAAGAATTGCCTGACCTGCCACGTAGATTTCCAGGACAAGCTCAAGCTACCTTCCGTCCATACGCCGGTAAAGTCCGGAGAATGCGCAAGCTGTCATAACCCCCATGCTTCCTCCCACGGCAAGCTTTTGGCAGCGGATGCCAATAAAATCTGTTTCAAATGCCACCCCAATGTGATATCTGAAAAGGCAACTAGCGTCCATAAGGTCGTGGCAGAAGGAAATTGCATCAAATGCCACGACCCTCACGCATCAAAGAACAAGTTCAATCTCTTGGAGGCCGGGAAAAACCTCTGTTTCAGTTGCCATAAGGATATGGGCGAAACCATCACAAAGGTAAAATTCAAGCACAGTCCAGTAGAGAGGGATTGTCTCAACTGTCACAACCCCCATGCCTCTAATCAGGCCGCCAAGCTGTTAAAGGATGAGGTGCCGGCTCTCTGCCTGAAGTGCCACAAGACGGCAACGCCTTCGTTCCAGAAACAGCACATGAACTATCCCGTCGCGAAAGCGCGCTGCACGAGCTGTCATGATCCTCATGGTTCTGATAGGGCAGGGGTGCTCTACACGAACGTTCACCAGCCGGTTGCCAATAAGATGTGCAATCAGTGCCATGAAAGTCCATCTTCCCCGAATCCCTTTGCAACCAAAAAGCCCGGGTATGAGCTGTGCCGGGGATGCCATAGCCAGATGGTCAACGGGGTGTTCAGCAAGAACCGGATCCACTGGCCCGTGGCGGATAAAAAAGGCTGTATCCATTGCCACGCTCCCCATGCAGGGCCCGAAAAAAAGCTTCTGAAGGCCAAGTTGGTCGACGTGTGCAGCAAGTGCCATGCCGATGCCATGGAGCAGCAGAACCGCTCCCAAACAAAACACCCGCCGGTAAAAGATGGCATGTGCACCACCTGCCATGCGGCCCATGCCTCGGATAACGTGTTCCTGTTCCAGCAGGCATCCGTGATCGAACTGTGCATGTCCTGCCATAACTATGGGTTGCACTCAACGCATCCCATTGGAGAAAAAGCCCTCGACCCGAGGAATAATAATGTCACGGTCGCCTGCACGAGCTGCCACGGGACCCATGGGACGGAGAACAAACACATGCTTTACTACCCGACGGCAACGGATCTGTGCGTCCAGTGCCATGTCCAACTTAGGAGGTAATACGATGATGAAAAATATCGTTCTGATAGCGATCCTGCTGCTGCCAGTCCCCGCAATGAGCGCCGAGGTCATGCAGTTGCGGCATGTGGCCTCGATATATACTGGAGAGACTGGAACTGGACGAGAAGCTGCACAAATTAAAATCAATCAGCCCGAAGGGGTTGCCTGCAGTAATAAATCCCTTCTTCTCGTGTCTGATACTGCAAACGGCCGTCTCCAGCCCTATACCGTCCAGGATGACGGGACCATCAAGCCGGGACCGGGATCTGAGATCAAAGTGCCCTACCCCATGCACGTCCGGCTGAATTCGAAAGGAGATATCTTTGTGCTCGACGGCAAGCAGCGCAAGATTCTGCGCCTGAACGCCGCAGGCGAGCTTAAAGGGAATTTCGAGCCAGAAGGAGTGCCTGAGCCGGGAACATGGATTCCGAAAAACTTTGCGATCGGTACGGATGATACTGTCTACATACTTGACGTATTTTCTTCACGAGTGCTCGTCGTGAGCGCGGAAGGCAAGTTCCAGAGACAGATCGGGCTCCCGACCGCCGACGGCTTTTTCTCCGACTTGGCCGTGGATCCCCAGGGCAGGATCTTTATACTCAACAGCGTCACTGCTACTGTTTATACTGCCGGCCCCGATGAGAAGGCATTTTCCGCGCTGACGAAGGGGCTCAAAGACTATGTCACGTTCCCGACCGCGCTCACAGCAGACAAACAATATATCTATATTGTTGATCAGTTCGGCAGTGGCATCGTGGTTCTGGGGAAGGACGGCTCCTTTAAAGGTCGCAAGCTCAGATTAGGCTGGAAGGAGGGAGAACTCCACTATCCTTCCGATATCTGCCTGAACGAAAAGGGTGAGGTGTTCATAGCGGACCGCGGTAACAACCGCGTCCAGATGTACAGGAAAGAGTGAACGCCGATAATTACGGCCTGACACATCTCCTCGGAACCGGGTAATGTCTGAAGACCTCTGCTTGCGGGAGCGCAGCTCATTCGTCGCGCTCTCGCTCTTCTTGCGGGGCTAGTGGGAGCCAATGCGCCGCCTTCTCGAACTCGTCATGGGCAAGAATGGGAGAGAAAAATCATGCCGGACAGAGACCCGGGGAGAGATGCGACACGGCGCGGTCATCCCGCTGGCCGCGGCCCTAGTAATCATTGTTTTTTCAAGTATCACATTTTCGAGGAACACCCTCTGGCGGGATTCGGTACCATTGTGGCGGGATACAATTTTAAAAAGCCCCACAAAGTTTAGGCCCCGGTTTAATCTGGCGAAGGAATACGAAGCACGAGGGGATCTCGATCTGGCGGCAGAGAACTATCGAGCGGCCATCAATCTGAAGCCGGATGATGTTGCGGCTCATAACAACCTGGGGAATGCGTATCTGAACCAGGGGCGCCTCAGGGAAGCGATTGAGGAGTTTCAAACGGCCGTCCGTCTCAACCCGAATGCCCCATTGACCCATGATAACCTCGGCTATGTCTATTTCAAACTAGGTCAGCCAGACGAGGCTATTCAGGAGTACCAAACGGCGATAAAACTCGCCCCGCGTGTTGCCGAGATTCATAACAATCTCGGTTATGTCTATTTCACAAAAGGACGTTTTGACGATGCAGCCGGGGAGTATCAAACTGCCCTGAGACTCAAGCCTGATTTCCCCGAGGCGCTCGAAAATATGAAGTTGCTCCGTCAGGCAATGAATCGTAAGAGCAGGTAAGAATGATTCGACGGCGAGTGAGAAGATATAACGTCATGCCCTGAATGAGAGGTATGCGCTTGGAGCAGCGTCAGGCTATTATAAAACGGCAGCCTGATTTTGCGAACGATTACCAAAATCTCGGGATTCCATATAAAAAAATGGACGAAGGGATCAGGCTCTCGTGAATCGTGAGAAGGCAGTGAAATTGGATCCGCAGGAACAAAGGTTACGTAAATAACTGCAGAAGGTTCCTGAAATGAAAAATTCGGCTTATAAAGAAACCCGTTGAAGACCGAAGCGGGATCTCGCTCTCAACAGACCGCGTAAGAAACGAGTATGCGCACAAGTTGCGACTCGTATTATCAGGTGAATCCACGGCATATCAGTATACTTCTCCCCATGCGAAACGTTGGTCTCGTCTATGACGAAGTATTTTTACGGCATGTGCCGCCCATATGGCATCCAGACTCGGGCGACAGGCTCATAGACGTCATTATTGCGCTCAAGGCATCGGGTACCTGGTCGAACGTGGTGCATATAAAACCACGCAGGGCGAAGTTTGACGATGTGGCGCGAGTGCACACGCCGGAGTACATAAACCGGATCATGAAGTTTGGGGCCGGTGAACTCGACCCTGATACCTATATGTCAGAGGATAGCCTTGAAGCCGCACTGTACGCGGCCGGAGCCGTCATGGAGGCGGTTGATCGGTGCAGAACGGGAGCAATCGAGCGCGCCTTCTGTCTTATCCGCCCACCGGGTCACCATGCCGAGGCGGACCGGGCCATGGGTTTCTGCATCTTCAACAATGTAGCCGTTGGCGCGCGCTATGCTCAGACAATCGGGTACAACAGGGTGTTCATCATCGATTTTGACGCCCACCACGGGAACGGCACTCAGCATATCTTTGAAGAGGATGATACGGTATTCTACTTCAGCACTCATCAACATCCTTACTATCCTGATACGGGCAAGGACATGGACCGGGGCAAGGGAAGGGGCGAAGGGTACACGTATAATGTTCCCATTCCGGCGGGCTCGGGGAACAAGGATTTTTTCACCGTATACCAGGACATTCTGCCAGGGCTCATCACCCGTTTCGCGCCAGATATCATACTTGTCTCAGCGGGCTATGATATCCATATCAATGACCGTCACGCCAACATCCGGGTCTCGCATGAAGGTATCCGTGCCATTGTCCGGAGCATTCTTGCCAGCTGGTCCGTGCCCATGGTCTTCGTCCTTGAGGGCGGCTACGATTCAGCCGCGCTCAGTGATTCGGTGAAGATCACGATCGAAGAGATGCTCAAGGACTAGGGAATGACGGGCTGCAGACTACCCTTGGTCGAGCGAGGATTTTCCCCTTGAACCGTAGGGTTTCCAATTATCTCAAGATTTTTCCCATCACTGACACGGCTCTATCGTAGGATCTAAACGAGTTATTGCAGGTATCCAATTGATGGGACTCAAGGACATTTTGTATTCGAAAAGATGTTATCCCTCGCTCGGATCTGGACACCACATATCGTGATTATCTCGATTTTTTTGACAGACCATTAGCTTCACATAAGTGAGCAAACAGTTTCTGTTGGTGGCAGCGTGGAGGTCGTGGTGCAAAAAAAGCAGAACCTTACATACTATCTCGCGGGTTTCATTGCCATCGTGACGTTTGCGGTTTATCTCGCTTCTCTTCGGAATGATTTTATTGCGGAATGGGACGACGGTGAATATGTTCTGAACAATCCGTATATTCGCTCGCTCGGTCTTGGGTTC
>DATJZV010000137.1:0-2525 GCA_035498715.1 Nitrospirota bacterium
CCCTGTTCCTTGCCGGCATCAGTGCTTCTGCCGGAGAGTGCCATTACACCGACCGGGATGGCGCGGTTCACTTCGTCAATGACATTTCGCAGGTGCCGCCCGAATACCGTCATCAGGCAACGAATGCAGCATCCCTTCCCGATGCGAGCATCGTCGGGCGTCCCGGTCCGGCCAGGAGCGAATGGCCGCGGGACCCGCTTCCCCCTGACAGGCCCGAGCGAAGAAAACAGTCCTTTGACGGCACGGTCGAAGTCTTCATGACGTCGTGGTGCGGATACTGCAAGAAGCTGACGGCATTTCTCGACAGCAAGGGGATTCGCTATAAGACGTTCGACATCGAAAAGGACAGCGCAGCGAACAGGACCTATAAGGAGCTCGGAGGGCGCGGCGTTCCTCTTTCCCGCATCGGGGGAGTTCTGGTGAACGGATACAATCCTGAAGCGATTCTGAGAACCATCGGAGAGCAACAATAAGGTAGCTGGAATACAACGGGCCGCCCCCTGCGGTCGTCCGCGGCAGGAACGGCAGCAGGGTGAGAGGCGGGTCGCGTGCGAAGGAAGGACCATGAGCGATAGAGGACTGAAGAAGGCGGTCATTATTGGCGCAATCATCGGAGCAGCCTTCACGCTCGGGACCGCCCTCGGCATGGATGTGTTTTTTTCCGATAAACTGCAGGGCACCTGGCGTGATGCAGCAGCAAAGGACGTGACAAAGATGTTCGGACCCTCCTGCGGGAGGAATTATTTTGCGGTTACGCTGGTCCTGACCGTCGTGATGGGATTCCTGGCCGGATTCGGCGCAGTGCTCGGTGCCGCGGCAGGCGCCATCATGAACCGCTTTTTTAAATTGATCTTGAAATGACCGTGCCCACGACGGGATTGTCAATCATTGAACAGTGGCATCAGGAGTGTGAATGGACACGGCTCCCTCCTGTTGTTCTCTTGATAATAGGCGATCTAAGATCCATTCATCCTAGACGGACGCTCTCGGTGAAGGGGAGTGTCTGCGGCAAACTATCGCTCAGCATCAAGTCGAACTGCAATATCATGTCCTGCGGTTTCATCCCGATCGTGATCGGGAGCATCACATCAAAGATGACCTGAAGTGGCCTGGTACCATTCGACGGTTCTGGACAAGCTGCGGAACAGGACGCCAACGGGCAAGTGTGCCTCCTGCAACAGTTACGGAGACTGCGTGGGCGGCCGCAGCGCACGGGCACTCGCGCCCCACGAGGGGCTTCAACAACCCGACCCCCACTGCTAGCAATTATAAACCTGCAAGAGCTCTCGTCGTCTATCTGGCTTTACTGGGACATCGGCCCGTCTCCATCCGTCCCGGTCTCCGATTACTGCAGAATTGCAGATGAAATTGCATACGGAAAGATCCTAGGCCTGCAGATAACGGAAACCGTGAAGCCTCAGCTCTTCCTGCCTCACCATCCTCGATACGCTCAAACGGCAGGCTGTTGCCCTGTCCCGGTCGCGCCCAACACCGCCCGGATGCTCATGCCCCCAAGCTTCTCCGGCGGTACCCGGTCAAGGTCGTGATCGCGCAGACCGCATCGGTCGATGACCTCGGGATAATCGCGGAAATGGAGACGAACTTCGCGGGGAAACCGACGGTCGGAATCTCGTTCTCCGGCAACAACGGTTAGTGATGTCCCGCTCTCTGCAGAAGTCCAGTACCCGTGGCAGCTCGCTGAAACCGCGTCTTGCAACGAAGCAGTCGCTAAATAATATATTAAAGTTCCGCCATGATATGACGATAAGAGTAGTGCAGCGGCCGTAGGAAATTAAGTAAGTGACTGGAAACGAGAGAAAAACAGGAGGGAGTATGAGGCTCCACAATCAAAAAGGTTTCACGCTCATCGAAGTGATCGTAGTCGCAGGCATCATTGCCGTGCTCGCCGGTATACTGGTTCCCCTGATCTTCAAGGAGATCGACGAATCAAAAATAGCCAGGGCTTCGGCAGACGTTCGTTCCATTTCAAATGCAGTGATAATCTTGCGAAAAGATACCGGGCAATGGCCGGTCAGCAGTTCTTGCCAATCAACAGTGACTTTGCTGACTGGCGCCGGAAACGTGCCAGCCTTGGCCGGCGGTTGGAACGGTGCGACTCCATTATCCTTCGATTTGCGCTTGAATACGGATGATGTGCCTTGCTGGCCCAATACCTGGAAAGGTCCCTATTTGGCAGCAGTGAATGCCGACCCTTGGGGAAATGCATATATCACGAATGCAGATGCCTTTGTTTCGGGAGCGAATCCAAAACCACAAGTATGGATTCTCTCAGCAGGACCTGACGGTATCGTGCAAACAAAAGTTACGGATATGGTGGCTTCCGGGGATGATGTCGGCTTACGGATTCAATAGAGTCGCGATGCAGGTCTTCGTTTTATTGAACTGAATGCTACAGCATCCGTTTTTCAAATACAAAAGCAATAGGGCCGGGAACTCCCGACCCTATTGCTTTTTACTGCAACCGTCATCATTGCTCGCGCGATGCTAGATGTCAATCGCTTCAC
>DATJZV010000138.1:0-10400 GCA_035498715.1 Nitrospirota bacterium
CCTGATGGAGGCAGGGTCTGCATGTTCAATGACCCTGTTTATGACCATACCATAGATGTGGACCTGGTAATCCGTAAGGGTTTTGATAATTCTTCTGACATGATTGACGACGAGAGCCTCGGGATTGGCAACGATAATGAAGGTTGCCTTATCGTGGATGAATTGCGATATCCGTTCGGACAATTTTACCCATTCATCCATGGTCTCCGAAATAGACCGTTTGCCGATTATGTGTTTCCCGATTTTATCCAGCCCCTCGAAGACCCGGGCCCCTGCCTTCAGGTGCTTCCTGATGAACCGCGGCATGTTCAGGAGATTCAAGGTTTCCCCGGCGGGGGCGGTGTCCCAGACCACCCGGTCGTATTTTCCCGTGTCGACCATATCGACGATAAGATCGAGCATGGTTTCTTCGCGGAGGGACGGCGCTGAGCCGATGTACTCAATCAGCTGGTGCTGCGAGTCAGCGTCCAGCGCCTTCATATCGATTAGCTGGGACAGAATATCGTAGAAATCGTGGCTGAACCTCTTTTTCCACCGCTCAACGATCGCCTCCTGGCTGATCTCGATCGCGAAGAGATTGTTATCAATGCTTCTGACACAATCTCCAATCGGTTCTTCAAAAATATCGGACAGTGAAGGCGTCATGTCAGACGTAATAATGAGCGATTTCTGCCCGCGGGAAGCGAACCAGGACGCCATGGCAGCGGAACACGTCGTTTTTCCTACACCGCCCTTCCCGCCGAATAGAATGACAGGTTTATCCGTCATATGAATGGGAATCCTTTACAATTCTTCAAGATCAGTCATGCATCACGGGGCCTTCCGCACGAGCTCGATAACCGTGACCTCCGGCGGGGATAGGAACCTGATTGGCGGCCCCCACGTGCCGGACCCGCGGCTCACATGAAGAATTGCTCCGTTCGAAAGATCGAACCTGCCGGTGTTCAAAGGATAGGCAATTGCACTGATATAGGTAAAGGGGAATATCTGTCCCTTGTGCGTATGGCCGGAGAGCTGGAGGTCGAACAGTTTGGGTCCATTCGGGTTTACAACTGGGCGGTGTTTCAGCAGGAGCGTGAATTGATTTTTCGGCAGGCCTGACAGAAGCGCTGTTTCCGGCTCGGGTTTATCAATGTGCATCTGCACGCCCGTAGGATCGTCCACTCCCGCGATGTTGATCACACCGGTATTGACAACTTCACCGCGGAGAATTGTAAATCCTGCCTCCTTCGTGAACGCAATGGCCTGATCGAGCCCAGCGTAGTATTCGTGATTTCCGGTGATAGCGAATTTGCCATACCGCGGCTTTATCTCCTGTAAAAGCTCCCGGAGTCCTGACAGATGATTGATCTGGGCATCGACCAGGTCCCCGGTGGAGATGAAGATATCCGGTTTTGCCGCCTTTACTACATCGAGAATTCCCACAAGCCGGTCGCACCGGACGATCAGACCGAGATGCACATCTGATATCTGAACGATCGTGAGCCGGTCCGTGCCCGCAGGAAGCTTCGTTGTTTCGATCTTGAGCCGCTCGGTGCGGATATTCAGGGCCTCAAAATAACCGTATACGCATATGATCAGGGAAAGGCATATACTTATAAAGAAAGCTGTCTTTGCGGGAATCAGACGCCCGGCAAGCCCAGTGTGCGTCACCCAGCCTGCAATACGAACTACGAGGCTAACGAGTTCAAGGACGATCGAACTGCAGAAAAACAGGAACAGTGCCGCCATCCAGAGATAGGCTATATAGGAAAGGGCCCTGGCTGAAAGCTCGTAGTCATGCCGCTCGAGCAGCCGGATAAAAAAGGGCGCGAGCGTCATGATGACCATGAACACAGCAAGTGCGGCGCCCGTTCCTGGTCCGAACGCGACAGCGCTCCGCGCGCGGAAAAATGCGTAGGCATGCATCCCGCCGTAGACTATAAAGATGGTTAGAAAAAAGATGCTCATCTGCCGAAGCTCACTCCCATGCCCTCGGCCATCCTGACGAGTTCTCCTTCGGGATCAACAAGCCTAAGGTTCGCAATCGCCTCGCCGAGCGGCACCGATTTTATATCAGGCGGCTGGAACGAAACCATCTCACCGAACTTCTTCAGCGCGACCAGTTCCACCGCCGCTACACCATATCTCGTTGCGAGCAGCCGATCATAGGGACAGGGGCTTCCACCGCGCTGGAGGTGCCCGAGCACCGTTACGCGCACGTCGAACCCCGTTCTCATTTCGATCTCCTTGCCCACGATCTCTCCCATGCCACCGAGCCTGAGCGCATACCCGTCGGTCGTCTTTTCGCGCACCGACATCTCGCCGCCGGAGGGCTTGGCGCCCTCGGCTACGATCGCGATGCTCGATTTGCTCCCCGATTTTTTTCTCGCGAGCAGTTTTTCGCTCACCTTGTCCATGGTGAAGGGTATCTCGGGAATCAGAATGACGTCAGCGCCACCCGAGATTCCCGCCTGCAGTGCGATCCAGCCTGCATACCGTCCCATCACCTCGAGCACGATTACCCTCTGGTGGCTCTCCGCCGTGGTATGGAGCTTGTCCAGGGCCTCCGTTGCCGTATCAACGGCGGTTTGGAAGCCGAAGGTCACGTAAGTCGCCATGAGGTCGTTATCAATAGTCTTGGGCACACCGATCACGGGCACCCCCAGCTTGTGCAACCCGTGTCCAATCTTGAGGGAGCCATCACCGCCTATCACAATGAGGGCATCAAGCCCGTGGTCCCTGATGTTTTCTACAACGCTCGAGGAAACGTCACTCACGATCTCCCTGCCGTCAATCTCGGTTTTGTGTGCAAAGGGGTTCCCGCGGTTGGTGGTCCCCAGGATAGTGCCGCCGAGATACAGGATCCCTCTCGTGTTCCAGGGGTTTAGCGGTCGAGTCCTGGTCGGCGGGAGCAGGCCCTCGAAACCGTCAAAGATTCCCACCACCTCCCAGCCATACTTAATCACCGCGGTTTTGACCACGGCCCGTATCACCGCGTTCAGCCCTGGAGCATCACCCCCGCCGGACAGAATACCGATTCGCATGAAAAGCCTCCACTCAATAAAGTGCGATCAAATCATTTCCTCTGCAGGCACTGCGCTCTCTATGGCAGACTATTTTAATCCAAGCAGCCTCGCTCCGCCCGAGGTTGCAATGGCAACTACCCCGGCATGTGCAATGCCGGCTCGCTCAAAATATCCCAGTTCCTCGCCATAGACGCGCCCGTAATCTGTCGCGGGCAGCACACAATCCGTGCCCACGGCAAGCGGAACGCCGAGCGCAGCAGCTCGCCCAATCATGGTGAGATGCACTCTGATCAGGCCATCGATGAAGTCCCTGACATGGTTTGACGCTCCTCCGGGTCCGGACCCCGCCGCACGGACGAGCGCACCCACCGTGGGTGTCCAGAAAATCTCCTGCTGTGCCAGAGCTTCAAGCGCCCGGTTTGTCATGAAAAAACCGTGTTCAATGGAACGGACGCCGGCCTTAGCGCAGGATATAATTGCCGCTTCGCCGTTTGCGTGGGCCATAACGTTCAGTCCTAGTTTGCGTGCTTCGTCGACAATAAGCTGGATCTCCTGGGTCGTAAAACCACCGGCCGTCACATTTCCCGGCTCCTTCAGACTGACGATGCCGGAGGCCATAATTTTTATTATATCAGCTCCTGCGTTCTTGAGATTGAGAATCTCGGTTTTGATTTCTTCTCGTGTCTCAACGGCCACGCCGAAGCGGGCACCGTATCCGCCTTTTTTGTAAAGCGCCCAGCGGGCACTCATAACGGCAGGTTGCTTTCGCAGGAGTCTCGGCCATTCGCGTCCAGATGCGGCGTTCTCGCGAAGACCTGCGTCGCGGGCTGCTATGATGCCTGCCGTGGCGAGTGTCGCAATACCGTCGACGCTTCTAATGTGCACGTGGACATCGATGAGTCCAGTTACTGCTGTTGCAGGTTCTCGTTCCATGGCTCAAGTTTTACGACCGATCACTCCGTTGTCCCGGGAGCTGAAATGGCATCCGTCACCGGTGATGATAGAATCGCGGGCCACCCGCCGGGTAGGCGTCTTCCAGGATCGGTTTGATATCGCCGCTCGGATTAATATGAATGAAGTGACCGCAGCCGCTGACTCACGGATCGCGGCCTTAACTGTCTCACGGGGATGGACGATGGAGGCCATTAGACCCCCCTTCGAAACATGGTACGCCGAATGACTTAATCTTTCACATCGAGCTGGAAGCAGTAAAAAAATCTTTCCAGGATCTCCGCGGCAAGGTCCAGTGCAGTGCATCCAGCTTTGCAGCTTTTAATGATGGGCGAGAAGCTGTCCTTTGCGAGCGCAGCGGGACCGTGAACAGTAAAACGCTCACGCAGCAGCTCTCCCTCAGGCCAGTGCTTCACCCGCCTTGCCTTCTTGTCAAACATAGCTGCCTCTGGGTCAAGAGCGAATTGAGGGAATGAACAGCGTGGTGAAATTATAGAATGGGAAGGGGGTGCTGTCAAACGAAAAAGGCAGCCGGGAACTCCGTGCTGCCCTGTTCGCTTATTCTACTTCCATGATTTACATCCTTACAAATGCGTCTTTCGGAGCATTGCATACCGGGCACGTCCAGTCGTCGGGAAGGTCTTCGAACTTCGTCCCCTCTTTCGCATCATCGTAAATATACCCGCAGATGGTGCATCTCCACATCATCGCCTCCTCAGAAATTAAGTTGTAGCTAAATCACGGCAATCAGCTTTCGGCAAACGTAATACCGAATATCTGATGCCGTTAAGAAATAATCGCAGGCGTTCCAACGATTCTGCTGATCCTGAGTTCAACTACGAGGCACACGTCCCCGGTTGCTCGCCGTTAAACTTCTTATGATATTCAATCGTCTTTTCAGCGAACTGCTTGCCGAACGCAAAGCATTTTTCGTCGTCTTCGAGACTCGGCCGATAGAGGACCTCAACGCCAGGCTCAACCGCTTCAAGCCCCATCCTTTTGAACTCGGCGTAGGCTTCCTTCACCGCGCCACCGCCCCAGCCGAAGCTTCCGAACGCGCCCACGAGCCGGTTCTTGGGCCGGAGCCCCCGGAGGTGCGTCAGAAACTCGGCAACGCTCGGGAACATGATGTTATTGAGCGTCGGTGTTCCTATAAGCATAGCCCGAGATTCCCAGACCCTCTTGATCGCCCTGCTCATGGGGGTAGCACGGAGCTTGATCACTTCCACGTCGACACCCACGGCCTTGATCCCTTCCATGAGGGGGATCGTCATGTGTTCGGTACTGTGCCACATCGTGTCGTAGACGATCACAACTCGAAGGTCTGCCTTGTCGTTCGCCATGTCAAGGTACATTTGGATGATCTTGGCCGGGTTCTTTTTCCAGATGATGCCGTGGTCGGGTGCAATCATGTCGATCTCGATACCGAGCTTATGGATCTCGGCGATCTTTGACTTGACGAGTGCGCCGAAGGGCATCAGGATGTTCGCATAGTAGTCACGCACCGCATGCTCGAGACCAGTCACCGAATACTGGTCGCAATAGTCGTCGTCAAACCGGGCAGACGAAGCGAGGTGCTGGCCGAAGGCGTCCTGGCTGATGAGCAGTCTGTCTTCCTTCACATAGCTCATCATGGAGTCAGGCCAATGAAGCATTGGCGTTTCAAGGAACGTGATCGTCTTCGTACCCATGCTGAGCGTATCCCCGGTTTTAACGATCTTGAAGTTCCATCGGGATGTATCGAAAAAACGGTCGAGGCCTTTCTTTCCGCGTGCGGTGATATAGATCGTGGCCTTCGGGGCAAGCTCCATGATCCGGTCAATGCTCGACATATGATCATTCTCGATGTGGTTGATCACAACGTTCTCGATCTTCGCAGGATCCACAAGGCGCCTGATATTGTCGATTGTATATTCGCAGAAGTCGTGCTTCACCGTATCGATGAGCGTCACTTGCTTGTCGAGAATGAGGTAGTTATTGTAGGATGTGCCGTTCGGCGTGATGTAGCCGTGGAAGTCGCGGACAGCCCAGTCAATCGCCCCGACCCAGTAAATACCCGGCTTAATCTGTACTGCACCCATCGTAGCCTCCGTTAATATTTTTATTGTGACAGCATTGCGGTCCGTAACACGAAATCATACCGAGTCGCCCTTCTTCCTGCAGGCGGAACAGTGTCCATAAAATTGCACGTGATTGCCTGAAATGGAAAATTCCTTCTCAAGACGTTCAGGTATGCCGACGGAAATATCCTCAAAGATATCGATGACTTTTTTGCAGGTACCACAGATCAGATGGTGATGAGGCTCGGTATTCGGGTCATATCGCTTCCGTTCAGGGTCTATGGTGAGTTCCCGCACAGCCCCTGACTGCGCAAGAGCATTCAGCGTGTTGTAGACAGTAGCAAAGGAGAGGGAAAAATATTTCTTTGTCACTGCCCGATACACATCTTCGGCAGAAGGATGCATCATGTTTCCCTCGAGATAGTCGAGGATGGCGAGCCTCTGCGGAGTCCGTTTGAACCCCTTACCGAATCCCTTTTTCAGCGATTGTTTCATTGCTTAATAGTTTAGAATCAATATAATTTAAGATTCACTCTCTGTCAAGAGTTTTTCCTATGCCTCCAGCTGTCATTGGTAGCGGGAGTGGCTGATCCTGACTTCCGCGCATGATGAAAAAAAGGCAGGCCCCTGCGGGACTGCCTTTTCTAGTATTCAGTGCTGCGTCATGATACGTTACTTCTGGCCGTGCTTCTCCGCTACCTGTATCCTTATCATGGCCCTGAGGAGGTCCACTCGAGCCTTCTCATAATCCTTCTGTTCAAGCTTCTCACTGAGGGCTCTTTCTGCCTGCTCTTTAGCGATCCGCTCTTCGGCTAGGTCGATTTCGGTTGCACGGTCCGCACCTTCCGCTAGAATGACGACCCGGTTTGGTCCCACCTCTGCATATCCCCAGTCTACGGCCAGATGATGCCACTCCGTACCCTCGCGGTATGAGAGCATGCCCACCTTGAGTGTGGTTAAAAAGGGCGTATGTCCTGGCAATACACCGAATTCGCCCTCACTGCCGGGAGCGATTACCTCGTCAACCCGCTCGGATCGGACCACCTGGCGGCTCGGTGCAACGATCTCGAGGAGCATTTTTCCTATTTCAGCGACCATTGTTTTCTTCCAATCCTCGCCACTCAATTTTGATGGGTTTGATGAATTCTTCTGTTCTCCCATCGTCATGCTGAACGCTTATCTCTTATAACCAAGCTTCTCAGCCTTCTCAAAGACTTCCTCGATGGGGCCGACCATGTAGAATGCCTGTTCTGGAATATCATCCATCTTTCCGTCAACGAGTTCCTTGAATCCTTTGATAGTCTCTTTGAGCGGCACATATTTACCCGGTGTGCCGGTAAAGGCTTCGGCCACCTGGAAGGGCTGCGACAGAAAGCGCTGGATCTTCCGCGCGCGGGACACGGTGAGCTTGTCTTCGTCCGAGAGTTCGTCCATACCAAGGATCGCGATGATGTCCTGGAGCTCTTTATACCGCTGAAGCACGAGTTGCACCCTTTGCGCAACAGAGTAATGCTCTTCTCCGACGACGTGAGGGTCCATGATACGGGACGTAGAATCGAGCGGGTCCACGGCCGGGTAGATGCCGAGCTCCGCGATCTGACGCGAGAGCACCGTGGTTGCATCAAGGTGCGCGAACGCCGTTGCCGGCGCCGGGTCCGTAAGGTCGTCAGCAGGCACATAAATGGCCTGCACCGAGGTGATGGAGCCCTTCTTCGTGGAGGTAATGCGCTCCTGGAGTGCGCCCATTTCCGTACCGAGGGTGGGCTGGTAACCCACAGCCGACGGCATACGGCCAAGGAGTGCCGACACTTCGGAACCTGCCTGGGTGAAACGGAAGATGTTGTCAACGAACAGGAGCACGTCCTGACCCATGGTATCGCGGAAGTACTCGGCCACGGTAAGGGCCGAGAGGCCAACGCGGAGCCTCGCTCCCGGTGGCTCGTTCATCTGGCCGTAGACCAGTGCCGCTTTGCTGATAACGCCAGACTCCTTCATCTCGGCCCAAAGGTCGTTGCCTTCCCGGGTACGCTCGCCCACACCTGCGAACACGGAAAAACCGCCGTGCTGCTTTGCCACGTTGTTAATAAGCTCCATGATAATCACGGTCTTGCCCACGCCCGCGCCGCCGAACAGGCCCGTTTTGCCGCCCTTGGTGTACGGAGCGAGAAGGTCAACGACCTTGATGCCCGTTTCGAAGAGCTGCTTCGTTGGGTCTAGTTCTTCCAGCATCGGAGCGGACCGGTGGATGGGCAGCGTGTCCTTGGTCTGGATCGGCCCCATTTCGTCCACAGGCTCTCCGATCACATTCATGATGCGGCCGAGCACTTCCTTGCCAACAGGCATGGATATGGGCTTGCCGGTGTCGTTGACCTTCATGCCGCGCATAAGGCCATCGGTGGACGACATGGCCACGGTTCGAACCCGGTTCTCGCCGAGGTGCAGCGCGACCTCAAGCGTCAGATGGGTCTCAGGCGTGCCGAGGTTCTTGTCCTCCGGCTGATCAATCCTGATCGCGTTCATCAGTTGGGGAAGGCTCCCGACGGGGAACTCGCAGTCCACCACCGCGCCCATCACCTGTACTATTTTCCCTGTGCTCATTGATAACCCCCTGTTGCAGTATTCTTCGAATATTGGTTGTAATTTTAGGATTGAAAATTGGAAATGAAGAAAACATCCCTATAAATTAAAACATCAAATTTCCAATTTGCACATTCTAATAATTATTTCAGCGCTTCCGCTCCACCCACGATCTCGGAGATTTCCTTGGTGATCGCGGCCTGCCGTTGCTTGTTGAACTTCAGCGTGAGCCTTTCGATCATGTCCTTGGCATTCCGTGTAGCCGAATCCATGGCGGTCATACGCGCTCCCATCTCACTTGCCTGGCTCTCAAGCATCGCACGGTATACTTGCACCTCGATGTGCTTCGGCAGGATGGAGCCCAGGATCGCCTCTGCTGACGGCTCATAGAGATAATCGACGGCGGCCATGAAGGGATCTGCCTCAGTAGGCGGCTCCACCGGCAGAAGCTTCTCGAGCGTCACTTTCTGCTGTATCACGCTCTTGAACTCGTTATAAAGGAGATAGACCTCATCGGTGTCACCAGCCGTAAACCGTTCAACGATATTCTTGCCGACATCGGCAGCCTTTTCGTAGTCGATCATGCCGAGATCCGACCACACTTTGCCTAGCGTGTACGCCGAACGTTTGCGAAAAAAGTCGCGCCCTTTTCTACCAACGACGTTCACCTTAATTTCTTTTCCCTCAGACTTGAACTGCTTGACCGCCTCGACGGCTCTGCGCAAGATGTTGGTATTGTAAGCGCCGCAGAGCCCGCGGTCCGACGTGAGCACGAGAAGCTTCACCTGCTTTGGCTCGCGCTTAGCCAGGAGCGGGTGCTGCGCCCGCTCCACGCGGCCTGCTAGGTTCGCAATCACGGCGAGCATCTTGCGCGAGTACGGACGCGCCGCGACCACGCGGTCCTGTGCCCTGCGGAGTTTCGCCGCGGCAACCATCTTCATGGCCTTGGTGATCTGCTGGGTCTTCTTGACGCTCGTGATTTTTCTTTTAATATCTCTTAAGCTGGGCATAAGTGCTTCCTAAGCTTGGAGTTTGTAGTTAACTAGAAATTAAAACTGTAAATCTAACCTGTTTATGCAGTAAACGACTTCTTGAATTCCTCAATGGCGCTCTTAATGCGCGTCTTGAGGTCGTCGTCGATCTGCTTCTTGCTTTTGATGTCGTCGAGCACTACCTGGTGCTTGCTCGCCATGAACCGCAGGAGTTCCTGCTCGAATTTCTTCACCGCGTTCACCGGCACATCGTCCACGAACCCGTTCGTTCCTGCAAAGATGACGAGGATCTGCTGCTCGACCAGCATAGGCACGTACTGGTCCTGCTTCAAAAGTTCGACCATGCGCTGACCACGGTTTAACTGGGCCAGTGTGGCTTTGTCCAGATCGCTGCCGAACTGGGCGAAAGCGGCGAGTTCGCGGTACTGTGCGAGATCAAGACGGAGCGTTCCGGCCACCTGCTTCATGGCCTTGATCTGAGCGCTCCCGCCCACCCGCGAAACTGAAATGCCCACATTGATGGCTGGCCGCACACCGGAGTAGAACAGGTCTGATTCGAGGAACATCTGTCCATCGGTGATGGAGATAACGTTCGTCGGGATGTAAGCGGACACGTCGCCGGCCTGGGTCTCGATGATCGGGAGCGCGGTGAGAGAGCCGCCACCCATCTTGTCCGAAAGCTTCGCGGCACGCTCCAGAAGTCGGGAATGGAGATAGAACACGTCGCCGGGATACGCCTCGCGGCCGGGGGGTCTGCGGAGGAGCAGCGAGAGCTGGCGGTAGGCCGTGGCCTGCTTTGACAGATCATCATA
>DATJZV010000139.1:0-2859 GCA_035498715.1 Nitrospirota bacterium
AGAGCATCGCTTAAGACATTCATAGACTACCTGGCAGCGACGGAAGTTTAATGCGAGAGGAGAATAAGCAGCCGATGAGGCTGACTGCAAGAAGGGCCACGCAGGGCACCCATTCCGCTCCGCTATCTTTGAAGCTCATGACCTCTTACATTATTTTACCAGTCTTTATAAAATGCCTTTAAATATATTTATTTTACATTTAATTGAGAACGTTTTCTTATTGTTTTCTTTTGACACCGTGAGATGCAGACGATAACTATCAATGGTTGAAATTACTCATGCGCCATATATGCATAGAATTATTCAAGATCTTGTCGTCCGGAGGAAAGCTTAAAAATGACCCAACAATTTCTTTCTAAGCAAAGACACATCAATCCCTGGCATTTTCTCTGGCTCTCCGTAGTGTTCTCTGAACTGTTCACAGCATCCTTAAATACCGTCCAGAGCTTCATCTGGTACGGCAAATTTTCGCCGAACTTACTTATCATAGGCGCGCTAGATGCGATGTTTGTCCCCTTGATCGTAGCACCCATTGTTATTTATTTTACGAAATATACCTCCGAACTGAAGAAGTTCAATGAGCAGCTTCAGCAGGAAATTACTCAGCGCAAACGCGCAGAGGTATTTCGCGAAGAGAGTGAGGCTCAGTATCGGACCCTTTTCGAGGGTTCGCCGGATGCCATTCTTCTTGCCGACCCGGTATCCGGGATCATCCTTGATGCAAATCCGGCCGCGAGCAGGCTCCTCGGACGTCCCTCGGACGCAATCGTCGGTCTCCATCAATCCGAAATCCATCCACCGCGGAAGGAAAAATACTCCCGGGAGACTTTTGCCAAGCATGTCGAAGACGCGAAAGAACTGAAGGGACTGTATCCCAGCGAAATAACCATTCTCCGTCCTGATGGCACAGAAGTGCCTGTGGAGGTTCTTACGCAGATGGTTACCATCAAAGGTAAAAAGGCACTCCAAGGAGTCTTCCGGGACATTACTATACGGAAAAAGGTTGAGCAAAAGCTGGATGAAAGTATTGACCGGTTCCGCCGTCTGTCTGAAGCGGGATTTGAAGGTATTATTATCAGCGAAGAGGGCGTCATAGTGGACGCAAATACAAGAATGGCCGAGATGTTGGCATGCAAATTCTCGGATCTCATAGGAAACAAAGTCTCCGATTTTGTGGCGCCGGAGTCCTTGGCGTCTTTTGAAAACCACATTCGGTCAGGATCTGAAGAGCGCAATGAGCTCTTTGCCAGGAGAAAGGATGGGGCTACCTTCCCGGTCGAGATTCAGGGCAAGTCTCTGCCGTATGAAGGACGTATGCTGCGGATCACTGCTATCCGTGATATCACCGAGCGTAAGGAGGCAGAGGAACAGATCCGCTACCTGGCCTATTATGACAGCCTGACGGGACTTCCGAACCGCACTTTTTACAAGGAACTCGTCAGCCGTTCCCTCCTCCTCGCAAAGCGCCACCACTGGACCATAGCCATCCTCTTCATCGACCTCGATTATTTCAAGCGCATCAATGATACACTTGGTCACAATATCGGAGATCAGCTGCTGCGTACTGTTGGTGACCTCATCAAGACGTGCATTCGCAAGAGCGACTTCATCGCCCGTTCCGAACAGGATGAACTGGAAAATGTTGTCGCGCGCTTGGGCGGGGATGAGTTCATCGTGCTACTGAACGAAATTGCCCATAGTCAGGATGCCTCCAGGGTCGCAAGGCGCATCCTCAAGGAGCTTGGGCGGCCATTTAATCTGGCTAGCCATGAGGTGTTCGTCACTGCCAGCATCGGCATCGCCCTCTACCCTCTGGATGGTAACGATGCGGAGAACCTGCTCAAGAATGCGGACGTCGCCATGTATCATGCAAAAAATCAGGGGCGAAACAATTACCAGTTTTACACGCAATCCATGAATGCCACATCCCTTCAACGCCTAGATCTCGAAAACGACCTCCGGAAAGCTCTGGACCGCAACGAGTTTCTGCTCTACTATCAGCCGACTGTGGACGTCCATACCGGCGCGATCATCGGAGCAGAAGCGCTTGTCCGCTGGAAGCATCCGGAGAAAGGGATGATCTCACCCGTGGAGTTCATACCTCTAGCCGAAGAGACCGGCCTTATCGTGCCAATCGGTGAATGGGTGCTGCGCACCGCCTGTATTCAGAACAAAGCATGGCAGGACGCCGGCAACAACATACCCTTGCGTATGTCGGTGAACCTGTCGAGCCGCCAGTTTGACCAGGAGGGCTTAATAGAAATTGTATCCAACGCACTTCACGACTCCGGGTTCGATCCACAGTATCTTGAACTTGAGATCACCGAAAGCACAATCATGAAAAACCCTGAAAAGACCGCCACAACACTCCAGAAATTGAAGGATATGGGCATATGTCTGTCAATCGACGATTTTGGGACTGGATACTCATCCCTCGGGAACTTGAGAAGATTCCCCCTCGACACCCTCAAAATCGACCGCTCCTTCGTCATGAACATCACCACCGACAACGACGATGCGGCGATCACTACAGCAATTATTGCCATGGCGCATAGCTTGAAGCTGCGGGTTATAGCCGAAGGAGTTGAGTCAGAGGAACAGAAAACCTTTCTGCGGGACTTGGGTTGTCATGAGATGCAAGGGTACCTGTTCAGTCAGCCGCTCGCTGCGAATGATTTTTTCGCACTGTTTAAAAAGTGAAAGATGCCGGAACGGGTCCCCATCCCGCAATCAATCGCCCAGCACTGCCTTAAATGGCTTGTTTAGACAAGGTAATCGTACTTCGTCAATGTTTGAGCCGCTGAATTCACAATTCAGCGGTTTTTTAATTTACCAAAATATGGCGTTTTTACATGAAAT
>DATJZV010000140.1:0-14324 GCA_035498715.1 Nitrospirota bacterium
CGTGTAGCCGGCATTCGGCGTTACCGTGAACGTCGTCGTCCCATTGTAATTCACGGATACGTTACCCAAAGGCGTGATGCTTCCGTTCGATCCGGCCGATGATGTCACCTGATAACTATTGAGCGTGAAGGTGGCCGTGCATGTCTTAGCAGCGTTCATCACAACCGTGGTCGGGCTCGCCGTGCCGGAGCAATCACCGCTCCAGCCGGTGAACGTCGATCCAGTATTGGCCGCGGCGGTCACCGTGGCTGTCGTACCGTAATTGTACGTCCCTGCTCCGGTTACCGTCCCGCTCCCGGTCCCCGCCGTGTTTACCGTCAGCGGATATCCGTTGATCGTAAAGGTGGCCGTGCACGTCTTAGCGGCATTGATTAGGACCGTAGTCGGGCTCGCCGTGCCGGAGCAATCACCGCTCCAGCCGGTGAAGGTCGAGCCGGCATTGGCCGTGGCGCTTACCGAGACGTTCGTACCATAGGTATACGTTCCCGCGCCGGTTACCGTCCCGCTCCCGGTCCCTGTCGCGTTTACCGTCAGCGCGTACGAGTTGATCGAGAAATTCGCCACTATGGTGTGGGGGGTCGTTACATTGCTAAACGTGTATGAAGTAGGCACCGGACTTTGAGCGACATTATCCACCAGAACACTGGTGAGGGAGTAGCCAGCATTCGGCGAGATCGTAAACGAAAGGCTTCCGCCATAAATCACCAGGAACTGCTGAGATGTGCCCGAGGACACAATAGTGCCTCCTCCTGACGTAAGAGTACCTCCCGCGCCTGCCGTCGCCGTAATAATGTTTGTGCCTTGCAGGAAGGCTACTGATATGGTATGACTGGCCGTTACATTATGGAAGGTATAAGAAGTGGGAGCCCCAATATTAACGTTGTCTACAAGCACAGCCGAAACATAGTATCCAGTATTCGGCGTGAACGTGAACATCTGGTCTGCACCGTAAGTCACCGACACTGTCGGGCCGGGAGGGTTGACACTCCCATTTGCGCCCACTGTCACTGTGATTATGGGGTTGGCCGCGAAAGTCGCCGATATGGTATGGTTGGCTACAACATTGGTGAACGTATAAGAAGCAGGCACCGGGGTCTGCGCAACTCCATCCACCGAGACACCCGTAAGATGGTAGCCTGCATTCGGCGTGAATGTGAATGTCTGAGATCCGCCGTAAGTCACGGACACCGATCCAGAGGGCGCAATGACGCCGTTCGTTGCCGGGCTCACAGTGATGACGGGGTTGGCCGCGAAAGTCGGTTGCACCGTGCAGTTCTGCGTTACCGCGCTTGTCGTATAGGTATTCCCGATAAGCGTTCCGCCGCAGGTGCCACCTACTGTGTTAATATGGTAGCCTGCATTCGGAGTGATCGTGAACGCCTGCGATGTGTTGTAACTCACCAAAACCGCTCCTGAAGGACTGATACTCCCGTTCGCGCCCGCAGTCGCCGTGATGGTCACGAGGAAGCTTGCGCTGATCGAATGATCGGATGTCACCCCGCTGAACGTGTAGGAAGGCACCGCGCCGACAGAAACTCCATCCACCTTGACATCGTCAATGGAGTATCCAGCATCCGGGGTGACCGTGAACGTCGGGTTTGAATTGACGTTCACATCCACTGCTCCGGCGGGATTGATACTGCCTCTCGGGCCAGCCGATGCCGTGATGGTAAAGCTTGCCGGCGCTTCGGTGGTAAAGTTCCAGGTATAACCCGCTGGCGAGTTCCCGTTGCCGAGAGGATTACCTGCAAGATCCCTGGCCCCCATAATTGTCGTAGGAGTTGTCATAGAAATTATCGTAGCTGTGTAGGCGGTTGCATACGACAAATTCTGTGAAGGTATGAAGATCGCCGCGGCACCGTTGGTTTTAATCTCCCCCGGGACGGGTACTTTATTTGGATCGTTCTGAGCTACAAGCACGAACGTGGTTGGGGTGATCGAGCTTGCGAGCATTGATTCACTGAATAGGGCGACGACCGGTCTATAGATCGACACATTATTTTCAGTCGATGTGGGCCACGTAGCCAAAACGGACGGTGCTAAGGTATCCACGGATTGCGACTTGGTCGTAAACTGCCAAGAATAATCACTTGCCATATTGTTGCCTGCCAGATCCGCCACGCTTGAGGCAGTTGGTGAATACCCTTTGATTGTGACAACGTAGGTGGTCGAATACGCCAGAGGATTGGCCGGCGTAAAAACAACGGTGTTCCCATAACATTTGATATCGCCGGGGATCGTGGTGGTTCCCTGGCTCACGATAAAAGTAGAAGGCGTTATGGTCATCGGGTCCATCGATTCGCTAAATGTGGCAGCGATAGGGGTATTTACCGAGATATTGGTAGCCTTGTTATTTGGAACGAGCGGTACGACAGTCGGCGCTGTGCCGTCGTAAGACGTTCCGGTCTGAAAACTCGAGACAAAGGGGCTCGCCATCGGGGCCCCGCTCGTATCAGTCACGCCTGTCGAGATCGTGACGAAATAACCAGTGTTGCTGGCAAGATCATTTTCAGGATAAAATGTGGCTGCGTTTAATGTCTGGTTATACTCAACATCGCCATAATAATTTCCGGCCGCGTTGCTAAGTGTAATATTATTTGTCCAGATCGTATCCGGGTCCATCGGTTTACTGAACTGGATGGATATCGCGGTTCTAAGAGCAGTATTTTTTGCGCGGTTGGCAGGCCGGATATCAACTACCTTTGGCGGCGGAAACAACTGTGTTGTAAAATAGAAAACCTCGGAATGGTCCAAGCGGATTGCGTATGTGTCCATTACGCCGGTGCTGACCGCCATCTTATATCTGGTATGTGGGTTCAGATATTGTGACGGCGTGAAGACGGTTACCGTGCCTGTGGTGGTAAATGATCCCGAGACAAATTCGCCGCTATCAGAAATTATGGAAATCGTTGAGTCGTCGATGGAAGCAGGATCCATCTCTTTACTGAACGTTATCGTGATCGTACCCGTGACCGGGAAATCAGTGGTTCCATCGGCGGGGGAAACCGCAGTCACGCCGGGAGGTGTCTTATCGGGGGGCGGAACGGGACCCATGCGGCCGCATGCGGTGAACAACACCGCTGTCTGGATGAGTGCGAGGATGATAAGAGTCAGCTTCTTCATAGCTTGCTCCTTTGTTTGCGCCTTGCGGCTAACGATACCCTTTCATCTGATCAGCAGGAGAACCCGATTGCGGAGCATCAAAACTTTTTGCTGAGTCCCACGATGAACCTATTGTTGACATAGTTGTCCGGGTAGCTGTCGTGAGAATAGGAATTCGTGTAGTTGTATTCCAGCGTCAGGATGAGATCCGCCAACGTACGCTGTGCAAACTTGATATCGCTGTGCCAGAGGGATATGACTGTATCTGCTAAATCGTCCTCTAGCCGCTCAATACTTTCTGATAGCTCGATCGTTTGGGTTGGCGACAATGCATGTTTCAAGAATCCATTCAGCAGGTAACTGGAGTTCTCAAGGTGGTTCGACGCAGCGTTTCGCCACTCATACAGGCCTGCTAAAACAATGTAGGAGGTCCGTGGTGTGGTTTTCGAGACGGTAAACGTGTAGAAGTCCTCTCTCCTCAGGATTTTGACAGGGTCAGGAACATAGTCTGACTTCATCTCGTAAGCGACTGTAACGGTAGAATATTTGTGGGTGATGCCTGCGTCCCAGATCATATGTTTAGTGGTGCTAGTCTCGAGCTGGAAATCCAGGAAGCTTTCCCCTATCAAGCAAAATGCATATGAACTTTGCGCGTAGGTGTATTTCGGACCGGCATAGACGTCAGTTTTATTGTAACTATTTACATCGTTCACATCCTGAGTATACCGTACGCCGATGGTGAACGTCACCGTCGATGAAAGGTCCGTCATCATCTCTGCATAACCGATATTATCAACAGTGCTCACAGGCTGACCGACATAGCTGACAACATTATGTTCTTTATACCAGGTGTTGACATACTTGTACCCGAGGATCGGTGTAAAACGGGATTCGCTTCTAAAGACAAGATAGGGGTTCACGGTAAAGATATTCTCGTCGGTCTGATTTACAAACGGGCTTTCCAGAGTATAATCCCTCGTTTCATCGAGAGACACCCGAGAATATGTATCCAGAACATCAACAAAGAAAAAATTCTCTATCAGCGTCGTACGGTTACTGAGATTAACATTGTATGTATTGTCCTCTTTTCTCGTGCCTTTGGCGTAATATCGGTAAATATAGGCAGCGTTAAGATGCCAGTTCCAGAAAGCCGATTTGTAATCGAGCGTAAAGGCCGGGGTGGCACTCGTGATATAATCATCTAATTTGTTGTACCTTGTGAGATAGACATTATCATTGTATTCTTCGCTCACCGTCATGGATGGCAAGACCGTGAGTTCCTCGGCCCCAGCATCATGCGGGCAAAAAATGAGCGGGGAAGCCGGCCCCATGAGGAACCAGAAGAACACGCAGCACGTGGCAGCGATGATGATCTTGGAATTACGCGCTCTCTGGGTTTCCGCCATTATTCCCGCCATCAGCGTGGTCTGAGGTTTTTACCGTTTTTCCGCCATCGGCATCGTCGAGAGCTTTTCCATTATTTCCATCATCGGCATGGTCTAGGGCTCTTACGGCGTGTGCTCCATCGGCGTAGTCTAACTGTTTTACAGTCCCCGCTGACGCGGAACGGTAATAATAGGGGTAGAGGTTCTTTGCCAGATACTTCGGCACGGCATTGAACACGGTGCCGATAATGTTATGGCCTTTTATAGAAGAAAGGGCCTGTGTCACGGCTTTCTTGGGAGTGCTGGCCGCCTGAACGACGAAGATTATGCCATCCATGTAGTCGCAGAGCGACAAGGAATCGGCGGTCATGAGCAGCGGCGATGAGTCAAAAATAATGTATCTGTCCCGGTACCGGTGCTTAATCTCCCGTATCAGCAATCTCATCCGGTCCGAGGAGATGAGCTCAGCCGGCTTCTCCGGTGGGTTCCCCGCCGGCAGGATGACAAGCTTGCCGATCCCCGTTTTAATCATGATGTCGGACAGGGACAGGTCCCTGCGATTCTCCAGATAATCGCCGAGGCCATATTTCGGGTTTAATCCGAGATATCTATGGACACTCGGTTTTCTCAGGTCCGCATCGATGAGAAGAACGGTATGGTCGAGCTCATGGGCGATGGCAACAGCAAGATTGATCGCGGTTATCGTCTTTCCCTCGCCTGCCTGACTGCTTGTCACCATGAGGGTGTTCAGAAAATCCTTCTCGGTGACCTGAAAGATCCTCGCACGGAGCTTACGATATTCCTCTGCCGCGGACGAATAGGGGTCTGTTATGCTGACAATATGTCGATCAACACCGGCCGTATCGATCCCGCCATCAACGACCTCAAAGACCGATGGGTCGAACTTACTATAGGTGGTAGGCCAAAATGCGGCACGATTATTCGCAGTCTCTGATCTCCTCATCTTTAACGCTTTTTCGAGTGCTCGTTCTATTCTGCTCATCTCTTCCTCCCGCTAAAAATGAATACCGGTGATCCCCAAACGATACAGTAATTCCGCAACGAGCACAATACCTATGAGCGAAAGATAGGCGGCGGATGCGGTAAACACCTTTTTGTCGAGCATAGCTTCCGCCAGGACATCCGCCTCGGTGACTACGGAGGGAACAGCTGCCAGGACAGGCAGGTTCAACTCTTCCCGGAGGGCATCCTCATCCTTGAACGAATAATCGTAATAATCCAGACCCACAGCGGCACCCACTCCTGCCGAGATCCCGATCGCAAAGCCGGCGAGAATCAGGATGACCCTGTTCGGCTTGACGGGGATACGGGGAAGGAGCGGCGGATCCACAATTCGGTACGTCGTGCTTTTATCGGCCAGCTCAAGGTTCTTCGACACCCGTGCATTCTCCAGCTTTTGTAAAAGATCATCATATACCCGCTGGTAGACGTTTCTGTCTCGTTGAAGCCTCGACCACTCCTCCTGCTCCCTCGGCATTTCTCCAAGGATTTTGCGTCCAACATCCTGTTGCTTCGCCAGCTCGTCCATCCTTGCGCTCAGGGACTCGATTTCTGTTTCGGTTTTTTGCATCTCTTCTTTTATTTGCCGATATACCGGATTGAGGGCCCTCGTCTCCGCCCCCGCACCGGTATTGAGATTTTTTTCCGCGGTCGATGCTTGCGCAATTTGTGCTTTCAGCTCCTCTATCTCGCCTTTTGTCTTGATCACTTCGGGATAGTTATCCGTATACTTGGTCATCAATACCATGAGCTGGTTATTGAGGTAATTTAATCGTGACTCCGGCGAACCTTCCCTCGATACGAATGCAATGGTAAGTTCTTTTTCACCGGAGAGTTGTTTTTGTAGACTCTCCTGTTTCCTTTGCAATTCCTTCAGCCTGATTTGCCCGTCGATGCGGGCTGTTTGAAAGTTCTCTATTCTTCCTATGATCGTGGTTTCATTCTGCGGGACCATGTGAGGGTTTCTCTCCCGGAACTCCCGGATCGACCTGTCGGAAAGCTCTAGTTTTCTCTTGTATTCCTTGAGCTGAGCTTCAATGAAATCGTATGCGCCCACGGCGTCCGACCGCTGAAATCGCACACTATCCTCTATGAACTCTTTAACGAGAGTGTCAACCAGGTCCCGTACAACCTTTGGGTCGCCTCCCTGATACGAAACCGTAAACAGATCGGGCTCCCGCTCCCCGGAGCTGCGCATGTTCACGGTGAGGCTTTTCTGAATGCCCGCTGCCAGTTCATCATCCTGACTGGGAGTTTTCAGGTTTCTGTCCAAGTCGAGCTTCTTAATGACCCGCTCTACAATGCTCCTGCTGGTTATCCTGTTGCGGATACTCCTTTGCCGTTCTTCAGTGGTGACAGAGACCCCGACGCCTTGTATGAGCGGTTTGATGATGCCCACGCTGTCAATGGCCACGGTGGAGCTTGCCTCATAGGTCTTGGGCATAAGAAAACTTCCCCAAGTGAAGAGCGAGAGTACACCGAGGGCCACAGCAAGCGATAGGTATCTCCTCCGCTGGATGATCCCTAAATATCGCTTGATATCAAAATCTTGTGACCTTTCATCCAACATGGAAGCCTCCTAGAATATATTGCTGTGAACCATGACGATGTCACCAGGTTGTAGGAACAGGTTTTTATTTATGTTCCCGTTCATGACATCCTTCAATTTAACCTCGATGTTCTTGACCGTGTCCCCGTCTTTTCTCACCACCACAACGCTGTTCTGGCTTGCGAATTCCGTAAACCCTCCCGCGCTCAGCACCGCATCAAGCGCCGTCATGCCCTCCGAAAAGGGAACGATCACCGGTGTTCTTACAGCTCCGGTGACCCGGATACGCTGATCGTAATTGTCCGGGATATAGATCACATCGTTGGAGGCTAGTTCGATATCCTGTGAGATATCGCCCCTAGCGACAAGCTGAACAAAGTCGACGGGCAGCTTTTGTCCTCCCCGCAGGAGATAGGCATTTTTCAGATCGGCGTTCTTCAGAGAGCCAAGCTGCGCCAGGAGCTGGATGAGCGTTGTATTTTTCCTCAACGTTATCACACCGGCTGTCGTCGAAGCCCCCCCTGCCGCCGTCCCGGCGCTGGGGGTCCGCGAGACCCCTTCTCCAAACACATAGACCTTGAAGCTGTTGATAGCGGTCACCATGATGCTCACCACCGGCGCTTTTACGAATTTCGAAAGACCCTGCTCCAGTTTCGTTTTCAGCTCCTGGGGGGTGACCCCCGTAGCCTGCACATCTCCGAGGAGAGGCACAGAAATCTTGCCGTCGGGTCGTACCGGGACCGTAACACTCAACTCTTGGTTTCCCCATACCGAAATCTGTAGCACATCCTCGTCGCCGATAACGTACCCACCGGCCATTGCCGGCATGCACATTATTAAGATAAGAAAAACCACGCCCATGCAAATGGCTCCCGTTCTCATATCGCCTCCTATCGTGCCCCTCTTCCGAATAGCATGACCTTTATCGTTTCGATAACGATCAGCACATCGAGAAAGAACGAAACATTCTTTATGTAATAGAGATCATGCCTTAATTTTTCGACGGCATCCTCAACCGAAGCGCCGTAAGGGTACCGGATTTGTGCCCACCCTGTTACTCCCGGCTTCACAAAGTGTCTCTCGGAATAATAGGGGATGCACTTCTTCAGCTCACTGACGAACTCCGGACGTTCAGGTCTCGGGCCGATGAAGCTCATTTGACCTATGAGCACATTATAGAGCTGCGGCAGTTCGTCGATCCTGGTCTTTCGGAGCAATTTTCCGAACCTCGTGACCCGGGCATCATTCTTCTGTGCCCAGACAGCTCCGGTGTCGTTCTCGGCGTCCTGACGCATAGTCCTGAACTTATAGAGAAGGAACGTTTTTTCCAGCTCCCCCACACGCACTTGCGTGAAAAAAACAGGCCCCCGGGAGTCCACCTTGATTATCAGCGCAACCAGAGGCAAAAAAGGTATCATCAGAATCAGGCCAAGAAGCGAAAATACCAGATCGAATATCCTCTTGTGAAACCTCTGAGAAGCGCTCATTTTAAAGCCATTGGAAAAAATAAACCAACTCGGCGTTGTATTTTCTATGAGAAGCTTTCCCGTCATCTCTTCATAAAACGAAGGCGCATCAATCACCTCGATGCCGCTGAATTTGCAGTTCAGAACATCCTGAACTGGAAAGAACCCTCTCCGTTCGGAGAGGGACACCACAAGCTTGTGGGCCTGTTTTTCTCTGACCGTCTCCACGAGCCCGTGTCCGTTTCCAACAATGGACTCTGGGGGAACATGAGACGACTCACCGGTCAGATTGACATAGCCTCTCAGTATGTGCTGATGGTTGGTGGTCGTGATAAGGTCTCCGATCTTCTTCGCGAGAGGGCCGGTCCCGAGCACAAGGACCCTTCGCGCGAGGCCTGCAGAATTAATCAGGCGCGCATATCCGGCATGCAGCAGAAATTGGAATACACCAAAGAAACCGAGCGAGAGGACAAGCAGCCCCCTCCCGAGCATCAAAGAAGGGACGCTATAGTACATAGGGGTAAGCGTCAGAAAGGTGACTGTCAGCGCGATGAGAATGCGAACAAAGACCTCTCTTTTCCTCTGCTGTTTATCAAGATCATAAAGCTCCAAAAGATAGGAGGAAAACACGGCGAACAGCGCAAACACCATTAACCGCTCCACATCTAATGCGTAGGGGTATATTTCTTCCAGTGAGCCAAATCTTACAAGGCTTGAGACATGTACTGCGAGGATTGATATCAACGCATCCCCTATCAGCAATGTCAACGGCGATTTCATCTTATGCTAACCTTTCCCGCATTGTATTAAATATGCATCCGAAGCGGTTAGTGCTTCCTTCAGTGCTATGAAGGCCATCAAGAGCGCCACGGGTGAGTACCACAACTACCGCCCCTGAGTACGACCGTGACTAAAAATCGTAAAAAAATACCGGAGAATCGGAGTCCGGGAGGCGTGTTTTTTACAATGCTCCGCCCTCTCAGTTACAGTGGATTAACTGTTAAGGGCCATAATGCGCTCCTCAAATATACAATACGCCGCGCAGTGTTCAAAGAATCCGGTCCGGTGAAACACCCAAATGACGCTCAATGCCGTTAGACCGGCTCGATGTCATGAACACAGATCTTAACGGCCACACTTCTGCCCAGGAGCTCTATGTTCACCACGAGAAGATCTTCATCTTCCCGTTTCGCGAGGACCCCTTCGGCATACTTCAGCGGCCCGCTTTTCACCCTCACCCTCGTTCCCTGTTTCAAGTGGGGATAGATATCGATATCGTTGCCGCTCTCGATAATGAGCCTCAGCGCGGTAATCTCTTCACGTGCGGCGGGTGTCGGTTTCCCCGGCTCCAGGGCGATAAAGGACACTACGCCCCGCGTCTTGAGCACCGTGAGAAACGCGCCGGGATAGGAAGGTACCTGCACAAAGATATATCCCGGGAAAAGAGGATATTCGATGAGCTTCCTCCGGTCCTTCCATTGGCTGATTCTCTTTACCGAAGGCAGGAACGCTTCAACGTGTTTTCGTTGTAGCTCACTGAAGGCAACAAATTCATGCCGGGGTTTAACATAGACCGCGTACCAATTCGGCATCACCGTTACGGCGCTCCGTTCTTCGATCATCGTTTCTGAAAAGGGACTATTATGAACAACGGCAAGCTGATCCACTTTGCCATCCTTTCCTGCACCGGCCGCCGTCGAATGTGACGAGGCCGCCATGAAACGTCGCTCAGCCTTTTTACTCGCCCTCGAGGCCTAGGGCCTCAAGCAGGGCCGAGCGGTTAATCGTAATCTTCGGCTCATTCTCATCAAGCTCAGACTCAGGCTGCTTGGAACCCCAGTAGAGCGCTTCAAAATCGAGGTCCTCGACAATGTCTCTGACCATGGCAGAATCGAGGGTCTTCTTCTCCTCCATAAAAGCCGTCAGCAGAAGATAATCACACATGATGTTCACCAGCCGCGGGATGCCTCTGCAGTACTGGAAGATGATATCCACGCAGCCGTCGGAGAACGTCACGGCCTCTCTGTTGCCTGCGACCTCGAGCCGATGAAGTATGTACTCTTCGGTCTCTATTCTGGTGAGGGGAGAAATACGACAGTTGATGCTGATCCTTTGCCGCAGCTGCCGCAGTCTCGAGAGCGCAAGAAGCTCGCGGAGTTCGGGCTGTCCGACCAAGATGATCTGCAGGAGTTTGGCCGTGTCTGTTTCGAGGTTCGACAGCATTCTGATCTCTTCAAGAATATCGGGTTTTAGGTTCTGTGCCTCGTCTATGATAAGCACTGAGTTGTTCCCTCTGGCATGCTGCTCGATCAGGAAATCATTGAGCTCATTCAACATGACGACCTTGTCCTTGCCCTTAACATCGAGTCCAAAATCATCATTGATCATCGCGATGAGCTGTTCAGAGCTGACTTTGGTGTTGAAGACCCTAGCAAGGTTCACGTTCGCATCGATGCGATTTATGAGATCGCTGATAAGGGTGGTTTTCCCGGACCCAACTTCCCCGGTAAGAAGAATAAATCCCGCTCTTTCCTTGATCCCGTAATACAGGTAATAGAGCGCCCTCTTATGGGTCCTGCTCATATACAGAAAATCGGGATTGGGAACTAGTTCGAACGGTTTTGTCTTGAGATTGAAAAATGCTTCGTACATAGGTCCTTCTTCTTTCCCTATCGATTTGGCGTACACTGATGCATGATAGCGATCGTTCGACCCCGGGAATGCCCCGCTTTGTGTCTGGCTGTGTTTAACGCATAGCGCGCCGCTATGTTGTTATTATGCCGGATTTTCTCCATCTCCGCGCATCGTTTGATTGACCAGCGTTCTGAACTTATTGTAATCAAGAGGCTTTATCATGCAGTAAGACAACGACTTATCGAAATGCTCGAGTGTCATCATGAGATCTCTATTTATGTGGTCAGAAAGGATGATGGTCGGGATCCTTGCCTGCTTCAGCTTTTCGAAAAGAAACGCGCCAAAGGGATAGCTCGTTATTACCAGCCCGAAATCGCTGTAGTTCATCGTCGAGTCGATTTCATGAACATCACAAATGGCATTCGTTCCGTACCCCTCCTTTTCAAGAATTGCTGAGCAAATACGCGAAAATCCCGCCTCATCAACAATTAGTATCTTTTTCTTCATCGCTTCCATAATATTGTAGTAGAAGAAGCAAGTTTAATGCCTGTCGCAAAGGCGTTTTTTTTCAAAGCAAAAAAAAAGGAATTGGTCAATAAAAGCATGGAGTGTTTCCCACGGATACATATATGCAAGAATACCTTAGTTTTAACTTTGTATACATTGGAAACATGATATAAATATCTTTTTTAATCAATGTATTACGAATAATTGATGTTTCCAAAGGAAACAGTTTTCTTTCTAATAATCTTACAAAGAAGGCGTGGTTAATCTTCCCTGCTGTTTGATAATACTTTATTCACATCGTCAATCCCTTCACCAAAGTTTCATTCGCCATCAGCATTTTCCATACTTTCAAACAGTTCTTCACGCTACAAAGATTTTCGTACTCATGTATTCATACAGGCTGCTTTCCTCTTCGGGATTGCAGCAATGCCATTTTTCGAAGGCATGCATTTTGCTTTCTTTCTTATTATTTATAAATTGCTTTTTTGGCTTGTAACCTGATTTTTTCCCTGGTGGTAGACTCTGGCAGAACGGCCAAATTACTCTCATGAAGAAAATTCCCATAGTTTTTTTAGACATGTAAATGATGTCTTATGTATGGGCAAGTCGCATTTTAGTAGAAGTAGCACCATGTCTGCGGATTAAAGATACAGGCTCTTTGAATCACTAAACACGCGAAGATCGAGAAGGCAAGCATGAAGGGTCCGATGTATTGGTCACTTCTTCACGTACTTCGTGGCTTTCAGGGGGGGGAGTTTTCGTTTCGTAACTCATTTACGATATTGTGCTGGAGAAATGGACAATGCCGGCATGAAATGAGCACATGATTGGCAATGTCATTTATTTCTTTGATTATTTAGGCTTTTTGCATAAAATTTTTAGGTAATAAAATAGGGAGGGATTATGAACTTATATTTTAAAGGAAGCTTTAGGTGGCAGGGATTCCACCTCTCTGACCTGATGAGGAATATATTACGACTTCAGTCCTCATCGACGCTTGCCCGTATTTCTAAGGTTCTCAGTCTTGTCGGATTAACCTGTCTGATCACTTTCGCAGGTATGCGCTCAGCGCATGCAACCTTATCTGGTGTGACAGCTATATCCTCAGGATACCATTTTACATTAGCAGTGAAGAGTGACGGAACGGTTGTTGGTTGGGGCGATGACTCTAGTGGAACGACGAATGTTGCAGGCTTATCCGGGGTGAAGGCCGTAGCTGCCGGATATGAACATGCCCTCGCGCTGATGACCAACGGAACTGTGGTGGCTTGGGGTTGGAATTCTTACGGCCAGACCACGGTGCCTTCAGGCCTTACCGGTGTCACCGCGATAGGAGCAGGATATGGCCATAGTGTAGCCCTGAAGAACGATGGAACGGTGGTTGCCTGGGGATATAACGGTAACGGCCAAACGAATGTGCCTGCGGGTTTAACCGGGGTAACTGCCATATCCGTAGGATACAATCATACTTTAGCTCTCAAGAGTGACGGCACGGTGGTTGCCTGGGGTGCCGGACAACTTGGAGGGACGGGCGCGGATGATTTTGGACAATCGGTCGTGCCTTCGGGTTTATCCGGTGTGACAGCCATAGCCGCGGGATACAGATTTTCGGCAGCTGTCCAGAGTGACGGAACGGTGGTGGTTTGGGGAGATGACACTGATGGCCAGATATCGAATATACCTGCGGGATTATCCGGGGTAAAAGCCATAGCTGCCGGATATCATCATATAGTAGCGATCAAGACCGACACGACCGTGGTGGCTTGGGGTGCCGGAGGCACCGGACAAACATCACGCCAGTTTGATTATCAGCAGTCAATGGTACCGGCACTAGATGCATCCGGGGTGACCGCCGTAACCGCAGGGCAGGTCAATACCGTAGTTCTTAAGAGCGGCGGGACCGTGGCAGGCTTTGGTGGAAACTCAGATGGACAGGTGTCGCCCGATCTGCCCGTTTTGACAAAGGACAGTATTGCCTCGAACAATACCAACACAACCGTTGCGGTACCTGGTAATACGGTCACCTTGAACATCACTGCATCAGGTATTATCAGCGCTCCGACCGTAACTATAGGCGGGGATGGTTTTAATATCCCCGGACATGCGGCAACCGTAAGCGGCAGCGGCACAAACTGGACGGCATCATATATAATGACGTCTGGTGAAATTGAAGGGCCCGTATACTTCATTATCAGTTACAGTGATTCGAACGGCAATAAGGGAGTACTAGAAAATCCTACGTTGGATGGAAGCACCGTTACCTTTTCTCTGGCCTCGCCTACAACCACAACTTTAGCATCATCGTCATTTACACCGACATACGGCGCTTCTGTGACCCTCACGGCTGTGGTCAGCAGCGCGACCGGTACGCCTACCGGTTCAGTGACGTTTATCGATGGCACTACGACCCTTGGCACGGGACCGCTTAACGGAAGCGGAACCGCCACCTATGCCACGAATACCCTTGGGACTGGACCGCACTCGGTCAAGGCGACCTACACCGGAGACGCTAGCCACGCGACATCGACATCGAGCACCGTCGCGTTGACCGTAGGTCAGGCTGGGACATCAACGACTCTCGCAGCCAACCCCAATCCGTCAACCTACGGGAATTCGGTCACCTTCACGGCCAATGTCATAAGCAGCACGACCGGCACGCCG
>DATJZV010000141.1:0-11532 GCA_035498715.1 Nitrospirota bacterium
TAAGCTGATCGCCATGAGCCAGCTCGACGTGAATCTGGCCAAACAGCTCAACATTTTGCTCACGCAGATGGGCTTCGACAAAGAGCGAATTATCATGGACCCCATGTCCTCGGCCCTGGGCTATGGCCTTGAATATACCTACAGCGTGATGGAGCGTATCCGTCTGGCTGCGCTTCTGCAGAATGATCCCATGATGCAGACCCCGATCATCTGCGACATTGGCGCGAACGTCTGGAAGGTAAAAGAGACAATTGCGCCCGATGCCGAAGTACCGGAGTGGGGCGGTCTCGAAGACCGCGCTCTGGCCTGGGAGGCGGTAACCGCCTCGGCCATGCTGACGGCGGGCGCCGACATGCTGATCATGCGGCATCCCGGCGCAGCGGCAAAGGCCAAAGAACTCATCGTCGAATTGATGTAAAACTGGCATAGGGATAGGTCATCACGAAGATAAACGATCTACTCACCGGCCACAGTGGTAATAATTTAGGTTCTTTCCGAAAGGAGCATGTACATGGCACTCTCTGGCGTCGAAATATTCAAATATCTCCCGAAGACCAACTGCAAAAAATGCGGTCATCCGACCTGCCTTGCCTTTGCCATGAAGCTTGCCGCCAAACAGGCAAGCCTCGATGCCTGCCCGGACGCTTCCGATGACGCAAAAAAAGTGCTGGGAGAGGCTGCAGCGCCACCGATCCGGGATATAACGCTCGGCACGGGCGATAAGGCCGTGAAAGTAGGCGGCGAGATCTGCATGTTCCGTCACGAAAAGAAATTCTTCAACCCGAACGTGTTCGCCGTGGCCATCAAGGCCTCAGAGGCCGGCGATGCCGCGGCAAAGAAGATCGAGGCCGTTAAGACCTCTGAGATCGACCGCGTTGGCCAGAAGCTTCGCGTCGACGCCATTGCTGTGACCGATGAGGGGGGCGATGCAGCGAAGTTCGCCTCCGTGGTGAAGCAGGTCGTTGACGGCGCGCCTGGCGTGCCGGTCATCCTCGTGAGCAAGAATCCCGCGACCATCGAGGCGGGCATCACACACTGCGCAGACAAGAAGCCGCTTATCTACGCGGCGACGACCGAGAACGCAGAGGCCATGGCCAAGATCGCAAAAGAGAAAAAGGCCTCCCTTGCTGTCGCAGCAGATGGTCTCGACGCGCTTACCACTCTATCCGAGAAAATTAAAGGGATGGGTGTAGACAACCTGGTCCTTGATTCCGGAGCACGCAAGGCCAAGGACATGATCGAGCATTTCACCATCATTCGCCGTGCGGCAATCAAGAAGAACTTCAAGCCCCTGGGCTATCCCGTCATCTCTTTTGCAACACGCGACAACAGTGTTTCCGAGGCCATCGCAGCCGCCATTGGCACGATGAAATATGCCTCGATCATCGTTGTGAACAATGTCGAGAAGTGGAAAATGCTCGCGCTCCTGTCGCTGCGCCAGAACATCTATACCGACCCGCAGGTGCCAATGCAGGTCGCGCAGAACATCTACAAGGTCGGCGACGCAAAAGAGAGCTCGCCGCTCATGATCACCACCAACTTCTCGCTCTCTTACTTCATTGTGCGCGGCGAAGTGGAGAACAGCAAGGTGCCGTCCTGGCTCGCGGTCATGGACAACGAAGGTCTGTCGGTGCTCACGGCCTGGGCAGCCGGCAAGTTCACGGCTAGCAAGATTGCCCAGTTCATCACTGAGAGCGGGGTGGACAAGAACATCAGCCACAAGGAACTCATCATTCCCGGCTACGTGGCTGTTCTCTCCGGTTCGCTGGAAGAGAAGCTCCCGGGATGGAAGATAACCGTGGGTCCCCGCGAAGCGAACCAGCTCCCGACCTTCCTGAAGGCGAGAGCGTAAAAAAAACGAGTTTGCCGCAGAGAACACAGGGAGTACAGAGTCCATTTTTACAATGGTAAAAGTTTTTTTCTGATTCCTGTCTGACCTCTGCGGTTATTAAGCACTACAAAGGAGCATAACGATGTCTAAAGTCATTGCCACGGGGGCCATTCTGGGCTCACACTACTATGTCAAACAGGCCGAGGCGCTTGTCGAAAAGGCCATTTCCGAAAAGGGCGCGGATTTCAAGTTCGAGTTCCCCGATACGGGGTATTTCCTGCCGCAATTGTTCGCCATGACGGGCTTCGAGGTCCGCACCGTGGGCGACATGAAGACAGCCCTTGAGCAGAAGGTAAAGCCGCTCCTTACGGACGCGCCGGACGACCATCTCTATAAGCCCTATCTAGGCGAGGCGCTCGACGCAGGCATGGCGGCACTCTTTGCCCAGGAGATTATCATGGCGATCCGGTATATCTATGGGCAGGAGCCAGTGAAGGATGATTCGATCGGTCTTACCTACAACGGCTTCATCTCCGACACCATCCTCCGCAACTTGGGCGTGCAACTCGTGGACGGCTCCATGCCGGGTTATGTCTGCATCATCGGCGCTGCGAACGATGACGACCACGCGCTCGAGATTGCACGCGAGCTTCAACAGAAGAACATCCTTACCCTCATGTGCGGAAACGTGAACGGCGAGAGCATGACAAAACAGCTCCTTCGGAAGGGTGTGCAGCTCGGTTGGGACACGCGCCTCGTACCGCTCGGTCCTGAAGTGGAGCACGCCATCTATGCCCTGAACTGGGCAGCCCGCGCGGGGATCACCTTCGGAGGCATGAAGGGTGGCGATTTCCAGAAAATTCTGAAATACTCCAAAGACAAGGTGTTCGCCTTTGCCATGGTGCTTGGTCCGCTGAACGACCGTATCTGGACTACTGGTGCCGGCGCGATCAACATGGGCTTCCCAGCGATTGCGAACACGGATATCCCGACGATTCATCCCACAGGCGTCACGATTTATGAGGAAGTGGCTAAGGAGCTTGACCCGAAAAAGATCGTTGAGAAGTGCATCGAGGTGCGGGGTCTCAAGATTACGCTTTCCAAACCTCCGATCCCCGTGCCATACGGTCCCGCGTTCGAAGGAGAACGCATTCGCAAGGAAGACATGCACATCGAGTTCGGTGGCCAGCGTACGCCCGCTTTCGAGTGGCTCCGTACCGTCGACCTCGACAAGGTGGAAGACGGCAAGGTGACAATCGTGGGAGCCGACCCGGAAACCCGGTACCAGAAGGGCGGCCAGATGCCGCTCGGTATCGTAGTAGAAGTGGCGGGCCGCAAGATGCAGAAGGACTTCGAACCCGTTCTCGAGCGTAAGGTACACCACTTCATCAACGAAGCTCAGGGCATCTGGCACATGGGCCAGCGTGACCAGAATTGGCTCCGGGTGAGCATCAACGCGCTCAAGGAAGGCTTTGTGCTGAAGCACTTCGGAGATATCCTGACTACCCAGCTCAAGCACAAGTTCAATAATATCGTGGACAAGGTCCAGGTTACGTTCTACGTGGATGATGCTGACGTGAAGGCAAAGCTTGAAGAAGCCCGCAAGGCCTATCTCGAGCGCGATGTGCGCCTCGCCACGATGACCGACGACTCGGTGGATACGTTCTACTCTTGTATCCTCTGCCAGAGTTTCGCACCGAACCATGTGTGCGTTGTTTCACCCGAACGTCTCGGCCTCTGCGGCGCCTATAACTGGCTCGATGCCAAGGCGGCCTACGAGATCGACCCGAACGGTGCGAACCAGCCGGTCCAGAAGGGCGAAACGCTTGACACGGTTAAGGGACGTTGGAAGGGTGTGGACGAGTATGTGTACACGAACTCGCACCAGGCGCTCGAGTATTTCAACGCCTACAGTATTATGGATGCACCGATGACCTCCTGCGGGTGTTTCGAGTGCATTGTGGCTATTGTGCCCGAGGCGAATGGTGTGATGGTTGTGAACCGCGGTTATACAGGCATGACCCCTATTGGCATGAAATTCTCGACCTTGGCCGGCACCGTGGGCGGCGGCGCGCAGACCCCGGGATTTATGGGGATCGGTCGGTACTTCCTCACGAGCAAGAAGTTCCTCTCTGCGGAAGGCGGGTTCAAGCGCATCGTCTGGATGACCAAGAACCTTAAGGAGTCCTTTGCCGACCAGTTCAAACAGCGCGCAGAGGAAGAGGGCGTGCCTGACCTGCTCGACAAGATCGCAGATGAAACCGTGGCCGAAGATTCGGAAAAGATGATGGAGTTCCTGACGGCCAAAGGACACCCCGCGCTCACCATGGACCCCATGTTTTAACTGGCTTGATGACGTTATTTTTGTCACCCTGAATGAAGTGAAGGGTCTCTTGATTTAAAAAAAGACCGGGATGCTTCTCTGAGGCTAACGGTCTTTTCCGAAGTCTGGAAACAATTTATCGTGCCGGCATGAACTACATGCCGTGAAATTGTCGCGCAGGCCGAGAGCGTGCTATACGGCACACATCAGACCCACGACCGGGATGTATTCAAGACTGGGCTGCCGGAAAAAAAGGCGGCCTTTGTTGTCTCAAGAGGATAGAACAATGGAAGAAAAACTCGAAGGCATACTCGCGCGGTACCAGGAAAACGAAGGGAACCTGATCTCGATCCTGCAAGACATCGAGAACGAATTCGGATATCTGCGCGAGGATGCGATCTATTGGGTCTCCGAACGGCTCGATGTGCCGCCGGCGAAGTTCTACGGCATCGCGACGTTCTACGCCCAGTTCCATCTCAAACCCAAGGGCAAGAACGTGATCACCGCATGCTGCGGCACCGCATGCCATGTCAAGGGCTCGGAGCGGCTGATAAACAGTTTGGTAAAAGAACTGGCCATTCCTGATGGTGAGGACACATCCGAAGATCTCAAGTTTACCGTGGAGAAGGTCAACTGCGTAGGCGCCTGCAGCATTGCGCCGGTCATCATCATCAATAAGACTGTGCATGGAAAGATGACACCCGACAGGCTCATGAAAGAGATGAAGACCCTTAAGGAGGGAAAGCGGGAGTACACTGATTATATCTAATGCCAAAGATGAGGGAAACCGCTTATTATCGCGCGATGCAAGGTGAAGAATCAGGCCTCACGCCTGACCTTTCGGAGTAATCATGAATAAAGAAGTCTCGATAAAAGTCTGCATGGGTACGGGCGGGATAGCCGCAGGCGGCGTGGAAGTAATGTCCTCCTTCGAGAAGGCCATTGCTGCCGCCGGCATCCGTGCTACGGTGGAGAAGAACTGCTCCATGCACAAAGTCGGATGCCGGGGCTTCTGCGCACGTGACGTGCTCGTTGATGTAATCATCAACGGCGACAAAGCAACCTACCAGTACATCAAGCCCGACATGGTGGAGCGGATCGTGAGCGAGCATATCGTGGGCGGCACGCCCGTAGATGACTGGCTCGTGACAGACGATTACCATACCTTCCATGACAAGCAGGTCAAGGTAGTGCTCTCGGACTGCGGCGAGGTCGACCCCGAGGACATCGACTCGTTTATCAGCCGCGGCGGATACGAGGCAACGAAGAAGGTCCTCACGACCATGACTCCCCAGGAGACGATCGAGGTGATCAAGGCATCGGGCCTTCGGGGACGCGGTGGTGCGGGCTTCCCCACGGGCGTGAAGTGGGACATGGCTATCAAGGCCCCCGGCCCGGTCAAGTATCTCATCTGTAACGCCGACGAGGGTGATCCGGGTGCGTTCATGGATCGCTCCGTCGTCGAAGGAAATCCGCACGCGGTGATCGAGGGCATGATTATCGGCGCCTATGCCATCGGTGCGCCTTACGGATACGTGTACATCCGGGCGGAATACCCGCTCGCTGTTGAGCGCCTTCACCTCGCGATCAAACAGGCGAAGGAGCGAGGCTTCCTTGGCAAGAACATCCTCGGCAGAGGGTTGGATTTTTCCATTAAAGTCAAGCTCGGAGCAGGCGCCTTTGTGTGCGGCGAAGAGACGGCGCTCATCGCCTCGATTGAAGGCAAGCGCGGACAACCGAAGGCGAAACCGCCATTCCCGGTCCAAAAAGGCCTCTGGGGCTATCCCACGATCATCAACAACGTGGAAACGCTGGCGAACGTGCCCTACATCATCCGCAAGGGAGCAGCATGGTATGCCTCCATGGGCACGGAGAAAAGCAAGGGCACGAAGGTTTTCGCGCTGACCGGCAAGATCCAGAACTCGGGCCTCATCGAAGTGCCGATGGGCATCCCACTCAAAGAGGTCATCTACGATATTGGAGGAGGCATCGAGGGCGGGAAGAAGCTGAAAGCGGTCCAGACCGGAGGTCCCTCAGGCGGATGCATACCCGCCAGCATAATTGAAACGACACTGGATTATGAATCGCTCGGCAAGGTCGGGTCGATCATGGGCTCAGGCGGGATGGTAGTGCTGGATGAGACGGACTGCATGGTGAATGTGGCCAAGTACTTTCTGGAGTTCACGAAATCCGAGTCCTGCGGCAAATGCATTCCCTGCCGGATCGGGACGAAGAGGCTCCTCGAGATCCTGACGAGGATCACCGAAGGCAAGGGGAGGGAGGGCGACATCGAGCTCCTCGAGACCTTGAGCAGCGATGTGAAGACATCATCGCTCTGCGGCCTCGGTCAGAGCGCGCCGAATCCGGTACTTTCCACGATCAGGTACTACCGCGACGAGTACGAGGCGCACATTTACGAAAAGCGTTGTCCCGCGGGCGTATGCAAGGACCTGCTTTCCTACAGCATCCTAGAGGAGTTCTGCAAGGGTTGCACCGCCTGCACGCGTGTCTGCCCTGCCGGCGCAATCATTGGAGAAAAAAAGAAGCCGCACAAGATCATTCAGGACATCTGCATCAAGTGCGGAGCCTGTTTCGAAACGTGCAAGTTCAAGGCGATTAAAAAAGGGTAAGCGATGGTAAATTTGTCTATAAATGGCAGAAAGATCATCGTTCCTGACGGAACGACCGTTCTCGATGCCGCGCGGCGGAACGACATCTATATTCCGACGCTCTGCGACGATCCAAGGCTCGAGCCCCACGGCGGATGCAGGCTCTGCCTTATCCAGGCAAAGGGCATGCCCCGTCCGGTGACCGCGTGTACGACGCCGGTGACCGAAGGCATGGAGGTTGAGATCACAAACGAGCTGATCGAGCGTCAGCGCCGCACCATTGTCGAACTTCTGCTTTCCGACCACCCGAACGACTGCATGGTCTGCGAGCGGGCCGGTGATTGCACACTCCAGGAGCTGGCGTATTTCTATGACATCCGTTCGAACCGCTTTGCCGGAGAGCGCCGCCAGTATACAAAGAAAGATCTGAACCCATTTATCGAACGGGACATGGAGAAGTGCATCCTCTGCGGCAAGTGCGTGCGCGTGTGCGATGAGATCCAGGGTCTCGGAGCGATCGATGTTGCGGGGAGAGGGTTCACCGCCAAGATATCGCCGCCCTTCGGGAAGGATCTGAACTGCGAGTTCTGCGGCCAGTGCGTCAGCATCTGCCCCACCGGAGCACTTATCGGCAAGCAATCTATGGGTAAGGGCAGACAGAAGGACGTGAAAGCGGTCGAGACCATCTGCACCTATTGCGGATGTGGGTGCAACCTTACCCTGCATGTGAGCAGGAACGAAGTGGTACGCGTCACCTCGCGGCCTGACACGATCAACGAAGGATGGCTCTGCGTCAAGGGGCGGTATGGATACAGTTTCATTAACAGCCCCGACCGGCTCACGACGCCGCTCATCAAGAAGGACGGTGCATTTGTTCCCGCTTCCTGGGACGAGGCGTTCAGCCTTATTGCCGAGACGCTGAGCTCCATCAAGCAGGAGCACGGCCCCGATGCCATCGGCGGGCTCTCCTCCGCGCGATGCACCAATGAGGAAAACTACCTCTTCCAGAAATTCATCCGCGCGGGGATTGGTACGAACAATGTCGATCACTGCGCACGCTACTGACATAGCTCGACTGTGGCCGGTCTGGCCACTGTATTCGGTTCCGGCGCAATGACGAACTCGATGGCCGAGATCGAGAACAACGACGTGTTGTTCGTCATCGGCTCGAACACGAAGGAGAACCATCCCATCGTCGCGCTCAAGATGATCAAGGCCAAACGAAAAGGCGCCAAGATTATCATCGCCGATCCCCGGCGGGTGCCTCTGGTCCGCTTCGCCGACATCTGGATGCAGCACAAGCCCGGCACGGACGTGGCGCTACTGAACGGGATGATGCACGTGATAGCAAAGGAAGGTCTCGTCAATCGGGACTTCATTGCTTCCATGACCGAGGGCTTCGACGAAGAGTTCAGGAAAAATCTTGAGGATTATACGCCCGAAGCTGTTTCGAAAATCACTGGCGTCCCCGCTGATACGATCGTCAAGGCTGCGCGTTTGTACGGTGGATCAGACAAGGCTGGCATCTACTACACCATGGGGATCACCCAGCATGCCCATGGCACGGAAAATGTCTTCTCAATCGCCAATCTGGCGCTCATGACCGGAAACCTCGGCAAGGAAAGCGCGGGCGTAAATCCCCTGCGCGGCCAGAACAACGTACAGGGCTCCACCGATATGGGCTGCATCCCCAATAATTACCCGGGGTATCAGCGAGTCACCATCCCAGCGATCCGGGAGAAGTTCGAGGCTTTGTGGAACGCGAAGCTGTCGGACAAGGAAGGGATGACCGCTACCGAGATGCTTCCGGCCGCGGAAAAAGGCATCCTCAAGGCCTTGTACATCATGGGAGAAAATCCTGTCATCAGTGATCCTGATGTGGCCCATACCACCAAGGCGCTCAAGGCGCTCGACTTCCTCGTGGTACAGGATATCTTCATGACCGAGACAGCGGAGCTGGCGCATGTGGTGCTCCCGGCCTCGTCTTTCGCCGAAAAGGTCGGCACTTTCACGAACACCGAGCGGCGGGTTCAGCGGATCAGGAGGGCTGTCAATTCTCCCGGATTAGCGATGAAAGACTCACTCATCATTATGGAGCTCTCGAAACGTATGGGCTACGACATGCCCTATAATCATACCAATGAAATATTCCGCGAGATCGGACAGGCCTGGCCTGCAATGGCCGGCATGAGCTATGCCAGGCTCGAAGACGGCGGACTGCAATGGCCCTGCCCCACGCCGGACCATCCAGGCACGCAGTACCTGTTCAAAGGAGGGTTCCCTCGCGGCAAAGGCAGGTTCTCACTCGTGAAATTCAAGTCATCAGAGGAGATGACTGACAAGGACTTTCCCTTCCTGCTTACAACCGGCAGGCAGCTGTTTCAATATCACACCGGCAGCATGACACGGAGGGTCAAGCCCATCCATGCCGTATCACCGGAGGCGTATGTCGAGATCAACCCGGCCGACGCGCAGAGACTTGCGATCGAGGATGGGACAAGCGTAAAGGTTAGCTCGCGGAGGGGCTCGATCCTTGTAAAGGCCAGGGTGTCTAAGTGGCCCGGATTGGGGGTGGTCTTTATCCCCTTCCATTTCAAGGAAGCAGCGGCAAATGCTCTGACGAGCAGCAAGTCGCTCGACCCGCTGTCCAAGATCCCGTCGTTCAAGGTATCTGCGGTGCGTATCGAGAAAGCATAAAATATATTTTTACAACAGAGTACGCAGGGGATTCGCAAATTCTACGTCCGAAATCCTGAACTTTAAACAATATCAAAGTATCGAATGCTCAAATTCAAAACAATTTAATGATTCTATTTCTAATTTATTTAGGATTTAGAAATTAGGGTTTAGACTTATAACCTTAGGTGCGCTCAGCAATCTCAGCGGAGAACATTACGGATTTACAGCGAGGAGGAAACGATGACCGATAAATCGGAACTTAAGAGGCAGATACTTTTCAGCGATCTGAGTGACGCCGAGCTCGGCATGATCGCGCAGAAGATCTCCGTCGAAAGCTTCACCAAAGGTAAGTCGATTTTTAAAGAAGGCGAGCCTACCAAGGGAATCTACCTCCTCAAGAAAGGGAAGGTGGAGATTTCGAAGACCACTCCCGACGGTTGGAAACAGACGCTTGCCATCCTCTCGGAAAACCACATCTTCGGCGAGCTCTCCGTGATCGAAGACAAGAAGGCCCACGGAGCGGACGCTACAGCGATTGACACCACCGAGGTCTATCGCCTTCCCACGGAAGATTTCAAGGCTTTTGAACAGAGTGATAAGAACATGATGTACAAAATCATGAAGACGATCGCCCGCATTGCGAGCAGAAACGTGCACGCGATGAACGAAAAGCTCCTGAAGCTTCTGATCAGCTATTAACACAAAATAGAAAAAAGATTTTTGCCACAGAGGTCACAATGAATACGGAAGAACCTTTCGTTTTTATCTGTAAGCTCAGTGGGCTCCGTGGCTAATTTTAACAAATATTAAACAAGGGAGGTTCACATGGCACTTGATCCAACGAAGCATGCTGACTGGGAAATCGCGGAAGACGCGGAAAAGAGAATGAAGCCGATCGCTGAGATTGCGGAAAAGATGGGGCTCCAGCCCGATGAGATCCTGCTGCATGGCCACCATGTTGCGAAGGTAGATTTCAAGAAGGTGCTCAAGCGATACGAGGGCAAGCCGGACGGCAAGTACATCGATGTCACTGCCATCACACCGACGCCGCTTGGTGAGGGCAAGTCAACCTCGACCATTGGGCTCACCCAGGGCTTGGGCAAGCGCGGCAAGAACGTAATCGCCGCGATCCGTCAGCCGTCAGGCGGCCCGACCATGAACATAAAAGGCTCGGCAGCCGGCGGCGGTCTCTCGCAGGTCATCCCGCTCACCCCGTTCTCGCTCGGCCTCACGGGTGACATCAACGCCATCATGAACGCCCACAACCTCGCTATGGTAGCCCTCACGTCCCGCATGCAGCATGAGTTCAACTACACCGATGAGCAGCTCTCAAAAAGAAAATTAAAAAGGCTGAACATCGACCCTCATAATGTCGAGATGAAGTGGATCATCGACTTCTGTGCCCAATCACTCCGCGAGATTATCATCGGTATGGGTGGCAAGTCTCACGGATTCACGATGAAGTCTGGTTTCGCCATTGCCGTGTCATCGGAGGTCATGGCCATCCTCGCTGTTGCCAAGGACTTAAAAGACATGCGCGAGCGCATGGGCAGGATCGTTGTGGCCTACAGCAGGGATGGCAAGCCGGTGACGACCGCAGACCTTGAGGTGGACGGTGCCATGACTGCCTGGATGGTCGAGGCCCTGAACCCGAACCTGCTCCAGACAATCGAAGGCCAGCCCGTGTTCGTGCATGCCGGCCCGTTTGCGAATATCGCCATCGGCCAGTCGTCCATCATCGCTGACCGCATCGGCCTCAAGCTAGGCGATTATCTCGTGACCGAGTCAGGCTTCGCCGCGGACATCGGCTTCGAGAAGTTCTGGAACCTTAAGTGCCGCATGTCGGGCCTCAAGCCAAACGCGGCCGTGATTGTGGCCACGATCCGCGCGCTTAAGTGCCACGGCGGCGCGCCCATCCCGGTGCCCGGAAAGCCGATGCCCACCGAGTACGCCACCGAGAACGTCGGCTGGGTCGAGGCCGGATGCGCGAACCTCATCCACCACGTCAACACCATCAAGAAGGCCGGAATAAACCCGGTCGTCTGCATCAACGCGTTCTATAGCGACACGGACAACGAAATAAAGGCAGT
>DATJZV010000142.1:0-4031 GCA_035498715.1 Nitrospirota bacterium
TTCGTGGGCTTTCTTGGCAAGCTCGTATTTATACTTCCCGAAGTCCATGATTCGGCAGACCGGCGGCTTTGCCGTGGGCGCCACCTCCACCAGGTCGAGCCCGGCTTCCTCCGCCCTTTTGATGGCATCGCGCGTGTCCAGTATTCCAAGCTGCTCTCCGTCAGCAGCGATGACACGTACTTCTTTGACCTTGATCATGAAATTGATTCTTGTCGTAATTTTACTGATAAACAATCACCCCCTTAACAGTTCAGTTGAAGTATTTTTTCTCTGAATGGTCTTTTGCATGCTGCTGACAAATTCCTCAACCGGCATCACGCCGAGGTCCTTCCCCCCGCGTTCGCGCACCGCCACTGCGTTTTGCTGTACTTCCTTATCTCCCACCACAAGGATGTACGGCACTTTTTCCAGTGTTGCCTCGCGAATTTTGAAACCCATCTTTTCCGACCGTGCATCGAGTTCGGCCCTGATACCTGCTGCAAGGAGCCTGTCTCGCACGCCCTTAGCATAGTCGAGCTGTTTATCTGTGATGGTTATTACCTTCGCCTGCACCGGCGCCAGCCAGACCGGGAATGCCCCAGCATAGTGCTCGATCAGCATCCCGAAGAACCGCTCGATCGATCCCAGGAGCGCCCGATGGATCATATAGGGTCGGTGCGCCTGGTTGTCCACGCCGATGAAGTTCATATCGAACCGCTCCGGCTCGTTGAAGTCGAACTGGACCGTGGAACACTGCCAGAACCTACCAAGGGCGTCTTTGATCTTGATGTCGATCTTGGGACCGTAAAATGCGCCGCCACCATAGTCCATCTCGTATCCGAGATCTACTTTGTCAGCTGCGACCTTCAGGGCCTGCGTTGCTTGCTCCCACATGTTATCATCGCCCACGGCCTTTTCCGGCCTCGTGGCGATATAGGCCTTAAAGTCGTCGAATCCGAAGGTCCGGAGCATCCGCACCGTGAAGTCAATCACCCTGATGATCTCCGCTTCCATCTCCTCGGGCGCTACGAAAATGTGCGCGTCGTCCTGGGTGAAGCCGCGAACACGCAACAAGCCGTGCAAAACACCGGAACGTTCGAATCGATAAACCGTGCCAAGCTCGGCGTACCGCATGGGCAGTTCGCGGTAGGAACGGAGCTTGTTTTTATAGATCATGATGTGGAACGGGCAGTTCATCGGTTTAACGTAAAACTCCTGCCCTTCCACTTCCATGGAGGAATACATATTCTCCCGGTAAAAACCGAGATGACCCGAAGTCTCCCAGAGCGTTCCCCGACCGACATGAGGAGAGAACACAAAGTCGTAGCCGTTCTTCTGATGCTCATCGCGCCAGAAGTCCTCGATGACTTTACGAATGAGCGCGCCCCGGGGATGCCACAGTACTAGGCCACCGCCCACTTCATCAGACACGGAGAACAGGTCCAATTCCTTGCCGAGTTTCCGGTGATCCCTGCGCTTGATTTCTTCGAGCCGCGTGATGTACGCATCGAGCTCATCCTTGACCGGGAACGAAATGCCGTAGATTCGCTGCAGCATCTTATTCTTCTCGTTTCCACGCCAGTATGCCCCTGCGATCGATAGCAGTTTGAAGGCCTTGATCTTGGAGGTCGATGAAACGTGTGGCCCGCGGCAGAGGTCCGCGAAATCCCCCTGTTCGTAGATTGATATCGTGTCGTCTGGCAGCTCCTTAATGAGCTCTACTTTGTACGACTCGCCTTTGTTGTTAAAGTACGCCAAGGCTTCGGCCTTGGAAAGTTTTTTTCTCGTGATCGGCGTTGCCGCCTTAGCCAACTCCGCCATTCTCTTTTCTATCTTCTCAATGTCCTCGGGCGTCAAGGGACGATCGAGATCAAAGTCGTAGTAAAACCCTTCTTCGATCGCCGGGCCAATCGCGAGTTTCGCCTGCGAAAAGAGCTGCTTTACCGCTTGCGCCATGAGGTGCGAAGTACTGTGCCAGTACACGTCGCGGCCCTCCGGAGCGGTAAAGGTAATGATCTCTATCGCGGCATTATGATCAACGGGGATGTTGAGATCCTGAAGTTGACCGTCTACTTTGATGGCAAGCGCGTCTTTCGCGAGGCGAGAGCCGATTTTCTCGGCAACTTCCTGACCGGTGATGCCCGCTGGCATACTTTTCTGCTGACCGTCAGGCAGCCTGAGTTGTATTTCACTCATAGATAGATGACATGGTCTTTGTTCAATAAGGATAGGTCAGGGTGATTTTGAACCATCGACCTCTGCAGTATAAAGAGGTGCAAGGGCAAAGGTCAGGTTCTCCTGCCCTTGCCTTTCCTTGCATTCCCATTTTTATTACTGTAACGCTTGGCGAAGGCTATTTCCGTGTATTCCCCTGTTTTTCTGACCTCTATTGACAAACGAACTGCATACAACGGAATAATTTAAAGGAAATGAACTAGGTTGTCAAGCATAAATAACTGAAAACGCCCGTGGAAACGGGTGCCTACTTTTTGTAAGGAGTAATGGAATTGTGGGGAATAAGGCGCAAAACCCGGTCAAACCTGGCTCACCCCTTAATTCTCCGTTTGAGTATTTCCCAATCCACCATGTGCTCAATGGGAGCCAGGTCGTCAGTGAGCGGCTTGTACCTTTTGTCGAATACGCTCTCCCTGAAGTTCGCCTGGCTGTAGTGGGCAATGCCCTGAAGTTCCGTTCCGCCCGCCGCTGCCAGCAACGCGAAATCGATGTTCCTGTCGGTGGCGAGTACGACGTTATCAACAGAACCCGGGATTCTGAGCCGGTATACGTGACCGAACACGAGGCGGAGCGTGTTACTGATGCTCTGAATGAGCGGCGAGTCCTCTCGCGCCGAGGATACGTTCATGGCGACAAGGCCGTTATCGGAAAGCCCCTTCTTCACCTGGCTGAAGAACTCCCTCGTCGTCAGGTGAAACGGGATGTAGACCTGCTGCGTGTAGGCATCGATAACGATTATGTCGTGTTTGCTTTGTCCCTGCTCCACGAAGATGCGCCCGTCCTGATTGTATGTCCTCACGGCGTCGCTCAGTGCGAAGTAGCTCCGGGCAATCTGTATCACTTTCGGGTCTATTTCCACGCCGTCAATTGCAATGTTCGGGTGAAAGTAGTGGAGTTGGTTTGCTATAATTCCCCCGCCGAGGCCGATGATCAGTGCGCTTTTGGGGGCCTCTCTAAAGAGGAACGGAAGAAGCGAATAGTAGTCATAGTAGTAGTTGAGGCCCGTGAGAACGCTTTTCTTGTTTGCAACCGTCTGGAAACCTACCGCATCGTTGTACGCAAGATAGCGGAAAGACCCCCTGTCAAAGACCTCGATATACTGGTAGGCTGACTCCGTCGCGTAAATCGTTCCGGGAGTCTCCCGCAGGGATGGGATCGGCAAGAGGAATGGCACGGCCGCAGCGACTGAAAGAAGCGCGTTCCTCCTGGTGGCAAAGCCCAATGCGGTCACGACGAAAAGCACTGCCGCAAAAAACATGATCGTCCTGCCCGTGCCCCACGTCGGGATGAAGACCAGTATAGGCAGAAATGTGCCCACGACGCTCCCGATGGTGGAGATCCCAAAGATGCGACCGGCTGAGTCACCCTCGTGACCGCTCTGAGCAATGATCCGTATTAGGAACGGGCTCGTCATACCCATAACCATGATTGGCGGGGAGAACAGGAGCGTTATGGCAGATAGCGAACCAAAAAATATGAACGAAAAGGACGAATTAAGGTTCGCGATGAGCGAAGCGATCCACCGGACAATGGGTGACGCCACAAAAGGGAGCACGATGAGAAAAGCGCATGCGGCCAGGAGAAGTTTCAGAAGAATGTCGAGCCGCGGTTTCCGGTCCGCGAGCTTTCCCCCGACAACATAACCGGCCGACAGAGCGATCATGATAATGCCGATTATATTCGTCCAGACAAAAGTGGAGGTCCCGAAGAACGGCGCCATGAGCCGTGATGCACAAAGTTCAACGGCCATGATGCACATTCCGGAAAAAAAAGCGAGCACGTAAATGTACCTTGATGTAATGTTCATTACACGAGGC
>DATJZV010000143.1:0-4922 GCA_035498715.1 Nitrospirota bacterium
GACGGGAAGGTTTTTCGCAGGGACTTGGTAACAGGCACATTGTCCGTATGACCTACGACCCGTATGATCTTGTTCTCGTACCCCTTCAGGGTATTGCCGACCTTCTTCAGTACGGCCTTGCCTTCCTTCCTCAGCGTCACCTTACCGGAATCAAAGAATACCCGCGACGCCAGATCCACCGACAGCATGTTCTTATACTGCTTCACCTGCAGCTCGCCCTTTTTAACTTCCTGCGCGAGGCCCTGCATCAGCTCTTCGTACTGTTTCTGCGTCTGCTGATTGGACGCCGCCAGTGAGGCCTTTTCCTGCTCCAGCGATCCGACCTTCTGCTGGGCATCCGCGTTCTGCTGCTCCAAGGACGTAACCCGCTGTTTTAGATCTGCGTTCTGCTGCTCCAACGCGGTTTTTTCTTGCTGCACAGCAGCAATCTCCTGATTTTTTGAGGCTTCCATCTTTTTGAATGAACCCGAGCTGACACAACCGCTCGCGATGAATCCCGCCGCGAGAACGGCAACGCTGATGCGAAGATGCTTCATCATATGCAAGTCCTCCTTGTCCTTTCAAGGATTATCATGGTTTGATCCACTACCTCTCACAAACGGCTATCGAACCGCAGATATGCACAGATAAGAGATCAAGATCAAAGTCATAGACGTTCCCAATCCTCTTCTCTCGAAGAGTTTAGCGTTATCGAGAACTACTTAGATAAAAGCACAGACCAGAAAAGTTGTCAATGTTTCGATGGCGTATTTTAAGGGCAGACTCTATTGAATTCGGAATGAAAATTGATGAATTGCTAGTATATGAAACTTCGTGAGGGGAAGAAAAATGTAACCTGAACGGTGACCGCAGCAACGCCGGGCCAATGACGTGACCCGCGAAAGCGGAGCTGAGTGCACCATCCGACGGTGGCTGCAACGATTTGTTTAGTCTACTCGTCTCATTTGCCAAATCTTCTGATCTGAATATGCCACTCAAGCAACTAAGACAAATTCAAACTGACGAACGCCCAATAGAGAACGTCAACAGCAACTGAACCGCGCGGTGCAGCCGTTAGCTACACGCTGGCAGGACCGCTCCATGTTCGATCAATACAGCATCGTAAACGAAGAGAATCTGAAGAAGGCATCAGATAGTGTAATCGTATTCCTTGCTGAATAGGAAACGGTGATTGAACGTTTACGCCCAGAAATTGCAACAAGATTGTAACAGATAGTTTAGAACACTGGCAGACAAGGGCGGACATGAGCCGACGAGTAAAAGGGGCTTAACAGGTTGAAATAGAATGAACTTACAGGAAAATCAAGGTGATAGTGAATGTCGATGGGAACATGTGAAAGAGACTTAAAATCCCTCGGGGGGCAACTTCCGTACCGGTTCAATTCCGGTCAGCGGCACCATGAAATAAAATACGTACCACATTTCTCTTATCAGTAAAAATACCGTCCATTTTCAGAACGTAGTAAAAACGTAGTAAAATATCAGCAATAAAATTACACTTCTTCTCTTGAGCATCCGTTAGATGTTTCTTCGAGCATTACAGACTCTTTTTATTCTGTTGAACTTTCGTCACAGACGACTCTAAAGCGAAATTGACCTCGTCAGCTTTACCGTTCTCAGATGTTTCCATCTGCCAAACTCGTTTTTCCACTAAACTGGGAGCGCGATCGATGGTACCCAGGGGTTCTCTTCCTTTTCCTTCTCAGGCATAGGGACTCCCCCTCGTCATCTTTTAACTTTTCCGAGAAAAAGGCCCCTTCCAGACCGGAACGGGCCTTGTATTTTTTATCTTCTCCATCCCGCCCATACGGGAATGCCAGAGTTATCCCGCAGGACCAGGACATTGTCACCCTTTTTGATCTCTGCCGCGATGATGGCAGGTTTGCCATCGAAGGTTATCCTAGATCCCTTCACCTCGATCTTGTCGCCTTTTTCAAGCTTCACGTCTTGCCGCTCAATGTACCATTCCGGGCCGAGATGTAAAGCTATGGTCTCCTTGTCCGTCTTCAGCACAAGATGGATACCTGAGTTCATCCCCTTCATCGGTGTGATCTTGTCCACTGACTCAACAACGCCCGAAACGGTCTCCACCGTTGCCGGATTGTACATCCTCTGGTAGGAAGAGCCCATGCCCCATCCGCCGCTCCCTCGCCAGCCTTTCCAGGGGCCCGCAAGGCCGACCGAAGCGACAAGAAAAACAAATAACGCAACTGCCACGCCGATAACTCTTGCTGTTCTCATGACTGCCTCCTTTGAGTCGAGATTGTTTTTATCATAACGCCGGTAATGTAAAGCTGAAGGTGCTGCATTCCCCGGGTATACTTACCGCCTATAAATGGGTTCTGCAGGTGAATTAAAAGCCGTGATGATGCCTTCTTTATCCACCAGAGAAAGCCATGTGAGTTTTTGCATGACAACATCGTGTACTTGTTGTTTTCCATGCCTTAATATTTATTCGATGCAACCATCTCATCCAAGGATTTCAATTCCGTTTTCCTGACCTCAATTTCAGCTCCGGAGAAGACGAGCTCAGGCCCTTTGCCCTTAAAATCATCCTTTGTGTAAATAATATCGACCCCTCTTTCCACTAGCAATTCCGCAAGGTGTATGCCTTTCCCCTTTTCCAGGTTCAAAAAGGGATTTTCCAGGACCTCCGGGGTCGAGACTGTTCCATCCAGCCTCTTATCCCACAGCGCGATAAGCGGAGCTTTGGCAAAATGTTCGGAGATGTCCCCTTCCCTGTTTGACAAAGGAACGGCATACCGGTGATATATCTTTTCCTCCGGTTCGTAGTGGATCATGACTCGCTCTACGAAGGGAATATGATCCTTAATCTTCTGTTCCATTGCATCGGCAATGCCGTGGGCCTCCTGCAGCCGCTTGGCGGCGAGCCTGAGAACCGCGGTAACGAAGATGAACCGTCCGGAATTCCGCGCTGTCAGCTCAACTATTTCTTTTACCTGATCAAACCCCTGGATTATGTTTCTCATCCTGTCAAGGGTGGACGTGTCTACGGACGCGTCCAGGAGGCTCTTCACGGAACCCTGAAGAATTCCATAGCCCGACCTAACTACCACCAGCAAGACCAGCACTGCAGCTATCCTGTCCATAACAGGGTATGCTAGCCGTGCGCCTATGACTCCAACCCCGACAACGATCAGGGAAAGCGTGTCCGTCTTCCAGTTTTCCGCGTCCGCCGTCAAAGACGGTGAATTCAAGGCTTTTGCGATCCTTGATTCGTATTTATAGAAAACCAGATTGGGCAGTGTCATTAAAAAAACAGCCACCATGCCGATGTCAAGGTTCTTCAGCTCAGAGACAGGCATGAAAACCATTCTTGCTATCTCATAGGCAGTAAAGAAAATTAATGCCGATGAAATCACTGCAACAAAGTTTTCAATCTTGTAAAGGCCCCAAGGAAACCGTTCTGATCTCCTCTCGGAAAGATACAGGCCGCTGATCACAATAAGGCTTCCCGCAACATCCGTCAAAGAATGCACCGCCTCGGCAAGAATGGCGGAGCTCCCTGTGACCGGGTATAGGACGAATTTTACCGTGGCGAGAAGCGCATTGAGTCCCAGAGATAAAGCAGCCCACTTTTTCGTGAGAACAGATTCCTTTTCTCTATCACTGGTCATTGCGTCTCACTATATCTGATTCATCAGATCTGTGATGCCGAGCAAATTGATGCGCTCAATCAGCTAAATAATCAACCGGAAATAACGAAATGACATGAATAAGATGCGTCTCTCACCAGTCCGGTCTGACACGCGTCACATGATCTGATCAAAATGTTACGTTCTGGCGTTTCATGAGGAGTTCCCCGAGGTAGGTGCCCGGCTTGACCTCGGCGTTCTTTATCCACTCTGCTCCCTCAAGACCATATGGTTTAACGCAGGACGCGCAGATATAAAACTTGCAGTCGAAGTCTTCCACCAGGCTTTTCATAAGTTCCGCAACAGGCGAAAAACCCTTCTGCCACGTCACGGACTCGGCAAATCCCTTCCGCGCCAGGTGCACACCTTCGTTGATGAGAAAAAAGTCTATTTTGGCATCGAAAGCCGCCATGTTGGTGGCAAGCTGGAGCGCTGCCGCTGCGCGTTCGATTGCATCATATGAATGAGTCAGCACAAAGACGAATTCTTTGTTTTCCATGTGTGATTTTCCTCATGGGACGGATGGCAAAACTTAATGAGCGCAGCCCCCGTCATCGCTGTGCCCACCACAGCACCCCTGGACCGTCAACACGGGAAGACTTTTGGCCTGAAATATCGAAAGATTTTCCCGTATCGTCGCCCCCTGCGAGCGATGCACCGTGATCCCCATCTGGTTCAGCCTCGTGAGCGCTCCTGCCCCGATGCCGCCAACGACGATCGCATCGACCTTCTGGTTGTCGAGCGCCTTCATCGGATTGCACGAACCATGTGAGTGGTGCTGGTCCCGATTGCTTATCGACGCAACGCTGTCTGTGTCGGTGTCAAAAACGACAAATACCGGCGCTGAACCAAAGTGGTTGTACACGGTGCTCTCGATACCGTCATCATTCTGGACTGGAAAACAGATCTTCATGTCTTGTTCCTCCTGTGTTTGATTTATGCGACGATTATTCAAATACGATAGCCTGGCCTTTGCTCAGGGCCTTCGCGACCTTCTTTCTTGCAATTGTGAGTATTCTTTGAATGGTTCCTCTTGACACGCCCATTTCCGTGCCGGCCTCAGCTTGCGTCAGGTCATCAAGATCGCAGAGTTTTAAAGCCTCAAGCTCTTCCCGCAAGAGGAGTATCTGCTCGATCTCAGCCATCGGAATGCCTGTAGGTTTGAAGGCTTTGCCTCTAAAAGTGCATTTGCAGTTTCGCGGCTTTTTACACCTCGGCGACACGATAAACCCCACCTTTCATATTGTGCATATGCACACAATATTA
>DATJZV010000144.1:0-6468 GCA_035498715.1 Nitrospirota bacterium
GCCCGGGAAAGCACTACCTGCGGTCCCTTTGACGTGTCCCGCACCTCGAGCACATAGGCCCTGACGCGGTCTCCCCTGCGGTAACTCTCACGCTGCACCTGTTCGCGGGCGGGAAGCACCGCCTCGGTCTTGCCGAGGTCAATGTAATAAGCGCCTTTTTCATGGCGAAGCACAATGCCGTTCACGAGTTGGCCGATCTTGTCGTTGAACTCCTTGAGAATGACGTCCCGTTCCGCCTCACGCACCTTCTGGACTATGACCTGGCGGGCGGTCTGGGCCGCGATCCTTCCAAAACCCTCGAACTCTACCTGGAGCGGAACCTCGCCATCCATCTGCGCATCGGTATAGAGCGTCAGCGCCTCTTCGAGGGTGATCTCCTCCTCCGGGTTCGCGACCACGGGAACGACCTTCTTATAAGCATACATGACGATGTCGCCCCGCTTGGGGTCGATCTGCACTGCAACGCGCTGGGACCCGTACTTCTTCTTCGCAGCGCTCACGAGGGCAGATTCAACGGCCTCGATCACCATTTCCTTTGAAATTCCCTTTTCCTTACTGATCTGATCGATAACATGGATCAACTCTTGGCTCATACGTCCTTCGCCTCCTGAAATATTTTTACTTCAATGACCGGGCGGCCGCAGCCTCTGGTCACAGGCCCGTGCGATGAAAACTTCCTGAGAGCTGTGGCCACGGGCCGGATTCAATATCTAAAACTCCACCTCGAGGGAGGCCTTGGCAATATTGCTCAGGGGAATGTTCAGGACCTCACCTGTCTTGAGCTCCAGTTTCACGATCCCCTCTGTCAACCCAAGCAGTTTGCCGCGAAACACCTTCTCGTCTCCGATCTTCTGGAAGGTCTTTATCTTGATCTCGCTCCCGGAAAATCTGACGAAGTGCTCGGGCTTGCTCAATGTCCGGTCGAGCCCTGGCGACGAGACCTCGAGCGTGTAGGCATGCGGGATGAGATCTTCCACATCCAGGGCCGTTCCCAGGTCCCTGCTCACGGCCTCGCAGTCATGCAGGGTCACACCGCCGCCTATCTCCCGGTCGATATAGACCCTAAGAAGCCATTTCGGTCCCTGTTTCTGAAATTCCAGGTCCCACAAATCCAGCCCCAGGGATTCGAGTATCGGATCGAGTATTTGCCGTATCTGTTCCACGGCATCAGGCATTCTATCCCCCAAATAAAAAGAGTGGGCAAATGAAATGCCCACTCTCAAAGGAATTTCCCAGAGTGATGGATATCTTGTAACATATTGGAGATAAGAATGCAAGCAAAAAAAGTGCGTTGTCCTCAAAAAAGCATTCTTCACAAAGGTGCGGAGAGCGCCAGAGAAATATCACGTTTTCAATATACTTCTGATACGCTTGTTCCTGCGATCTTGAACCCAAAACAGGATGTATGTTCACGGCAGCATTGATAATGTTCCCGGCAGTCTCCAGTCCCCATCAAACAGATCCCCCGCTATCTCCCCCTTGCGACCTGAGTATCGTCGAGGCTCGAGGCTTTCCTTCTGGCCTATCCAGGTCCGGATTGTCAAATCACGAGTGGCGCATCGCCGGCCTTTGCATGACGATACCACGCCACAAACTTCTCGGCTTCTGGGTTGCCTTCTTCGGGAGCCCACACCGCGACATTCTGTCCACTGGGCCGGACATAGGGCCCTTTTTTTACCTCGAAAAAGATTGTGCCTGGTTCAAGCGAGGCCATCGCGTGCCAAATGTTTGCCGGGATCTCAACGCCTATAGTCTCGCCTCCAGCGGATAGCAGCTTGCGCTCGAGAACGCGGCCCTCATCATTGAAAAAGAGCAGAACAGCAGAACCGCGCATGATGAGGAATACTTCAAAGGACATGGGGTCGGAATGGCGATGAGGCCTGATATACGTTTCAGGTTCGATGGCGTTAAATAATCGCTGCACGATGTCATCGGGCGTGGGATGGAGATTGTAGTTCATCCGTTGTCGCCGCGATGTTTTCGCACTTTGGGTAAGTGAATCCAAAAGGTTGCTGTCTATCCATTTCATGTGAACTCCTTTTTATGAAACACAATTATTTTCTTGTCGAGAGACACGAGCCGGCACATTCACACGCAGCAGCACGCGGTGATCATCTGCAGAGCATTGTCGTTAGCATATAAAAGAATAAAGGAAAAGTCAAACAAGACTACTGAGACCCATGTCCCCCAGATCTAACTTGCTGCTGCATCAACGTTAATCGGTCTCACCGTTCACCTCTTCCTGGCCAGATCAGACGCGATCTCCCGGAGTTTGTCAAGGGAAGGTTCAAAGCCACGCATGATGCTCAAAGAGATAAACCGTTTCCAATGTTGCAATGTTGCGATATTTATTGACCATATTCCGCCTCTGTGCTATGCTTGGATATCCCGATACAAAAGGAGGAACACCATGCCGCACAAGTCGCTCATCGCTTTGTTCATTTCCATCCTGTCGCTTTTCATCGTAGCATCCGCGCCGGCTGCGGACCAGGCCTTGAAGCCCTATCTTCTTGGTTACCGCGGGACAGGGACCATCGAGGCTAAGCTGCCTGAAGTGAAGGCCGGACTGGAGCAGAAGGGTTTCCAGGTCGTCGGCGACTATGAACCGTACAAGGGGGCCCGTGTATTGGTAGTCACGAGCGATGCCCTCAAAGCCGCCGCGGCCAAGTCGGATTTCGGTGCTTACGGCGCGGTCATACGAGTCTCGGTCACCGATACCGGGAAGGAGCTCCAAGTGGCGGCAACAAACCCGCGTTACTATGCTGCTGCCTACCGGATGCAGGAGGGCCTCGAGGATGTCGCCGCAGCTCTCGAACAGGCCATCAACAAAACAGCTGAGTTCGGGTCCCAGGAGGGTATGACCGCTGCCAAGCTCCGGAAGTACCATTACATGGTCATGATGCCCTACTTCGACGAACCGATAAAGCTTGCCTCTTATCCATCGCAGGACAAGGCGCTCGAGGTTGTTGAAGCGGCACTTGCAGCGAAAAAAGGGGGATCCTCGAAAGTGTACCGCGTGGATGTGCCGGGGAAAAAAGAGTCGGTCATCGGCGTTGCCGTTACCGAGGGCAGCGGTGCCGATGCCGCGATCATGAAGGTCATTGACCTTGGCGAGCTGAAACACACCCCCCATCTCCCCTACGAACTGGTCGTCTCCAACGGTAAGGTATACATGCTCCACGGCAAGTTCCGCATCGCACTCGATTTTCCGGACCTCACCATGGGCACATTCATGAAGATCTCAGGCGCTCCGTCCGCCATCGAGGAAAAGTTGAAGGTTGTTGCTGGCGAAAAATAAGACAGGAGCCGAGGCTGTGGGTGCTCGGTGGCCTCGGCGTGCGTTTCGTTTTATTGATAGGCGGATTTGTCGCCGATATCGTAGGCGATCGGCATGAATACTTTTCGCAGCGTGAAGATGACAAGCATGACAGCGATCAGAGTCAGGCCATAGGCCGCTCCCTGGCCGGCGAGGATGCCGCTCGAAACCAGCAGCAGGTAGACCGGCATGATCATGGCGAGGAGATAGCCCTCGACGAGCTTGAAGCAGAAGGCCTCCTTCGCGGTCACGAATCCAAGGCACCCGGAAAGCGGAAGCAGGAGCAGGAGGCTGGTTGGTCCGTTCGAAAGAGCGCCGGACACGGACCCCTTTCCGATGGAGAGGAAAACGACAAGACAGACAAGGCTCACGTAGTACAGGTTCTTCAGAAAACTCTTGAACTTGCCGACGTAAAGATGAATAAAGAATACGCTGATGCCAACGGATGCCTGGAGGCCATAGGCAAGGATATCTGCCGATGGGCTGATGAGCGCTGTGCTGGAAGTTGAAGATGCCGCCCTCAGGAGATACGCAAGAGCGCTCATGATGATCGTGGATATCACGATGCCTGCACGGTAGAGCACAACCGTTATCATATCTTCCCTCGTAAGGGGCTGGAATACCTGTTTATCGCCCATAGATCATTTTCCCCTTGCAGGACCACTTTCACATGCTTCTCGTTTGAATGCCATGCCGCGGTCCGGGATCACCCTTTTTTCGCTTTTTTCCAGAAAGCCAGGTCTCTTATCATGAGTCCGAGAAGCTTATGCGGCTTCATTACCGCTACTTCTTTGCACCTGCAGATGTCATCGCTTCCTGCACCCGCAGAACTTTCCTGCTGGGGTTTTTTTTCTATCTCTGACCCACCTGGCTCAGCTGTTTTTTGGTTATGTATGACCATACTTTACTCCTTCTTATTTTAACTCACTCGTCCAGAATAGGCAAACATTTAAGATCCTTAATCCTTCTTTTTGTTCACGCCGATCCGCAGAGTTTGGAAGGTCCTTTGCAATATAGTGGAGACCCTCGTTCGAAATTGAGGTCCATAAATCACTGAGATAGCCCTCCAGCAGTTTCCCATGACGAATAGAGGACACAAAAAAACGGGTTGCCTCAAAAAGCGCAACCCGCATTAGGGGGGGCATTTCTTGCGAGAGTCCGGTGAAGCTCTCAAGCGTCAAACGATCATGATGCGGCGTGCAGTGCTTCCTTCACCATCGAGGCGTGTCTCCTGCGTTCATGCCGCTCCATGGCATAAAACATGATGCCAGCGAACACATACACGAGCGCAAGCAAGGCCCAATGGTTCACCTTAAGCAACTCCGGCAGAGTGACTGTTCCCATATCGGTCGTTTTGTAAAACCCTTCAAGCCAGGGGTAAAGCGCGGAGAACAGCAGGGTCCCGCTGCCGATGCCGACCATCGTGACCAGAGCATCCAGCCTGCCGGACGCGAAGCCTGCGGCTGCCGTACCCGGGCAGTATCCGCTGACGAGGTAGCCGAGCCCGAACAAGGCCCCTCCTACCAGTTGGGGCCAGAAGAACGTCGGGATGATCCAGACCCTGCTCATGTCCAGAACCTTGAGATCGGACAGCAGGCAGAGCCCGGTCGCGGCCACCAGGATCGCGGAGAACATCATCTTGGGAACAGCAAAATCGGTGCGATAAAATACGCCGGTAAGCTTATGGGGGTTCCCCATTCCGCCCCGTTCAAGAAAAAAGCCAAAGAACATGCCGATGACCACGGCCGCCGCAAGATTAACTGTATCGCTCAAGACAAAAGGTGCGCTCATGACCATAACCTCCTGAACAGTGCTGCGAACAGAAAGCCGCTCACAAACATGGCTATGACAAAGACCCATCCTGACAAGGCGAACTGGGCGCCACCGGTCAGAGCAACGCCGCTCGTGCACCCGCGGGCGAGTCTGCTGGCAAACCCGAGGATGATGCCACCGCCGAATGCCGTCATCACCCGCATCCCCACGGACATTGCCGATCCGCGGTCAAATCGAACCTTGAAACCGCGGGACATGAGCACGCCGATCAGCGCACCGATCACGACTCCGGTTACTTCGAGAAAGGTCCAGTCGCTGAAGAGTGACCGTTCCAAATACTTCGACAAATAGGAAAGCGTCGCCGTATAAGTAGGGGCCACTGCGTTCATCGCCTTTCCCGCCACCACCGTAAAGGCCCGCGATGCCCCGAGACCTTGCCCCGCAATGATGAACGACGCGAGGAGTGTGAGCCCAAGCCCGGCTCCAGCAACATAGGGAGACCAGAAACGATTCTTGTCCATAGGCACCTCTTCCCTCGGGTTTGAAAATCGCCCACGGGATATTAGTTTCTCGTGATGCCGGACCAGTATATACAAACGACGGGGGAAAACACCTGGATTAGAACATCGTGCATTGATCTTCCTCTACACATGTGGAGAGTGAAATCATGACCCCGCCTCATTATTTTATTGTTAACAATATTCTTAACTATATTGTTGCTCTCGTTCACTTATTTGTCAAGAGTAAAAACTGGAAGGTGGTGCAGAAATATAACGGCGTTTTTCCTGGTGATAAGGAATCTCGTTTCTACCCGTATTTTAATAGGAACTGTTAAATGGGAACGGAAAAGCAAGCGAAGAAAAAAAACATAAAGAAGATTCGCACCCGGGATTTAACTTTAGCACTCATAATATCGATGTCTTCTCCGATCTCCATAGCGCTCGCAAACAACGTCAACAATGCGGCCTGTCAATTTGCTCGGGGTGACGCGGAATATGCTCTTTCCGCAGTGCCGATCCGGGGCGTATTGGTCGCCCTGCAGGGGACTCTCACCTCCCCCTCACCCGCCCTGGCGCAGGAACTGTCTGCCAGCGACCGCATGGATCCCTCTCAGAATCGACGCTTTTACGGCTTCAGGGCACTGTTTTCCGCCGTTTTTCCCCGCGTGCAACTTTTGTCCACTTGCTGTGCTGTTCCCTACACTTTCCCGCGCTTTTTAGGATAATTTACTCCCCCCACTAGGAGTTTCTTCCCATTTACAAAAAACAGGATCACTGGTATACATTAACCATAGAAAATAAAAGTTGCGAAAGGAGGACATCACAATGCTTACCTACAAAGGCGGAAACAAGGTTGGAAAGGGAACCTACTGGGATCTG
>DATJZV010000145.1:0-22106 GCA_035498715.1 Nitrospirota bacterium
CCGTGTCGCCAGTACCTGGCTCGTTGACCCATGAGCATTGATGCTTCCATTGCTGCCATGGCAGCCGGTCCCTGGCTGTCCCGTCCCCAGGCAGGTCAACTTGCTGCCCGGAGGATGATTCCCATTGGAGCCGTGGCCGAAGGATTTTGCCCAGCTGCTGGCGATCCTGGTGGCATGCGGATATGGAGGATCGCCAAGCACTGATCCATCGTTAAACGGGCTCGTTGGTGTTCCCCCGGAAACAAACGTGCCTGTAGCCCCATTTTCATCGTGGCAGCTAAGACAAAACGGCTCCAAGCCGGCGACATTGGACTGGTCATATGCGATGCTCGTACCCGTATCGGCATTCTTCAACCGCACCGTGCCTGACGTGTGGGTCGACTGATCGTGACAGACCTGGCACTCCGTACCGGTCGGATCACCACTGGCCGTGACATGATGGGATGCAATCGATGCATTAGCCGCGAAATCTCCGCTCGGTCCGGTAATAATGCGCCGTGGTCCCAAGGCATACGAGTGGCACGAGCTGCAATTCTGAAAATTCGCGGTACCGGTACCGTACCAGTCGAGCGTATCCGTTCCATGGCAATTGAGGGACGTGCACGACCCTGTTGAAGGCCCGGTGTCATTGATCCATCTGCCCGTCGGGTTCGTCGAGTCGAAATAAACAAGAAGAACGGCGGGATCGCCCGTATCAAGATGTCCGTTCATATGGGTAGGCTGATTGAAATAACCCAGGTGACATTTGTCGCAGGAAAGTCCTATCACCTGGACATGGGCAACGTGCTTTCCAAAGGTCCCGGTCCCATTTGTCACCAACGGGTCAGGAGATATCGTACTCGTAGAGTTATGGCACACTGACGTACAGCTTGTTATCGGAGTCCCAGCAGGCGCCTGATGCGTCGAGATGGCATCAGGGCCCGGACTGGAACTGCATCCGGTAGCAAGGATAGCTATCGAAATAAGATAGATGATGTGCAAAATAAACGATTTCATCAAAACTGCTACCCCATCATGATTTATGGCACAGCCCGCAGTTCAAGTTCGGACTTACCGGATGCGGCGCGGATGTATGCCGGGCGACTTTATGACACACTACGCAGTTGTCAGCCGGGGCGAGACTGCCGCTGTAATGACACCACGTGCAATGTCTTTGTACCCAATTCCCTACATGCGTGCGAGGCGGAGTCTCGTTGTGGCAACGCACGCAGTAATCCTGCTTGTGACAGGTGAGGCAGCGCTCCCTGTTCCCTTCGGCCATGAACCCGTGGCTGAGCGTGCGCCAGGTGTTCGTATGGTCACGCGGCATCCTCGTGTTGTGACAGGTAATGCAGTCGTTCCACTCATGGCAGGTAAGACAGGACTTCCCGCTCTGTCCCGCCTCGTTGATGTTCAGGTTTGCCGATGCGCCGTGAAATTCGATCCAATTCCCTTTGTGGGATTCCGGCCTTGGAAACGGTATTTTCCCCTGGAAGGTCCCGGTGGCTTCAGACTGGACAGAAGGGGCGTATCCGGCGTCTCCCGCTTTTACAGTCGCGTTGGTGCACATAAGGCTAATCGCCGTCAGCGTGAAGCAGGCCATCAACATTCTTATAAAGCGGACATTAAAAATCATAACGCATCCCCAGTCTCACCGTCTGATAGTTTTCGATGCTGGACTCATACTCGTAACTGCCGTTGATCGAGAAACCCTTGCCAAGCGGGTACCTTCCATTTACATAGTAGGTCCGCACATTTTGCCTGAGACCCTCTTCAACATAGTAATCGTACTTATAGAGGCTGTAATAGGTCCCAATGTTTATCGAGGCGTTCTTTTTGTTTTTGAAGGCGTATCCTACATCAAATCCAGCAGAGCTGTATTCCCTTCCATTGGTCTCCCACTGTTCGCCCGTCAGCGTGAACGACAGGCCGTCCTTCGGCAAATCGATTATTTCGAACATCATAAAGTAGCGGTGATAATCGCGATCTAAATCGCTTTCCTGGTTCTCTTCCAGAAGGCCCCGCTTGAAGTAGCCCACATCCACTGCATAATGCAGGCCGAAAAGCTTGCGAAGCTTCACGTCAATGCTCTGGTAGGGAGATGACTGACCCATAACAGCATAGAAGAGAGAGAGCTCGTTCGACAGCTCGTTCTGGATGCGGAACTGCCGGAAGTAATTCACGTTCATTTCGATGTCCGCTTCGGGGAAAGTGCTCACGGCACGCACGCTCAAATCGCGCGGCTCGCTGTTCAGGTACCGGTACTTGACCGAGGCTTTCATGAACGATCCAATGCTCTGCCAGAGCTTCAGGGAGATCATCTGGTCCTGAAGATCGGTCGTTGTAAGGGTTGTGGGGGGCGATTGCTCATCCTTGACGGAGAGATAATCCAGGCTGACCCTGGTGCTTGAACCGAGAGCATAATCGAGCCCTGCCCCCGCCACGGTGTCATCGCCGTAGTGGCTGTTGACCTCGTAGAGATGGACGGCCGCGCCGCCGTAAAGCGTCAGGTTGAGCGAGGAAGCAGCGCGGACATCCGCTGCAACGCCGTCAAAAAAGACCTGTTCATCCCGCGTCCCCGCCTGTCTGCCCATCCGTATCTGCGTAAAATACGGAAATGGGTTATTGATATCGAAATGTGCTTCGTAAAGGTAACCATGATAACTGGCTTGGTAGGTATCACCGATATCCTTGAAGGGATCGAAGGTCGTCTGGTTGCGGTTATTACTGAAATCTTCCCGCGCGGTCCCGAAGAAATGGAATTCGTAGCGGTTTTCCTTCGGCATGACAACATCAAGCCGCAGTTCGCCGAAGATATCCTGATCACGCCACTGAGTATCAGACGTATAGGCCGATCTGTAGACGTACCTGCCGGAGAGATACCCCGTCACCTTGAACAGGCTGTCCGAGGATTTTTGTTCCGAACCAGATTCGCTGGAATACGTCGTGTCAGCAAACAGATGAAGGGGGAAAAAAACGAACAAAGAAAAGAGGATGGACAGGAAAGAGAAAAGGATGCGGCGAGATAGTATATTTTTGTTCTCCAAAATATATATTCCCCAATCCGCCCGTGGTTATTAATAATATCAAACGATAAAATCATAGTATTGAATAGTTTTGATGTCAAGTGAATTTTACTGGTTTCAAATTGTTGCATTCCAAAGGTTAAACCGCCTTGATTTTGCGTTCTGATGATGCTATGTTATTAGTACTCTTAAATAAATACATCTCATCGGCGTTATAACGACATAGTGGAGAAACGTTCCTCATGAGAACAAATTTTGTTTTGTCGAGCGCGCTCCTGTCTTTGTTCTGCATGTATTCTTACGCCTTATCTGCGGAGATCGACTGCCTTCAGTGCCATGAGGACCTCACCAAAGGCAAAAGCGTCCACGCGGCAGTTTCCATGGGCTGTACCACATGCCACGCTGCCGTGGATGCGAGGGACGTCCCGCATAAAATAACAAATAAGAACGCAAAGGGTCTTTCCGCCGACCAGCCTGACCTGTGCTTCGATTGCCATGACAAATCGCTGTTCAGCAAAAAACTCGTGCACCCCGCCATAGGCATGGGCTGCACGAGCTGTCATAATCCGCATGCAAGTAAGAACGCGAAGCTCCTGACCGCTGAGCCTCCTGAACTCTGCTATGCCTGTCATGACAAGGGAATGTTCACGAAGAAGAACATTCACCCCCCGGTCGCCGCCGGCCAGTGCACGACCTGTCACACACCTCATTCCTCGGATATGGATTCCCTTCTTGAAAAGCCGGTGAACGAACTCTGCGGTACCTGCCATGACGGCAAGGCTACGGGCAAGCACATCCTTCAAGGATACGGACTCGGCGACAGACATCCGACCAAAGGCAAACCAGATCCCTCGCGGCCCGGGAAAGAGCTTTCCTGCACGAGCTGTCACGTTCCTCATTCCTCGAACAAAAAGTTCCTGTTCTCGGCGGAGGCTGAAAGATCCGGGAACCTGTGTCTGATGTGCCACCGAAAAGTCATGGTGCGTCCATAAATGAAATCTCCTGCGGTCACAGTTTACAGCTGTCCGTAAATTCGATATAATGCGCCCTATGAAAAGCGAACGGGCCCCCATGCAGATCTTTCACGCATTCCTTTTGTTCCTCCTCCTTTTATTCTTCACAACGCCCTCCTTTGCCACTCCGGAATATGCACGACAGACAGGATTTGAGTGTAAGCACTGCCATGTTGACGTCATCGGCGGTGGTCCGCTGACACAGGCAGGTAAAAGTTTTCTTGAAGACATGAAGGTCAAAGGCCTCTACCGGCCCCTTACAACAGCGCAGCACTATATGCGCCTGATCATAGGATATCTGCACCTCATGGCGGCGATCGCATGGTTCGGAACGATCATGTACGTCCATGTGCTCCTGAAGCCCGCCTACGCCTCGAAGGGCTTACCCAAGGGGGAACTCAGGCTCGGCTGGCTTTCCATGATCGTTATCCTCATAACGGGAGTTCTCCTCACCATTGCCAGGATGCCCTCGTGGGAAGCATTTTACACCACGCGGTTCGGCGTGCTGCTGAGCGTCAAGATATTTCTGTTCCTCATCATGCTCTCGAGCGCGATCATCGTAACGGTATACATCGGACCGCGCCTTCGACGCAAGTTGAAGAGTCCCGTAGCCACGATCCTTTCTCACGGCATTACGCCTGATCAGCTTTCTCATTTCGATGGCAAGGAAGGCAGGCCCGCTTACATTGCATACAAAGGGATCGTATACGATGTCTCGCAGGGCAGGCTCTGGAAGAATGGAGCGCATGTGATGAAGCATTCAGCAGGCAACGATCTTACGGACAGTCTGAAGAACGCTCCCCACGGAGAGGACAAGGTCCTTGCCATGGCGCAGGTAGGGATGTTGCAAATGACAGCAGAGAAGCCTGCCCGGCCATTCCATGAGCGTCTCTTCTATTTCTTTGCGTACATGAACCTTGTCCTCGTATTTGTCATTACGTTCATTATCGCTCTCTGGAGATGGTGGTAGCAAACGCGGGAACGGCCTGGCTGTCCTATGATACATATCATATGCTCTCCCCTGCATTCAGGGTACTATATAGCAGACAGGAAAATCTCACAAGAACACAGGAGGAGGGTATCATCATGGAAGTGCTCGATCTTAAGAAATTGATGAAGTTCAGCCCGGACAGAATATCACGCGAGATGCTTTCGGACAAGCCGGAGATGCGCGTGGCGCTCATGTGCCTGATCCCTGGCCAGAAACTTGAACCGCACAAGGCGCCGCTAAGGCTCATGATGTATTGCGTACAGGGCAAAGGAACATTCACGGTCGGGGATGAAAAAATTGAAGCAGACGAAAAAACCTGCATTCTCTGCGAACCATCGGTGCCTCACGGTTTTGAAGCGAACAAGGGCGAGAAACTCGTGGTGATGGCAGTGGTGACGCCGGTGGATTGAGCCGGTAGGATGATAGCTTTCTTCGTAACCTGAAATCAGAGATCATCATGCTGAACAATAAAAAGCCCTCGCTCATGAGCGAGGGCTTTCGTTTGAAAGCAGATCACCGTTATAAAACCTGTTTCATGTCCTTCCCGCAATAACACTTGCCCGGTTTGTCGGATATGGCGCCGCAATTGCAGCCCCCACCGCAGGCGCATACATACTTCCCTTTCAAGCTGACCATTTTTACCGGCTTTCCGCAGCCACACTTGGACGGGTCGTCCTTGCTTCGCTCGCAGGTGCAATCGGCGCCGCACGTGCAGAAGACTGCCATGTCCTTCTCGATTGCCAGAAGGTGCATGGCGACCGTTTCTTTTCCGCATTTGCACTTCCCGGGTTCTTTAGAGATGGTGTCGCATTTGCAGTCAGCACCGCAGTTGCAGACATAATAAACCTTGTTCTTGTCCGCCGCCATCAAGAGTCCCAGTGAAACAACAAGAAATACAACGACAATCGAAACAATTGCTGCCCTCTTCATGGGAATTCCTCCTTTCAAATCGCATAATGATTAACTTTAGCATCAGTCAGTACTAAAGTCAATCTTGGCAAGCATTAAAATTATGATGCAACTTTCTGTGTTTTTAAGTATGTCCCCTGCATCTCTTAAAATCTCTCTGGAACGTCGAAACGCATTACGCCGGACCGTATGACGTACATCATACCTAAAATAAAATGAATCAATTATGCTTTTCCCATGACGGACGTTACTACTAACGCTAAAGGAGGTGCATATGAGCAACAAAGCAGCAAGGAATCTCTTTATCTTCGGCAGTCTCTTCTTCTTCGCGATCTTCATTGCCATGACCGTCGACACCTTGGGAAAACTCGATAGCCGGGCGCCGCAGATCACGCAAGCAGTAGATGACGGCAAAATGGTTTGGCACAAGTATGACTGCATCGGATGCCACACCATTTTCGGGAACGGCACCTATTTCGCTCCCGACTTGACCAAGGTGGCCGCGCGAAAGCCTAAAAGCTACCTCAAGCGGTTCGTGATGGACCCAAAGGCCGTCAAGGGGGATGCGGTCATGCCCACGCTCGGCATCACGTCCGACGAGGCTGACAACCTGCTCGCCTTCCTGGACTGGGCGTCCAAGGTGGACACAAACGATTGGCCGCCCAAGCCTATTCTGGCGACCGCTGCAGGCGTAGGCGGAAAAGAGCTGACCTCCGGGCAGCTGGTCTATCAGTCGCAGGGATGTTCCAATTGCCATACCATCAACGGTATCGGGGGGACTTCGGGACCGGACCTGACCAAGGTCGGCAGCAGGCATGACAAGGATTGGTTCATCGGCCACTTCAAGGACCCGCAGAAGTTCGTGAAGAATTCTGCCATGCCCCCGATAACAGCGTCGGATGCTGAACTCGAACAATTGACCATCTACATGCTGACCCTCAAGGAGGTGACAAAATGACGATGAAATATCAAAGTCAAAAGATCGCGCAGTACTTTTATACCTTCGCGATCCTGCTGTTTTTCGTACAGGTGCTCGTCGGGCTCATCGGAGCGGCAGAATTTATCTGGCCGAACTTCTTTTTCTTGAAGTTCCATATCATCAAAACGCTTCATGTCAACTCGCTTGTGGTCTGGCTCCTGTGCGGTCTCATGGGAGCGACCTACTATGTGGTGCCTGAAGAATCGGAGACCGAGGTCTGGAGCTATCCCCTCGCTTTGTTCCAGTTCTGGGCAACGGTCGTAACTATCGCGGCAGTCGTGGTCGGCTACATCTGGATGGGCTTCAATCCCCAAGCGAACAAAACGGTTTTCGGCACGCTGATATTGAACGAAGGACGTGAATATATCGAAGCGCCCCGCTGGGCCGATATCCTTATCGTGGTCTCGGTGCTCACATTCCTCTTTAACATGTTCATGACCATGCTGAAAACGAAAAAGTGGACCGGCATCCAGGGCGTGCTCCTCGGCGGCCTTGTGTTCCTCGCCCTCATGTACCTGCCTGGCATGGTCTACACCAAGAGCATGGTGAAGGACCAGTTCTGGTGGTGGTGGGTGGTCCATCTCTGGGTGGAAGGCGCCTGGGAGGTCATCGCCGGCGCGCTCCTCGCGTTCATGCTTATGAAGGTCATAGGCGCGAAGCGTGAAGTACTCGAGAAGTGGATGTACATCGAAGTGGGACTCGTTATGTTCACCGGCATACTCGGCACCGGCCATCACTACTACTGGATCGGCACGCCAAAGTACTGGCTCTGGGTCGGCGGCTTTTTCAGTTCCCTGGAACCCCTCCCGCTACTCCTCATGGTCTGGGACGCATTCAGGACCACCCGCGAGCACCGGAATGTGACGAACCGAGCGGGCCTCTATTACACTGTAGCACACGCCATTTTCAATTTCGTCGGCGCGGGCCTCTGGGGCGCAATCCACACCCTGCCGCAGGTGAACAAGTGGACCCACGGGACCCAGATCACGGCGGCACACGGCCACCTCGCGTTCTACGGCGCGTACGTCCTGCTCGTGATGTCCATGATCTACGTTACGCTGCCCGCGATCAGAGGTGTTAAAGAATATGATCCAGGACGGGCCTATGCATCGTTCTGGTGGATGACGATCTCCATGGTGTTCATGGTATTCACGCTTACCGGCGCAGGCATGGTGCAGGTCTATATGGAGCGGCTCATGGGTCTGGACTACGAGGCCGTGAAGGCGAGTTACAACCTCTGGTTCTGGGTATTCCGCGCGATCTTCGGAGCCGGATTCCTCATCGGCGTCGCGATCTTCGTCGTTGACTACTTCAAGCTCGGCAAGGAACCATATCCGGCGCTTCAGACGGCAAAGGAACGCGAATAATATCGTGATCAGTGAAGTTTAAAAGAGGACGGTATTTCACCGTCCTCTTTTTTTATCTGAACGTAACAAACCATGACACCTACTAAGGGATATATTCGGCGGGGAAAAAGCATCAGACAGCATAAATCGAGATTGCATCGTAGCTACTACTTAGATTAATTTTAAGACACGTTCGAAGCAAGCTGTCTGCTCTTGGCCTGCCTAGATTCCGTCGCAGATAACAGAGAGGCGTGCAATTTTAGCATCAATGCGATATATGACCCAAGTCATATTAAATGTCACTCTTCTGCGTTATAAATGCAGTATGAAGACGGCCACTTTGACGACATATCGAAGAATCACCCAGGTGTTCTTCATCCTCTTCATCTTCCTGATGCCCGTGCTGAACATCCTGCGTTTCGATTCGGATACCCATGAGTTCATCCTGTTCGGTATATCGTGGAGCTTCGGCATACGGCCTGAATATTATGCCGACCAGAGCGCTTTGGGGGCTCTTCGCATTGCGCTCCATTTTTTCCTGAGGGGCATACTCCCGTGGATATTGTTCCTGTCCATTTTCCCCCTGCTCGGTTTCGTGACTGGGAGGTTCTTCTGCGGCTGGCTCTGCCCTGAGGGAGCACTGTTCGAACTTTCCGATTTCCTGACGCTTAAACTTCTTGGCAGAAGGAGCCTGTACAGCAAGAAACAGAACGATCCCGAAGGAGGCAGGGAGAAAAGGCTCCTGTACGGCACCATGGCGGTCCTGAGCGCAGTGGTAATTCCCCTCGCAGGCGGTGTGGCGCTGACGGGTTACTTCGTGGCCCCAAAAACGATCTGGCACCAGATCATGACCGGAAACCTCACCTTCGGCGTTAAAGCAGGCATCATCGGCGTTTCGATCTACATGCTCATCACCTCGATCTTCGTGCGTCACGTCCTCTGCAGGTTTGTCTGCGCCGCAGGCCTCATGCAGATGCTTTTTGGCTGGATCAGTCCCGTCTCGCTCCGGCTCAACATGGACACTGCCCGGATATCCGCCTGCACTGACTGCAAAGGCTGCGACAGAGCATGCTTTATGAACGTGACCCCGAGAAAGAACAAACGGGACATCTCATGCGTGAACTGCGGCGCCTGCATCGAGGCGTGCAACAGAGAGCTCGGTGACAGAAAAGGACTCTTTCATCTCGGTTTCGGAAGAAGTTGTGCCTTACCCAGAGAAAATCACACTCATTATACAACGAAAGAGACGATTAGAACGTGATTCCTTGATTCCCTATCTTGCCGGAAATCCGCCATCCTCACGCCATGTCGTGCCAAGACCATAAAAGGACCCATCCCATACTATTAAGGTTTCAAGGTTTTCATCTCTCGATCCTGACATTCCTCATCACTCTCTTTGAACAATATTTTGTCTGTGATGATACTGCCACCAACTCCTGCAATGTCATTGTCATAGATGTCGTGCAAAACGTCGAGAAGCCACCGTAACATCCTTCCCTGTGATATACTAAAGACTATACTATCGATAGAACTTAATATGGTGCACGCGCACGATATTACCATAAGGCTTTCGATTGTTTCGCGTTGCATCGCGCACCTCAACATTTTGCAATTTCTAGTAATTTTTCGCACTGCTGTTTGAAAACCGCTTGACAAATTCATCTAATTTGATAAATTAGGGTCTTAAATATCCTATATTGACAAAAGGAGGACGATATCATGACTGGCGATTGCTGCAGCGTCCGGGTCGGGCAGTCGGTGCCGGAATTCAAGTTGGAAACCTACGATGCTTCCCGAGGTGATTTTGGCGAGATAAGTCTCGCAGCACAGAAAACAGCGAAGAAATGGACTGTTCTGTTCTTCTATCCCGCGGACTTTACCTTTGTCTGAGCAACCGAGTTCGCTGCTCTGGCAGAGCAGTATGAAGCATTCAAGAAAGCCGGCGCCGAGGTCATTACGGTAAGCACTGATACCAAATTCGTACACCTCGCATGGCAGCGTGATGAAAAGCTGCTTGAAAAAGTCAAATACCCGATGGGTTCGGACCCCACCGGAAAGCTTTCCCGACAATTCGGAGTTTATGATGAGGAATCAGGTCTCGCACTGCGAGGCACGTTCATCATCAACCCTGACGGCGTTCTGCTCAATTCAGAAATGAACTTTTACAATCTCGGCAGGAACGTTGAAGAGATCCTGCGGAAGGTCAATGCAAACATTCACCTCGCGGCAAATCCTGTAGAGGCCTGCCCTGCTCAGTGGAAGAAGGAAGGCGACAAGACCCTGAAACCCTCTGCCAAGATGGTCGGCAAGGTATATGAGTCGTTAAAGTAATCTATGCTGATTACCAGAGAGACAGATTATGCCGTGCGCACCGTCCTGTACCTTGCAAAGAACCGCGACCGCACGGCGAGCGTCACCGAAGTGGCCCATGCAATGCAGATCCCCAAGAGCTTTCTCGCCAAGCTCCTGCAGCGGCTGGTACGGAGCCACATCTTGACATCCTCGCGCGGCGTCAACGGCGGATTTCAACTTGCCCGAAAACCGTCCGCTATCACGCTCTTATCCATCATGGAGGCCGTTCAAGGGCCGGCCGGTATCAATATCTGCGCGATCGATAGCAAGCGATGCAAACTAAGCTCGACCTGCGCTGTCCATCCGGTCTGGGTGGAAGTGCGAAAGGAGGTGGAAAAACGGCTCAAGAGAGAAACGATCGCGAAGCTTGTTGACAGATAACATTTACCCACGCAAAAATAGGACTCTTGTTGTCCTAACCAAGGAGGCAATAGTATGAGTGATTATCGATATGATAATCAAACGGTAAAGGGCTTTATCGTCTCCTCGATCTTTTGGGGAGTCGTCGGGATCCTGATCGGGCTCTGGATCTCGGTGCAGATGTGGATGCCGTCGATGAACATCCCGCCCTATTTTACCTTCGGACGACTGAGGGTGGTGCATACGAACGGGCTCGCCTTCGGGCTCGGGATCGGCGCGATATTCGGCATTTTCTACTACATCATAATGCGGCTCACCAAGCGGCCGCTCCTGTTCCCGAAGCTCGCGCGGTTTCATCTCTGGTTCTTCAACGTCGCCATCCTGCTCGCGGCGCTCAGCCTGTTTGCAGGCATGAACCAGTCGAATGAATACGCAGAGTTGGAATGGCCGCTTGATATTGCCGTGGTCATCCTCTGGGTCATATTCGCCGTCAACGTCTTCGGCACGATCATCAAGCGAAAAGAGGAACAGATGTACATTTCTCTGTGGTACATCCTCGCAACGACCATCGCCGTCGCCGTTCTCTATATCGTGAACAATCTCTCTATTCCTGCGGGCTGGAACAAATCCTACCATCTCTTTGCGGGAGTTAACAGCGCTAACGTGGAGTGGTGGTACGGACATAATGCGGTAGGATTCATTTTTACGACGCCGATTCTTGCAATGTTCTATTATTTCCTGCCAAAATCGACGGGTCTGCCGATCTACAGTCACCGTCTCTCCATCGTCGCCTTCTGGTCGCTTGTATTCGCCTACCTCTGGACAGGAGCGCACCACCTGGTCTACACGCCGCTGCCCGACTGGATCCAAACCCTCGGGATCGCCTTTACCATCTTCCTGATCGCGCCATCGTGGGGCTCCGTAGTGAACGGCTACTATACGGTTGGCAATGACTGGTCGAAGATGCAGACGAACTACCTTACCAAGTTCTTCATCCTCGGCATCACGTTTTACGGCTTGCAGACGGTCCAGGGGCCGACGCAGGGGCTCCGGGTCGTAAGCCAGTTGATCCACTACACCGACTGGGTACCCGGGCACGTGCATATGGGCACCATGGGCTGGGTTACCATGACCGCCGCCGCATCGATCTATTATATCATTCCGAAGATCTACAACACCGAGATCTACAGCGAGAAGATCGCGAATGTCCACTTCTGGCTCGTACTGATCGGCCAGCTTATCTTCTCGATCACCATGTGGATCACCGGGATCATGCAGGGCGCGCTCTGGAAGGCGACCAACCCCGACGGAAGCCTGAAGTACACCTTCATCGAAGTGGTTGCGAAAAACTATCCTTTCTGGAAAATGAGAACGCTCGGGGGCGTGATCTTTACGGTCGGCATGCTCTTTTTCATCTACAACATCTATATGACGATGCGCAAAGGCAAGCTTGATCTTGCCGGAGCGAAGGCATAGGGGGTGATATCATGGCAGGCAATCTTTACAACAAACCGATTCTGTTCGCGATCGTTGCGACCGTCGTCATCCTGATCGGGACCGCTGTAACCATGTTCATCCCGATGCTGACGCCGGAGATGCATCCGAAACTGGCAAACCTCAAGCCCTATACCGCGCTCCAGCTCGCGGGCAAGGACATCTACCAACGCGAAGGATGCAACAACTGCCACACGCAGACCGTGCGTCCCTTGAAGACCGAGGTCCTGCGATACGGCGAGTACTCGAAGGCCGGAGAATTCGCCTATGACAGGCCCTTCCTCTGGGGTTCGAAGCGCACAGGCCCGGACCTCGCACGCATCGGAGGGAAATATCCCGATCAGTGGCACGAGATACACTTTGATAATCCACAGGCCATGTACGCGGAATCCAACATGCCAGCCTACGGATGGATAAAGCAAAACAAGCTCGATCCAACGGACATCGAAGCCCACATGAAGGCAAATGATTTCCCGTACACGCGCGAGGAGCTCGCACAGCTGAAGGACAAGACGGAGCTTGATGCGCTGATTGCGTACATGCAGGTGATCGGCACGGCCGTCACCACGACGAAATAGCGGAGAGGAGGAATTCGACAATGACGGAACCATTGGACACTGATGATATTGAGGCATTCGAGTCAAAAGAGACGGGACGTCGGCTTCCCCTTGGGTGGCAGCTGCTGTTCTGGGGGCTGATCCTCTGGGGCATCTACTACTTCGCCGCGCATACGCCGGCCATCAGCGGATGGTCGCAGGAGCGCGCGTATACGGAATCACTGAAACCGTAATCCCCCAAGGAGTCAGAAGGATTGCAGTCATAATGATGCGGCCTCCCGGCTCCGTTTCTTTTCCTTGCAATAAGAATATCAGGGAGGTATTTTATGGATATATCGATTGCAGCAACAATCGGATTTACAACCGCCGCAGTGATCGGCATCATCGTGCTCGTTTTTTCCGCGCGAAAAGGAAAGAACAGCGGGTAGTCCGTTTTCTAACGAATTCTCGCCAAGATGGGGAGTAAATTCCTCGCAAAGACGCGAAGGAGCCCTTTAAAAAGCCATTATGAGCTTTGCGAGAGACGACGTTGGTGCGGGTTCGTTCGGACCAATTTAAAGAGAGTTGAGGGTATCTCATGGAAACGCAAGCATGGGCATATGTTTTATTCGGGCTCGCCCTGGTCGTGCTCTTCGCGATCATTATCATACATTATTATTCCAAGAAGCGGCATAAAAAGGTTGAGGAAGTGAAGTACAAAATGCTGGACGACGATGAGTAAGAAGTTCCACAGACTCAGGCGGTTTTCCGGCGCAATACTACTCCTTATCCTCATCAGCCTCCCCTTCCTGCGGATACACGGAGAGAGCGCCTTCCGGTTCGATATCCCGTCGCTCCGGCTTTTGATCTTCGGTACCGATATATGGCTGGCCGACTTTTTCATTATCCTGATCGCAGTTATCTTCCTGACCTTCCTGACCATTTTCACAACGACCATATTCGGGAGACTTTGGTGCGGCTGGCTGTGCCCGCAGACCGTCCTGGTCGATGCTACAAATTTCATGGCAACGGCTTGGCAACGGGGGTATGCTGCCAAGGCCGCCGCCGCCTCGGCAGCTTTGTTGGTGAGCGGGGTCATTGCAGCAAGCCTGATCGGATATTTTGTATCACCCTATGATCTTCCGTCTCTGCTCCAGACCGGCGGCATGCCTGCGAAGATCGCAGCAGGCTCCTGGCTTGCCCTTTCGGCAATGGTGTTTCTTGATCTGATCGCGCTGCGGAGACGTTTTTGCGCAACGGTCTGCCCCTATGCGAAACTGCAGAGTGTGCTGTTCGACGATCGGACGCTTGTGGTCGCATTCGATTCCCGTCGTGGCGAAGAATGCATGCAGTGCAGCGCCTGCGTGAAAGCCTGCCCGGTCGGTATCGACATCAGGAGAGGTTCTCAAATGGCCTGTATCCACTGTGCCGAGTGTGTGGACGCCTGCACGGAGCGGATGGGCAGGAGGGACCGTAAATCGCTTGTCCGCTACAGTTTCGGACTTCCCGGCGAACGGGCCGCCGGCGTCCGGGTGAACCCGCTGATCACCGGCGTCATTACGGCGATTTCTCTCGTGTTTCTCGTGTATCTCTCTGTATCGCGAATGCCCTTCGATATGAGCGTGCACCTGAACTATACCGAAGCACCAAGGATACTGACAGACGGAAGCGTCACAAACACCTATACTGTGTCTCTGAGAAATATGGGGACATCCGACCTTGAACTCGATCTGATTGTAGCAGCTTCATCGGGAACGGCTCTCGTGTCCCCTCATACCGTGTTGCTTCAAAGAGGCACGGACATCACGAGGGTACCAGTCTCGGTGACGCTGAATGGCGTATCGAACGGAGAACAGCACCCCGTGAAGATCACGCTGACCGCCGGATCAAAACAGGCTAATAAGAGCATCACGAAAACGGCGTACTTTATGATGTCGAAGAAGAATTAAGAGGTCCAGAACATGCGTATCCTGATCATACTAATCTGCGTCATTGCGCTTGCCGCGACAATAGGAGCGTTTATCGTCGGCAGACAGAGTTTCGAGGGTCTCGTGGTTGAAAAACCCTATGAGACGGGACTAGCGTGGGATGAAACACGGCAGAAACAAGCAAGCCTTGGATGGACCGTTTCCATACAGGGAGCACCGTTCAAAACAGGCAGGAACGAACTAATCGTCAAGGTCATCGACAAGGACCGTTCGTTGCTTACCGATGCAGCTGTCAGCGTGACGGTAAGCAGGTCATCGACGCGGGCTTATGATAAAATCTATCGAACCATCCAACAGTCAGACGGCAGCTATCATGCTTCCATCAATCTTCTGTTCTACGGAAACTGGGACTTGATCATTGATGTCAGCCGCAATAATAACCACTCCATTTTCAAGGAACCAATTTTTGCAGCACAGGGAGTGAAATGAAACGATCCTGGAACAAGCTCGGCACTCCGTGGACGTTCCTCGCAGGCATTGGCCTCCTGGCAGGGATTATCGGGATCGGGTCTTTACCCGTCTCCGCCGCAGAGAACAGGGCCGCTTGCGATATCCAGCGTGGCTCCTGCTTTATAGAAACAGGCGACGGATTGACAATCGAATTTGATGTTCAGCCGAAGCCCGTGGCAGCAATGTCCGAGCTCACGTTCATCGTCAACCTTAGTCGAGGCGGATCGCCCGTGACGGACGCAGCGACGTCGCTTGATCTCTCCATGCCCGGTATGTTCATGGGAACGAACCAGCCTGTCCTGAAGCATGTGCACGATGGACGATACGAAGGCAAAGGCATTATAACGAGGTGTCCCAGCGGGAACAAGACGTGGCAAGCCGAGGTAACCGTCAAAAATGCCGCGAAAACAGCTGTCGCCAGCTTTGTGTTCGAGGTGAAATAGCATGGAGACGGGATATCTCCTGGCGTTCACGACCGGTGTCTTCGGAGGTTTTGGACACTGTATCGGTATGTGCGGACCGCTCGTAGCGTCCTATGCCCTGGCACAGGCGATCGCGCCTCAGCCGTTCTTGATCCGCATGGCACCCCACCTTCTGTACAACAGCGGCCGTATCACTACCTATGCACTCATCGGCGGCGTCATGGGGCTGTCTGGGTCATTCGTCAATGTCACGGGCAGACTTGCGGGCATCCAGAACATCGTGGCAGTATTTGCCGGCATCGCGATGATCTTCATGGGACTGAGCATCGTCGGCATAGGCCCTAAAACAGCATGGATCGAGAAACATAATCTCCCTATTCTCCGGGCAGCCCAAGCGGTCCTGACATGGCCTTCAACGCTTCGCTACTACCCGCTCGGTCTCATTCTCGGCCTGCTCCCCTGCGGCCTGTCATACACGGTCTTCATTGCGTCGGCCGGGACAGGCGGCCTGTTTCCCGGAATGCTGACCTCCCTGCTGTTCGGACTTGGTACGCTGCCTGCTCTCCTCATCTTCGGGGCACTCATGTCCTCGATCAGCGCATCTCTGCGCGGCAGGATCTACAGGGCGGGCGGAGTCGTCGTCATGATCATGGGGATCTATTTTCTGTTCAGAGGAATAAGGATGTATGCCAATATGTGACCACTGCATGCTCGAAGTGACGGAGCGCGATGCCGTCTACGACGAGATCAACGGACAGAGGAAGGTTTTCTGTTGCCACGGGTGTAACGGTATCTACCGTCTCATCCGCAGTGAGGGGCTCGAGGAGTTCTACGCAAAGAGGCGTGAGTGGACGCCCGGCCCCGCCGAGGACAAGGCAGTGGATATATCGGCCTTCCTTGACGGGCTGAGGCCGGCGGGAAGCGAAATCGAGACGGACGTGATCCTCGACGGCATCCGGTGCGCGTCCTGCGTCTGGCTGAATGAAAAGATCCTTCTCCGCACAAAGGGAATCTCGTACGCCAATGTGAACTATGCCACGCACCGGGCGAAGATCCGCTGGGACCCAAGCAAGATCGACATCGGCGCCATCATCTCACGCATCAAGTCAATCGGCTACACTCCCAAACCGTTCCTGCCCAAGGCATGGGAGGATGAGCAGAAACAGCAGTCCCGTGACCTGCTCATCCGCTTCGGCACCGCATCCTTTTTCTCCATGCAGCTCATGCTGTTTTCCATCGCTCTGTATGCAGGATATTTTCAGGGTATCGATGAAAGGACCAAGTTCATTTTTCATGTGATATCGTTCGCACTCACAACACCGGTCCTCTTCTACGCAGGCTGGCCGATCATCAAGGGATCTTTCCGGGGCCTGAAGAATCTAACGTTCAACATGGATGTTCTGATCGCCGCAGGTTCCCTTTCCGCCTACCTCTACAGTATCCAGCAGATGGTGAGCGGCGGCGAGGTTTATTTCGACACCGCGGCCATGATCATCACGCTGATCCTGCTCGGGAGATACATTGAAGCGGGCGCCAAGAGAAAGGCATCGGAGACCATCAGCAGGCTTATGCAGCTCAGCCCCAGGGAGGCTCGGAAGCTGGAGGTGTCGTCAGATCAGTCGGATTCAAATGATCGGCTCCGCCTTGCTGCTCGGAAGATGGTTCCCGTGTCGTCTCTCCGTCCAGGGGACCTGCTGGAAGTGATCCCGGGAGAAAAGATCCCTGTGGACGGTATCGTTGTTACGGGAGCATCAGAGGCCGACGAATCCATGCTCACCGGCGAATCGAGGCCCTCCCCGAAGGCTGACGGGGCACAAGTATTTGGCGGTACGCTCAACCTCTTCGGGAGGCTTGTATTCCGGGTTACCAAGACAGGCAAGGACACGGTGCTCGCACAGATCATCCAGGCCGTGGCCGATGCCCAGGCGCGCCGTGCCCCGATCCAGTCTCTGGCTGACCGGACAATCGGCTACTTCGTGCCTGCGGTTCTTCTCATCTCCCTGCTGACGTTCCTGGGATGGATATATCATGGTGCCGCGCCTTCGCGTGCCCTCATGAATGCGGTCTCGGTCATGGTGATCGCCTGTCCGTGCGCCCTGGGACTCGCCACGCCCCTCGCCATCCTGATCGGTACATCGAATGGCGCTACCAGGGGTATCCTCATCAAAGGTGGCGACGTGATCGAGAAGGCTGCGTCAGTGGATTTCGTCGTGCTGGATAAGACAGGAACCATAACCGAGGGAAAACCCGTGTGTAGCGAATCGCTTGCCGTCGGGATACCGGTCAGCGAAGCTCTCCGGCTCGCATTGTCGCTCGAACGACATTCAGAGCATTCTCTAGGCAGGGCCGTCGTTGAGGCTGCACGAGGCCTTGATCCATACGAGGTTATGGGGTTCTCCGCCGTGCCCGGCAGAGGCGTAAGAGGGACGATCCACGGAAAACCTGCGCTCATTGGCAGCAGGGGCTTCATCGAGTCCGAGGGCATTAAGTGCACAGTAGACTCTGTTCTGGACAGGGAGCGTAATTTGGAGCTCATGGAGAGCGAGAAATCAGGTTCGACGGTGATCTTCCTGTGCCATGATGGTTCGGTACGCGGCGTCTTCGTCGTTTCCGACAAGGTTAGAAAAGAGGCGTCAGCGGCCGTTGATAAGCTCAAAACAGCGGGACTCGGCGTGGCCATGGTAACGGGCGACAACTTGAACACAGCAGAGGCGGTAGCGAAAAAGACCGGGATCGCATCGGTGAAAGCCCAGGCATCTCCAATGGAAAAAGCCGGCGAAATCCGACGCTTGGAGGAAGAAGGAAGGCACGTCCTGATGGCGGGCGACGGCATCAACGACTCACCCGCGCTCGTACAGGCTACCGTCGGCATTGCCGTGGGCCGGGCCACCGACATCGCCCTCGAAAGCGCCGACATTGTTGTCATGCGTTCAGACCTCAGACTTGTCGCTGATGCCATAGCGCTTGCGAAAAAGACCTTCAGGGTCATCAGGCAGAACATCTTCTGGGCGTTCTTTTACAATATCGTTGCAATCTCCCTGGCAATTCTCGGCTTCCTGCACCCGATCATGGCTGCCGGCGCCATGGCTTTCAGTTCACTGTCCGTGGTCGGCAATTCCCTGCGTGCGAGGATAAGCTGATGTGGAGCACGTTCCTTCTGATCTTCCTCACGCTCTGTGCCGGGTTCGCCGGATGGATGTTTTTCCTCTGGGCGGTCAAGAGCGGGCAGTACGATGATGTCGAAGGACCGAAGTACCGCATGCTCGAAGATGAAGAAGAAAAGGAAGAAGAAAAGGAAGAAGATAAAGAAGAAGATAAAGAAGAAGATAAAGAAAAAGATAAAGAAAATAATAAAGATAACGAAGAAGAAAAAAAAGATTGACCTTTCGCAACTCAAGGCATTTAACTTATCATCTGCGCCAAACACCCCGTCGCTTCAGGGCGGGGACGATGTCAAACCCAATACTCCGGATATTTTCTGCTTTTCGAGAGATTGTTCACGAGCAGGGCGATGACCAGCAGTATGACCGCGCCCACCCCTGCGGGTATAAATGCGTAAAGAAAGCCGAGATTGTGTATTTTTGTTCCCCCGATGACGGCGATCAGAGCCGTCGCTCCTCCGGGCGGGTGTAGCGTTTTGGTGGCGAGCATGACCACGATGGCCAGAGAAACGGCCATTGCCGCTGCCAGCCACACGATATGACCGAACAGGTGATAGCATGCAACGCCTGTAAGGCCGGAAACGACATGTCCTCCTATGAGATTTCTTGGCTGGGCCAGCGGGCTCTTGATCGCACCATACACAAGGACCGCCGACGCCCCAAACGACCCGATGAGAAGAGTCAAGTCCATCGGCTCAAAATATTGCGCGGACAGGTATCCGCAGATCCCGATGCCGAGCGCCGAGCCGAGCCATGACCAGATGAGTTCACTCACGCCGACGCCGGGCGGGCTCTTGGCCCCCCCTTTCATCTTTGCTAGATATTCAGCTATGATCATCATTCGCTGCAATGAGGTACGCAGATCCTCCCGTCGTTCATCATCCACCGGGCTCTTTACGGTTTCCTGCCTATAGCCCTGACAATATCGGCCCTCGATATTATGCCGATGAGCTTCCCCTCGTCATCGACAACGGGTAACCGCTTTATCCTTCGGTCATCGAGAATCTTAGCTACTTCACCAACATCATCATTGGCCTTGCTGGTAATAGGCGGAAAGCCCATGACATCGCCGACCTTGTTCCCGCCTTTTTTGGCAGGTACAGGCTCGCCGAGGATATTGCGCAAAATATCCCTGAAGGTATGTTCCTTCTTCATTCCCGCAAGGATCAGGATGTCCGCCTCGCTGATGACGCCTATCACTCGGTTGTCGTCGTCGACTACCGGCATTCCACTGATCCTGTTCTCCGACAAGAGCCGTGCTGCCTCGTGGAGGTCGGCATCCCGTTTAATAGTGACCACGGTACTCGTCATCACATCCCGTACGGGAACCCGGGTCGCAACACGCTCCTGCGCATGGCGGAGAGCGATATCGTATATCTTCTTCAGATCCTCTTCGGTAACGTCCACATAGGTTTTTATTTCCAAGAGTGCCGCCCTGAGATCTTCTTCCGATATCGTGCAATTTGCCGGTTGTTTATCCATACGTCCTCTCATATTATGCTTCGATGTTAACAGAACCAGTAAAAACTGACTATGACGAATATCATACCAGGATGGATCGTCCTGTTACTTGTTCTTTTCCTCTGCCCTGGTCACGATCCAGAATACGAAGCCGATGACAAGAATGGCCGCGATAAGGTAATAAATGGATTCGGGTTTTTCGTGCTTGAGAGTGGCTATCATGGTCTCGCGTATCATGGTTACCAGGGCCACACCCACGAATACGCTGATATGGAATTTCCCGCCCTTGAGGTGCGATATTTCGGTATTCATGAGTTCGATCATGAGCCACAGCAGCAGCATGGAACCCAGGGCCGAAATGATGCCGCGCTCCACGTCGCCCGTGATGATGTTCATCACGTCCTGAACGAACAGCCACACGACACCGATGGTGAGGCCGATTAGCGCAAGCACGAGAATGAGGTTCGTTGTTTGTGAAAAACGTTCTGAGAAACCGATGAGTGCGCTTTCAACCTTGTAGACGGGAGAATAGGTCCTGAGCTCCTCCTCGATATAGGAGGTCGTGATCACATCAAGGCTGATGTCAAGGATCTTTCCGATGGAGATGATCTTGTTGGTCGCCTCTGCCTTCTCTTCTTCTATTTTCTGCACAATGCCGATACAGGCATTCTTTACAAGGTTGACGGCTCTATTCATATAGTGCGCATCGACGTTCTGTTTGACATGGGTGGCGCCGATCCGAATGAGCTTTTCATAGTACCGGTTATCATAATTTCCGGAAAAGAGATCAAGGAACCAATCACGCTGGGCGCCGAAGACGTGTTTTTTTCGGGATTCATCGGTAAAAAACTTCGCAGCTCCTTTGGTCCCCATGATCCAGAGGCTGAGGGTGCTCATGACTTCGTCTACATGCTCTTCCATGAGAGTACGCAGACCCTCGAGGCGTTTTTCATCTTCCGGCGTGAAACGGTAGTTTTGTTTAATCTCCCTAAATGATCTCATAAGAAGGCGATCTCCTTAATGTTTAGTATAGCATAGGGATCGTCGGCCCTTTTCTTCAATGCAAAAAGATATATAAAGGATATCATGACCGGAGGGTTAATGGACAGGGGAACATACGTATCCGCATATATTCCCCTGGTCAATGATAAATGGCCTCTGGAGGTCGCAGGATATCTCTGATGATGGTGCTGATGCCCCTGCCCTTTCCGTCGTTGCTTACATCCTGCTATGATACGCACCGGATGCCGAAGAGTCCATGTGCATCCGTTCCACGTAGTACGTGAAATCCATGCAAGCTTCACAATACGACTTAAATCGTCATGACTCCATCCTGCAATCGCTCCAAAACACAGTTACGCATTGGCCCTTGCAAGTCTGAAGAAGTCAAAGAGGAACATCACAACCCCGGCCGCGAACCCCCATGCCGAAACCCAGAACACGGCGTACCACAGCTTCATAAACCCCTGCGCCGTGAGAAAGTCCATGCCGAGAACACGCTGGAAGTAGACTTGTACGATACCGGCAATGCCAAGTGCAAGGGCGATGAGGATCATGAAGAAGTTCATGAACCAGAAGGCCTTCCTGCCGAGGCTTTGATCAAAGGTCTTGACCCCTCTGAGCTGCGGCATGGCGAAGT
>DATJZV010000146.1:0-23579 GCA_035498715.1 Nitrospirota bacterium
GGAGGCCGGTATACGCCTCTCCGATGAAGATCTCCAAATTCTTCAGTAATGCAGGTATTGAGGTCTTGACCGCTGAAATCGTCTGGATATGGATTCCGGTTATGCTGTTTTATGCCGGAGCGAGCCTGTACCGGAAAAAGATGCAAAGCCTGCCACACAATTAACATCCTGTTCCCGAACGGGATGTCCCTCTTCTTCGCTTGGATCACCCCCCTCTATTCCCCTGTTTTCGATTGACATTTCGCCGACATGAGGCTAATATTCCCATCTGTATTCTCATCACATTAGAACGGAAAACACAGGTTTTTAAAGAGATGCCGAAAGTACAATTCATCTTCGCGATCCATAACCATCAGCCGGTAGGAAATTTCGATTTTGTTGCGGAAGAGGCGTATCAGAAGTCATACCTGCCCTTCATCAAAGTGCTGGAGCGTCATCCTCATATTAAGATTACACTGCATTACACAGGCATCCTCTATCATTATTTTGAGCAGCATCATCCCGAATTCATCGACGGACTGAGGAAGCTCGTATCGGAGGGCCGGGCCGAGATCCTCTCGGGCGGGTTTTACGAGCCCATCCTCGCGGTGCTGCCCGACGACGACAAGGTCGGCCAGATCCGCGCGCTGTCGGACCACATCCGCCGTACGCTCGGCCATGACGCTGAGGGAATGTGGCTTGCCGAAAGGGTCTGGGAACCGCATTTGCCGAAGTCCATCGCCGCAGCAGGCATCAACCATGTGGTGGTCGATGATTTTCATTTTAAGATGGCGGGGCTTCGCGATGATGAACTGGACGGATACTACCTCACCGAAGAGCAGGACGGCGTCGTCCGGATCTTTCCGGGAAGCGAGAAGCTCCGGTACCTGATCCCGTTCCGTCCGCCCGAGGAAACGATCTCCCACCTGTCCGGCCTCCGTTCGACCGAGAGGAACCGGCTTGCGGTGATGGCGGACGATGGAGAGAAGTTCGGCGTCTGGCCCGAGACATACCACACCGTGTATGAAGAGGGCTGGCTCGAGCGTTTCTTTACCCTGATTGAGCAGAGCGGCGATTGGCTCGAGACCACGACCTTTTCCGAGTACCTGCGGAAAGAGCCGCCACTTGGCAGAATTTATCTTCCGACTGCATCGTATATGGAGATGGGCGAATGGTCACTTCCGACACGCGCTATGAAGGAGTACGAGGATGCTCTGACAAAGGTGAAGAACTCGCCGGAGTTCGCGGACATCCGGCCCTTCATCAAGGGCGGGTTCTGGAGGAACTTCCTCGCGAAGTACTCCGAGAGCAACCACATGCACAAGCGTATGGTGATGGTGAGCCAGAAGGTGCGCAATGTCCTCGATGGACTCGATGCTCAGGGCATCAGGAAGAACGCTGAGATGTCACGCATGATCGACCACCTCTACCAATCGCAGTGCAACGACTCGTATTGGCACGGGGTATTCGGCGGGCTTTATCTGCCGCACCTGCGCTCCGCGGTCTATGAGCAGTTGATCCAGGCAGAGTATCTCGCGGACAAGGTTCTAAAAGCAGAGGACCAAGGGGCCAGGGGCAAGGGTCATGGGAAGCAAAAGAAAAATGTCACGGCATCATGGCTCGATATCGAAAAAGGTGATTTCGACAGGGATGGAAACGAAGAGGTCATGATTAACTCCGAGTTGCTGAACCTGTTCATCGATCCGGCCGAGGGCGGCAGGCTCACGGAGGTGGACTGGAAACCGCGGTCCTTCAACATTACGAACACGCTCACGCGCCGGCACGAAGGCTACCATGAAAAAATTCTCCAGATGGTGAAGGACAGATCAGCCGGTTCTACGGAGGGCGTGAAGACCATTCACGAACGAGTGGCGGTGAAGGAGGAGGGACTGCAATACCATCTCCTCTACGACTGGTACACCCGCGGCGCTCTCTTGGACCATTTCCTGGGTTCTGGCGTAGACCTGGCGAGCTTCATGAAGCACGAGTACTATGAGGCTGGTGATTTTGTGCTCGGCGCTTACAGCATGACGTCCAAAAAGTCGACGAGCTCCGCGGTCGTCACCCTGGAGCGCGATGGGCACGTGGCCGGGCTTGGCGTGAAGCTCCAGAAGGCTTTGTCTCTGCATGCCTCTGCCTCGGAATTTATTGTCAAGTACACGATCACGAATCTGAGCAGTGAAGAGTTGAACACATCCTTCGGAGCCGAATTCAACTTCTCGCTTCTCGCAGGAAATGCGCATGACCGGTATTACGACATACCGGGACATTCCCTCGACAAACGGAACCTTGCGTCGAGCGGAGAGACGAACAACGTGAACCAGGTGAGTCTTGTCGATGAGTGGCTGAGACTGAAGCTGGCGCTCATCTTCAGCCAATCTGCGGTACTCTGGCGTGCACCCGTAGAGACGGTCTCGCAGTCAGAATCCGGGTTTGAACGGGTGTATCAAAGCTCCCTGGTGATGCCCATCTGGCGTATCTCGCTCGGCCCAGGCATGTCCTGGGAAACGGAGATCGCGGTAAAGTTGGCATGACATACGATTATTCTTTCCATGGATGGGCGCGGGTTCATACGGATAAAGGTATTGTCCATGCAATCGCAGTGCAGCGATCTTAAAAGCGAGTCCGTGCCGTAGCGCATACTCCTCGCGAGGGCCGCATGAAAGTAGCGGTATTTGGAGAAACCATGAAAAAACATCTGATCCTGACACTCGTGCTCCTCACGCTGATTCCGATCCCGGCACCGGCAGAGAAGCCGCTCGGCGTTGAGGAGTTCACATCTGTGGAGGAGCTTGCGGTTTCGATCTCGTCGTATTTCCCGAAGGTCCAGGGCGAAGTCACGGGCGTACAGGGTGACCATCTCACGCTTGCCCTCAGCACAAAGGACGGGCTCATGCCCGGCATGGTGCTGACGCTCTGGAGGGACAGTAAGGATATCCTCCACCCCGTGACCGGTGCGGTCATCGGCCGCGCGGAAGAGGAGATCGGCACCGCTGAAGTGACCAGCGTGGCCGACACCTCGTCGACTGCAGTGATCAAGAAGAAGCTCAAGGACCCGAAGCCGGGTGACAAGGCAAGAATTACTCCGAGAAAGATCAACATCGCGCTCCTGCCGCTCCGGGCCGATCATCCCGAGATCATTCAAAGGCTGGCTGAGAGGCTGAACGAGCTCGGCAGGTTTTCAGTGCTCGAAAACGAGAAAGTGGAAGTATTCGTCAGAGATAGAAAGCAGCGCGACAGCGCCCTGGTCAAGGAAATGGGGACCGTGTTCGGTCTTGACGCAGTCATCTCGCTCGCCATATATCCTTCCTCCGATGGCAGACAGATGATTACAGCCAGGATCTTCTATACTGAAGATGCCAGCCAACTCGATACGATTGTGGCCATGCTCGACCTCAAGGCAGGCAAACAGGCGCTCGGCGAGCTCCGGCCCTTCTTCGTCCCTATCAAGGAAGAAAAAAGCGTTACGTCGGAGCTGCCATTCGCTGCGAGGTATTTTGTTACTGGCGATTTTAAGGGAGACGGCAATCTCGAGTATGCGTTCCTGGACGATGCACGACTCCATATTTACCGCCTTGAGCCCACGGGCTGGCGAGAGGTCTGGACAGAAAATGTGACCTCTGACTACTACCGGACACCGAGCGATGTCCGGGACCAGATGACGGAGTCGATGCCGCCGCCCTCCGGCATCCAGTACATCAATATCGATGCTGCGGACATCAACGGAGACGGGAAGTCGGAGATCTTCGTGACCGCCATGCTGAATGGCAAGGTGTTTTCTTACGTGGTACAGTACCAGGACGGCGATTTCCGCCGTGGTGCCAATATCCCAGGATTTCTCCGCGTGATCACGTATCCCGGCCGCGGGATCATGCTGATCGGCCAGGATTACGATCCCGTCAAGTTCTTCACCGGAACGCCCAGACAGTATACGTGGTCCGGCGGGAAGTACGTACCCGGCCCGGAATTGTCGCTTCCCAGAGGCGTGACACTCTATGGGTTTACGTTTGCCTATTTCGGAGAACAGAATCCATTCCTTGTTGTGCTTGATGATGAAGACCGCGTAATCGTCTATTCCAAGGACTCGCCCCTGTGGAAGAGCCAGGAGACGTATACGGTGGTCAACACTTACGTGTACAAGCCGGTGACGGGGATAGCAGCGGTTATGTCAAAGCCCGCGGCTGAATCGGATAAGAGCCTGAGGGTGCGACTTCGGGGCAGGATCGTCGCTCTTGATATCAATAATGACGGCAGGGATGAGATCCTTCTCCCGAAGAACATCGGGGAATCATTCCTTAGCGCCTATTCGGGGGCAGAACTTCACGGGCTGAGGTGGACTGGTGCGAGACTCGATGAGGCGTGGGGCGTCAAAGACCTGCCGGGCCCCGTGCTCGACTTTCAAGTGATTCGGCAGGATCAAACTGCCGCGCGGATAATTGCCCTCGTTAAAATAAAAGGGGGGTTCTTCAGCAAAGACCGGGAACAGGTGATGATCTTTTCGGTGAAGTAAGAACGGTTTGGTTGGCCATAGGCCATGCCGTTGCGGGATGGAGAATCGAAATAGTATGAAGAGTAAAAGTCCGACGATTGAGGAACTCCGAGCCAGAGTGGACATGAACAGTCTGCCGAAGCATATTGCCATTATTATGGACGGCAACGGCAGGTGGGCGCTGAGGAGGGGACTGCCGAGGGTCGCCGGGCACAAGAAGGGCACGGATACCGTGCGCCGTGTGACGGAAAAGTGCAGGCTACTCGGGATCTCGGCCCTGACCCTCTACGCGTTCTCCGACGAGAACTGGGGCAGGCCCAAGCAAGAGGTCGGTTTTCTCATGGACATGCTCGGGACCTTTCTCAAGGCCGAGATCGCGACCATGAAAACGAACGGCATCAGGTTCCGGACGATCGGAAGAACCGAGCGACTGCCGGCATCGGTACGGGCATGGATCGAAAAAGCCGTGTCAGAGACCGCCGGAAACACGGGCATGATGCTGAATCTTGCCCTGTCCTACGGCGGCAGGGGAGAGATCCTGGAAGCGGTCAAGAGGATCCGTTCCGCAAACGGTTCGACGGCCAGCCTTACCGAGGAGGTTTTCTCCTCGTATCTTGACACAGCGGGTTTGCCGGACCCCGATCTCATCATACGCACGAGCGGCGAGAAGCGAATCAGCAATTTCCTCCTGTGGCAGGCGGCGTACGCCGAACTCTATTTTACCGATACGCTGTGGCCCGACTTCGACGAGAAGGACCTTCTGACCGCGATCCTCGACTATCAGGGACGGCAGCGACGGTTCGGGCTTACTCAAGAACAGCTCGCGCAGAAATGATGCTCGTCTCGTAAGCCTTTCTGTGTTTTCCGCGGAATGTGAGAAGGATCATACGGAGAATTTATAATGCTCTATAAGAGAGTTATCTCAGGTCTCCTGTTCCTCCCCATATTTTACCTGGTCACCTGGAGGCTTTCGCCCCTGTATTTCACAGCGTTGGTGCTGATCGCCGTCGCCGCGGGTCAATATGAGTTCTACCGCATGGCGCGTGCCCGCGGGATTAATCCCGATGCCGTTCTCGGGAGCGTGATGGGCGCGCTGGTTGTCCTGGAATCCTACCATCCGCTGCTCTTCGGCACGGGAAAGATTTACTTCACCGCAGGCCTGCTCCTTATCATGATCGTCAGGCTGTTCTCGCCCCGCCCCGTAGAAGGCGCGGTTGAGGACATTTCTGCGACGTTCACGGGAATATTCTATGTGGCCATTCTGTTCAGTTTCCAGATCGCTATCCGCATGGGAACGAACGGCAGGCAGTGGCTGGTGTTCCTCTATTTCGTAATCTGGGCATCGGACATCGGGGCATACTCCATCGGCATCCCGTTTGGCAAACATCGGCTGTATGAGAAGGTCAGTCCGAAGAAGAGCATCGAGGGCCTCCTCGGGGCGCTCACGGCATCAGCAGGCATGGCGCTGCTGTGCCGGATCTGGTTCATGCCTCCCCTGGGTCTGTGGGAAGCAGCCATGCTTGGGCTTGCACTGGCGGGCGTCGGCACGCTTGGAGACCTGACGGAGTCCCTGCTCAAACGTGCGGCGGGCGTCAAGGATTCGGGAAACCTCATCCCTGGTCACGGAGGGATTCTTGACCGCATGGACAGCATGATGTTCGCCGCGCCGGTGTTATTTTACTATTTAGGAATGAGATAACCGAGGATGGACGAAAGACAACAAGACCCACATTCCAACCGTCATATTTCACATAGTTACCAATGCAACCAAAGCTCCAGGCGCTTAATAATCGGCACCTGCGCTTATTTGGCGACTGGTAGTTCGAAATTCAAGATTTGCACAGGGCAGAGACGTCTTGCTCCTGATTATGCGGGACGTGGAGTTAAACTGAGTTGAAGAACATCTCTCTCTTGGGTTCTACGGGATCGATCGGCCAGTCCACGCTCTCGGTGGTAGAGAAATTCCCTGACCGGTTTCGGGTAGTTTCGCTTGCGGCCGGGAACAATGTCGATCTGCTGGAGAGCCAGATCCGGCGGTTCAGACCTGCATTGGTCTCCGTTATCGACCCGTCGTCGGCCGAGAAGCTGAAACTGCGGTGCGCTGACCTCAACGTCCGTATCTTCTCCGGCGTCGAGGGCATGATCCAGGTAGCGGCCGCGGAAGAAGCACATATCACCGTCTCGGCAATCGTGGGGACGGCCGGGCTCGTGCCGACGATGGCGGCGATTAGCGCTGGCAAGGACATCGCGCTCGCGAACAAGGAAGTGCTCGTGACCGCGGGCGAACTTGTGATGGCGCAGTGTCGCAGCCTGGGCGTCAAGATTTTCCCTGTGGACAGCGAGCACAGCGCCATTTTTCAGTGTCTTCATGCGGGAGCTGACAGAGATATCAGGAGGTTGATCCTGACAGCATCCGGCGGCCCGTTCAGGAGTTATGCAGCAAAAGATTTGGCAAGGGTGACGCCGGGGCAGGCGCTCAAGCACCCGAACTGGAGCATGGGCAGGAAAATCACCATCGATTCTGCCACGCTCATGAATAAGGGGCTTGAAGTGATTGAGGCTCGATGGCTCTTTGATATTACGCATGGAAAGATCAAGGTACTTGTTCATCCGCAAAGTATTATCCACTCCATGGTCGAATATCAAGACGGAGCGATCGTTGCCCAGCTCGGGATGCCCGACATGAAGGGCCCAATCGCATATGCGCTCTCATATCCGGAACGGCTCGAAGGTGTGTCGCCTGCGCTCGATCTGGCTTCCGTGGGCACGCTTACCTTCGAGGAGCCGGACACAGACCGTTTTCCGTGTTTGGCCTATGCGTACAAGTCTCTTGAAGCGGGTGGCAGTATGCCCGCTGTGCTCTCGGCTGCGAATGAGGTTGCTGTCAAGTACTTTCTCGACGAGAAGATCGGGTACCCCGACATCGCCCGCACGATTATAAGGACAATGGATGCTCATACCCCGTACCCGATCAAGAACGTTGATGACGCCCTCAAGGCAGACCTCTGGGCGCGACAGGAAGCGGAGAGGATAATACGGTACCAGGTCCAGGGTCAAGGGACAAGAGCATAAACGAAAAGCGGCTGGCTTGAGGAGAAAGAGAGAATGGGGGGAAAGGGGAACACAATGTTCAGCAATTTTTTCTCCCTTTTTCTTCCGCTTCCTCATTTCTCCCCAATATTTTTTTCTCTTGTGGTCATCTCTTTGTTTTAGAAGGAGTCAACAATGACGTTGGTTTATTTTTTGATTGTTATCGGCATTCTCGTATTTGTGCACGAGTTTGGTCATTTTGTCATGGCAAAGCGGGCCGGCGTACGCATCGAGAAGTTTTCTCTCGGCATGGGGCCCAAGCTTGTCGGCTACAAGAAGGGTGACACGGAATATGTCATCTCGGCGCTTCCGCTAGGCGGGTACGTCAAGATGGCGGGTGAGAATCCCGATGAAGAGCCCACGGGGTCGCCGGATGAGTTCCAGTCCAAGACCGTATGGCAGCGCGTCAAGATTGCGGCAACGGGGCCGCTCACCAATATCTTGCTCGCCTTTATCGTAATGCCCTTTGTGTTCATGATTGGCACCTATTCCGAAGGCCCTGCCAAGGTGGGCTATGTCGAGCAGGGATCACCGGCGGAGCAGGCTGGGTTCATGGCGGGTGATGTTATCGAGGCGATCAATGGAAGGCGCATCAACGACTGGGTAAAGGCATTGTCCCTCATTGCTGTGAATCCGGATACGGATGTGACGGTTACGGTCGATCGCCAGGGCGAGAAGAAGACATTCACACTCAGGCCTACCACGGCTACAGAGCTCAAGATCGGGACCTCTGGCCTGGTCCCAGACATTCCTGCAGAGATCGGCAGGCTTCGGCCGGGACTACCGGCGGAGAAGGCTGGTTTCCAGATACATGACAAGATCATTTCCGTGGACGGGAAAACGATCTATCACTGGAACCAGTTTTCCACCATGGTAAAAGAAAGCAAGGGTAAAAAGCTGACGCTTACAGTCGAGCGCGATGGCGTGCGCATGGAGAAGTCCGTGACCCCCATCGAGGACGGAGGGCGTTTCGTGATCGGAGTAGAGCCGGTCATCAATCTGGTGTTCAAGAAATACGGGTTCTTTCAATCCATCAGACTGGGTTTCGATAAAACCCTCGAGGCCATCGACCTGACAGTCATCACTCTGAGAAAGCTGTTGACGTTCAACCTTTCAATCAAGACGCTGGGCGGACCGGTGATGATCGCCCAGATGTCGGGCCAGGCTGCGGCTGCAGGTCTTTCGACCTTCCTGTCGCTGCTCGCTATGATCAGCATTTCACTCGGCATTCTGAACCTGCTGCCGATACCGATACTAGACGGCGGGCTCATCCTGTTCCTCGTGATAGAGGCGATCCGGAAAAAGCCGCTTACCCGCAGGACCATGGAAATTGCCCAGAGCATCGGCGCTGCGGTCTTGATTACGCTGATCATCGTGGTATCTTATAATGACATCATGCGAATGTTCTTCAGCAAGTGATAACAATACAAGCCTGAACAGCTCGGGTCCAAAGCATGCGAAGTTTATAGGCTGAAGCCATGTTTTCCTTTGCCTTCTTCGCGCACTGCGTGATATATTTACGAGCTCTTGATCTTCGAAGCAAATGGACGCGATTTGAATACAATTATCCCTCGCAAAAAGACAAAACAAATAACTCTCGGTGCCGTGAAGATCGGCGGCGGCGCGCCCGTAGTCGTTCAGTCCATGTGCAACACGGACACTCGTGACGCCGTTAAGACGATCGAGCAGATCGGCCGTCTTGAACAGGCCGGGTGCGAGTTGGTGAGGCTTGCCGTACCAGACACGGATGCGGCAAAGGCTTTGGGCGTGATCAGAAAGGGAACGAAGCTTCCCCTGATCGCTGACATTCACTTCGATTACCGGCTTGCGCTCGAGGCAGTGAAGAAGGGTGTAGACGGTCTCAGGATCAACCCGGGCAACATCGGCGGGAAAGAAAAGGTTTCTGAAGTAGTCAGGGCCTGTAAGGACCGTGGTATCCCGATCCGCATCGGTGTGAATGCCGGCTCCCTTGAAAAGCATCTGCTCGAAAAGTACCAGCATCCCACAGCCGAGGCGCTCGTCGAAAGTGCCTTCGGGCACGTTCACATCCTCGAAGACCTGAAATTCACGAATCTCAAGGTCTCGCTCAAGGCATCGGACGTTCTTACCTCGGTCGCGTCTTATCGTTTGTTCTCGGAAAAGTCCGACTATCCTCTCCATATCGGCATCTCGGAAGCAGGAACCCTATTTTCCGGAACGGTCAAGTCGAGCGTCGGGCTAGGCATCCTGCTAGCGGAAGGCATCGGTGATACCATGCGGGTTTCGCTCACCGCTGACCCGGTCGAGGAAGTACGCGTCGCCTATGAGATCCTGAAATCACTCAAGATACGCCTGCGCGGCGTCAATATTGTATCGTGTCCCACCTGCGGCAGGACGGAGATAGACATCATCGGCCTGGCACAGGAAGTTGAGAAGAGACTGGCGCACATCAAGGAGCCGCTTACGGTCGCGGTTATGGGCTGCGTGGTGAACGGACCGGGCGAGGCGCGCGACGCAGACGCGGGCATCGCTGGAGGGAAGGGCATTGGGCTCTTGTTCAAACACGGCGATATCATCAAAAAGCTTGACGAAGCTGAACTCGCTGATGCGCTTGTGAGGGAAGTGGAGGAAATTGTGAAAGCAAGATCCAAATCCTGATGTCCAACAATCAGATCGGCTGTCAATTGTCAAATCACCAATGCGTTTCTTGGAGAAATTAGTTCATTTAATTAGAGCCTTATAATTTGATTCTCCCCAGGGGGTTATCATGCGCTATTCCCATCTCTTCATCCCTACTCTCAAAGAGGCGCCGGCTGATGCTGAGGCAGTTTCTCACAAGCTCATGGTACGCGCAGGCTATGTACGTCAGATCGCGGCTGGCCTGTACATCTATCTGCCCCTCGGCCAGCGCGTGATGGCGAAGATCAACCAGATCATCCGGGAAGAGATGAATGCCATTGGCGGCCAGGAAGTGATCATGCCGGTATTGAACCCTGCGGAAGTCTGGCAACAGACCGGACGTTGGGACGCCATCGGAGACGAGATGTTCCGTCTGAAGGACCGCAGCGGCCGTGATATGTGTATGGCCATGACGCATGAGGAGACCATGACCTGGCTCGCGGCCCACGATATCCGTTCATACCGCGATCTGCCGCAGACCTGGTACCAGATCCAGACCAAGCTCAGGGATGAGGCACGGCCCAAGAGCGGTGTGCTCCGGACGCGCGAGTTCACCATGAAGGACTCCTACAGTTTCGACCGGGACGAAGGGGGGCTCGACAGGTCCTATCAGCTTCATCTCGAAGCGTATAAAAAAATCTACAGCCGATGCGGCATCAGGTTCTATGTCGTGCAGAGCGACACGGGCATGATGGGCGGCTCCATGGCGCATGAGTACATGGCCCCTTCACCGGCTGGTGAGGACGAGGTGGCGCTCTGCGACGCCTGCGGATATGCGGCGAACGTGGAACTTGCGTTGTCCGTGCCGAAGATGCCGAATTTCACGGACTGGAAGTATGAGGAAGTCGCTACGCCCGAAAAGCGGACGATCGAAGAGGTCACGCGTTTCCTGAAACTGACACCGGACCTTCTCATCAAATCCATCCTCGTCATAAGCGAAAAGGGGCCGGTGCTCGCTCTTGTCCGCGGCGACCAGACCCTGCACGAAAAGAAGCTTGCAAAGATTATTGGTCCGCATAGGCCGGGGCAGAAGGATGAGGTGAAGGAGATCCTCGGCGTGACTGCAGGGTTCATCGGCCCCATGGGCCATAAGCTGAGGAAGATCTCCGACCCCTCGCTCAAGCTGGGCATGTACGTCGCCGGCGCGAACAAGGAAGGGGTCCATGTAAAAGGCGTGAGAGCGGACAAGCATTTTGCGGACGCAGAGTTTGCTGACATTCATCTTGCTGGGCCGGGCGATGCCTGCGTGCAATGCGGCAAGCCGCTCCGCATCGAACGGGTTATCGAGATTGGCAATATCTTCAAACTGGGGACCAAGTACTCCGTTCCGCTCAAGGCCAACTATCTCGATGAGAACGGCGTGGATAAACCGATCATCATGGGCAGCTATGGCATCGGACCGGCCAGGATAGCAGCTGCGGCCATCGAGCAGGGGAACGATGAGAACGGCATCATCTGGCCACTCCCGATCGCTCCGTACCATATCCTGATCGTGCCGGTAAACGTCAAGGACGTGAAATCCATGGACACTGCCGAGGATATGTACACGGCACTCGAGGAAAAAGGCTTCGAGGTCTTGATGGATGACCGTGATGAACGCGCCGGAGTCAAGTTCAAGGACGCCGATCTCATCGGTATCCCCCACCGCATCATCATTGGAGAGAAGAACCTCAAGGAAGGGCTCGTGGAGTTGAAGGAACGGAAAACCGGTCAGGTGGAAAAGGTGAAGGTTGAGGAGGCGGTGGAGAGGATAGCGAAGAAACTAGTGATGGAAGTGTAGCTGAATCGCTGATCCGGAACGTGGCATGAGGAACGTATCGTACGACGGGCCTGTTGAACCATAATAGGTTGCCTCATTTTGTCGCTCCTCCCAACGCGAGGATCCGGACGCGCTTTCCGTGAAGACGGAATGCAGCGAAATAATACGAGCGGGGTCCCTGATTGCGGGGTAATGACGACCACCATATTTGGAGGCAAGTTTTTGGATAACGATATCGAGCAGATCAGGAGCATTATCAATGCGGTGGCCGTGCGGTATCAGGCGCAAGGCGGCGATATACGGTTCGCGGGAGTAGAGGGAGGCGTCGTCAAGATCGTGCCCACTGGTTTTTGCTGGCGCTGACATATAACGCGGATAGCCCTGGTGCAGGGCTTACAAGAAAGATTGACCGAGAAATTTCCCTGGGTGGAAAAAGTCATTGTGGTCAGAAGTGAGCCGTGATTTCACCTTGAAAAATAACTTGAACTTAAGAGCTAAAGGGCCTATAATTAAAATTTATGGAGGGTCCCTTCAATGGATGAGACCGTTAAGTTGACGCTCACTCCGCAGCAGACCGCAGATATCAAAAAGCAGATTGGTTTTGAGCTGCGCGAGATTTATCTCACGAAGCGATCGTTGAATAAGCTCAGGGTCTTCCGGCTACGTCTCAGCGAAGAGCAGCAGCAGGTCATGGAAGAGCATCTCGGTCAGAAGGTAAAAGAACTTACGGTTACGCGTTCCATAGCGACGAGGATTCTCTAAGGGCGGTTCAAGGGCGTGCCTTGTCTCCCCTCTTTTATGATGCCATCGATATCGTTATTCTTTCCTATTCTTTACGCGAAAGGAGGTGAATGTTGATGAAAAAATATATTGCTATCATATTGGCCCTGCTATTCGTCTTTACCGTCGCAATCGTTGGATGTGAGAAAAAGGCGGAAGCTCCGAAACCGGCTGAACAGCCCGCGATGGCCCCGGCTGCTCCAGCTCCGACGCCTGCTCCTGCTCCGGCGCCGGAACCTGCTCCAGCCCCGGCACCGGCTCCGGAAAAACCTGCTAAGAAGTAAGTTCCATGCTCTCGTTACCGGGTATTTTAGCAAGTACGGCCCCCTTCAGAGGGGGCCTTTTATGTTTGAAAGAATGCAGGATCATACCGTAGCCCTATGACGAAATTTATAATCGATTTTCTCCGCTTGATCGTCAGGGAAAGGCGAACGCCGAACTTACCAGGAAAGCTGCAGTGGTCGAGGGGCTGGTCACGCTGCGTGATGCCGCAGTCCGGAAAATGCTGAATGGCAAGAACACCTTCGATGAAATTATCTGAGTAATAGGAGAAAAAACGCAAGTGGCGAGGGGTATGAGACGACAGACGTTAATAATGTCCCGGCCCTGAAGTTCATATTCCATGGAAAATTTTATTGTTTTCATAGCTGACCACTGGATTCTTGCCGCACTGTCTGCGGCAAGTGTGCTCCTCGCGGCCTTTTTCGCAGCTTCTGAAACGGCCATCGTGTTCGCGAACAAGGGGCATATCCGCCAGCTGTCTGAAGGCGGGAACCAGCGCGCCGCAGCCGTGCTCCGCCTCCTGCAGCAGCGGGACCGGTTGCACAGTACGCTTCTGTTCTCCGAGAACTTCTCTATTGCGCTCGCTGTGTCTTTTTGCACCGTCGCCGCCTTTCACCTGTTTTTACGGACAGCGCTTTCGGTGGCGGCCGCCACGATCGTTATGAGCATTGTGGTCGTGCTCTTTGCCAAACTCGCGCCCAAAGGGCTTGCCGCACGGAACCCCGATCGCCTTGCTCTCATCGTTGCCTATCCCGTGCTCCTTGTCATGAAGATCGTATCGCCGGTCGCGCGCCTCCTCGCTGCGGCTGCGGATTTGTTTGCCGGGCCCGGTCCGCAGGGCATGTCCTGCACGGCGGTGGTAACCGAGGAGGATATCAAGGCCATGATCAACCTCGGGGAGGAGGGTGGTTCGCTCAAGGAGGAGGAGAAGGAATTGCTCCATAAGGTCTTCGAGTTCGGCGATACCCTCGCATCGGAAGCCATGCGGCCGCGGACCGAGATCGTTAGCGTGCCGTCGAATGCTACACTCCAGGAAGTGTTCAGCCTCGTGTCTGAATTCGGGTATTCTCGCTATCCAGTGATAGAAGACACCATTGATACGGTCATCGGGATCCTCTACATTAAAGACATTCTCGTCGCCATGTCCACAGGTGAGGTGAAGCGCGAGGACGATATCCAGCAGTTCATCAGGCCGGCGTACTTCATCCCGGAGAACAAACGGGTGAGTGAACTCCTGTCGGAGATGCAGCGGGAGCGGTTCCAGCTCGCCATCGTCATCGACGAATTCGGCGGGACGTCGGGACTGGTGACGCTCGAAGACCTGATCGAGGAGATCGTCGGCAGCATCCATGACGAGCTTGAGACCGAAGAGAAGGAAGTCCAGATCGTGGACGAGAAGAACTTTGTGGTTGCGGGCCAGTCTGCGCTTGACGAGGTGAACGAGCTGCTCGGCACCAGCCTCCAGTCAAAGGATTTCAATACTCTCGGGGGGTTCGTGTTTGGGCTCTTCGGCAGGATGCCCAAGGTGGGAGAGCAACTCAAGTACAAGAACCTCAAGCTCGAGATCCTTGAGCTCGAGGGCAGGAAGATCAGCAAGATCAAGATTACAAAACTGTGAGGTGCAGAGGGCATGGAGCATGGAGCACGGCGCATGTGACTTTCCCCCGGTGCTCTTTGCCCTCTGCCGAATGCCATCTTGGAGGTGAAGTTTGCAGAAGAAAGTGACAGTCGTGGGAGCGGGTCATGTGGGGGCGACCCTTGTGCAGCGGATCGCGGAGACGCGGCTCGCCGACGTGGTGATGGTGGATGTGGTGGAAGGTGTGCCTCAGGGCAAGGGGCTCGATCTCCTTGAAGCCGGCCCTGTGCTAGGGTACGACTCGAAAGTTACCGGTACGAACGGATATGACGAGACCGCCGGTTCTGATATAATAGTGATTACGGCCGGCTTGGCGAGAAAGCCGGGCATGAGCCGCGACGACCTGCTCGCGGCGAACGGAGACATCGTGAAGAAGGTAAGCCAAGAGACTGGGCGCCGTTCTCCGAATGCCATCATGATCGTGGTTACGAATCCCATGGATGTGATGGCATATGTGGCCATGAAGGCGAGCGGTTTCCCGCGTGAGCGAGTCGTCGGTATGGGCGGCGTGCTCGATTCGGCACGGTTCCGGACCTTTATCGCCATGGAACTCGGCGTGTCCGTTGAAAATACGCACGCTTTCGTACTTGGCGGACACGGCGACTCTATGGTGCCGCTGCCGCGCTATTCCACGGTGGCGGGTATCCCTATCACGGAGCTAATGAGCGCCGACCAGATCAGCCGGCTTGTCGAACGCACGCGGAACGGTGGCGCCGAGATCGTGGCCCTGCTCAAGACAGGGAGTGCTTACTACGCACCGTCGGCAGCAACGCTCGAGATGGTCGAAGCCATGCTCCTGGACAAGAAGAAGATCCTCCCCTGTTCCGCCTACCTCGAAGGAGAGTACGGTGTAAAGGGAGCCTTCGCCGGCGTGCCGGTAAAGCTCGGCGCAAAAGGCGTGGAGCAGGTCATTGAGATCACGCTCAACGCTGATGAGAACGCAGCGTTCATGAAGTCTGTTGACGCAGTGAGGGCAGGATGCGCGAAATTCATGTAGACGAAATCAGGGACAACGTTGCCCAGATCTGCGTTGATGCAGCGTACAACCTGAGCGAAGACGTGCTCACGGCATTCGACCGTGCGATCGAGACGGAGACCGCGCCGGGGGCAAGGGAGATCATCGAGCTCCTGAAGGAGAATGCCCGCATCGCGAAAGAAGACCACATTCCGCTCTGCCAGGACACAGGTATCGCCATCTTTTACGTGGAGATCGGCCAGGACCTCCGGATCAAGAATGGCTTCATTGTCGACGCCATCAATGAAGGGGTTCGCAAAGGTTACAGAGAGGGCTATCTCAGGAAGTCCGTGGTGGACCCCATCACGAGGAAAAACACCGGCGACAATACACCAGCCATCATCTATACCGAACTTGTGCCTGGAGACAAGCTCAAGATATCGTTCATGCCCAAGGGAGCGGGGAGTGAGAACATGAGCGTCATACGGATGCTCCGGCCGACCGAGGGTGTGGAAGGCATTAAGAACTTCGTGCTTGAGTGCGTACAGAAGGCCGGCGCCAATCCGTGTCCGCCAGTCGTGATCGGCGTGGGTATCGGCGGCGATTTTGAGAAAGCCGCGCTTATCGCCAAGAAGGCGCTTCTCCGGCCCGTCGGAAGCCCCAATCCGAAGTTAGAACTCGCGTCCCTCGAGGAGACGCTGCTCAAAGCCGTGAACAGGACGGGCATCGGGCCCGAAGGGCTCGGCGGCAAAGTGACGGCTATGGCCGTGCACGTAGAGAGCTTCCCGTGCCACATCGCGAGCCTCCCGGTGGCGGTGAATATCAACTGTCATGCGGCGAGGCATAAGACGATTATTCTCTAGAGCAGGGAGAGCGTGGAGGGGAGAGTAAGGAGTAAGAAGCGTAGAACGTACGGCATGAAGGCTATTTCCCCCTGCCCTATGCGCTATGTCGATAGAGGTTAAGCATGACCGAAACCATTAAAATACAACCCCCGCTGAGGGACGACATTATCGAGAAACTCAAGGCTGGCGACCGTGTAGTGATTACCGGCACGATCTATACCGCCAGGGACATGGCGCACAAATACATGGTCGAAGGATATAAAAAAGGCGAGAAGCTGCCGTTTGATGTCAAAGGACAGATCATTTATTATACCGGTCCCACACCGGCACCGCCGGGAAAGCCCATCGGCTCTGCCGGCCCGACCACGAGCTATCGGCTTGACAAGTACACACCTACGCTGCTGGAGCTGGGGCTTAAGGGCATGATCGGCAAAGGTCCGCGCGGACAGGAAGTGAAGGATTCCATCAAGAAGCACAAAGCTGTGTATTTCGCCGCAATCGGCGGCGCAGGCGCGCTCATATCCAAGACTATCCGGAAGGCCGAGGTGATCGCCTATCCAGAACTTGGGACCGAGGCGATCATGAGGCTCGAGGTCGAGGACTTCCCGGCTGTGGTGGTGAACGACGTGCATGGCGCGGACCTGTACCGAATCGGCGTGGAGCAGTATAAGGAGGTCGTCGGCGTCGAGGATGAGTCCTGCTGAATATGACCCGTAGAGTCAAGGAACGTCGAGCAATGATTAAAGATACAAAATTCACGTTGCTGTTGATATTGCGCTTTTGCGGGAACTGAGAGGGAGGAATGATGACGATCAAGTCAAGAATCAGGACGATACCGGATTATCCCAAGAAGGGGATCATGTTCCGGGACATCACCACACTCATCAAGGATCCCGTGGGGTTCCGACTGGTCATTGACAGCCTGACGCAGCGGTATATTCATGCGGACTTTGATTTCGATACGATCGTGGGCATTGAGTCACGAGGCTTCATTATCGGCGCGGCTCTGTCATACGCGCTTGGGAAAGGCTTCATCCCGATTCGAAAAAAGGGCAAACTCCCGGCCGATGTCGAATTCCAGGAATACGCGCTTGAGTACGGCACGGACAGGATCGAGATCCATAAGGATGCACTGAAAAAGGGTGAGCGCGTCATCCTCGTGGATGATCTTCTGGCGACCGGTGGCACTGCGCTGGCCGCGGCCGCCCTTATCGAAAAGCTTGGTGCAAAAGTGGTCGAGATGGCGTTCATCGTGGACTTGCCCGATGTGGGAGGGAAAAAGAAGTTGTTGGAAAAAGGATATGAAGTCTTTGCGCTGACCGAGTTTGAAGGGGAGTAGGTTCCAAAAAAATCTCAGGACATAATGAAAGCGTTGTCGTGATTACAGGCAGCGCGTTTATTTTTTGCTGATTTCGGCTACAAGCATTCAACGTCGGCCAACTGCTCACGTTCGTTCCGCGACAGATGCTTGTATGATTTTGGTATAGACACTTACTAGTGCATAGCTTTCCCAAGTGTTGCACTTCACAATTGAACTTGCGAACTTTAAAAAAAGAGCATCCCGTCATATTCCAGCGCATAAACGATCAGCTGTATCCCGCCGGCGATCTCTGTCCCCTCGATAAGGTCTTCTACCGCAAGGTTCCGGTTCTTCGCTACCTGCTCGCATAGCTGGAATTTTACCCCTGCATCGAGAGCCTCAGCAAGGCGCTGCTCGAAGGTCGGCACGCCGGGCGGTAGCGTCCCTTTTTCCCTGATTACCCCTTTGACGACCGCATCAGCTCCATCTTGTACGCAATAGACTACGGTATCGCAGCTGGAATACTGGGCTAGTGTGGCAAACATAAGAGCCGATTTCACCTTGCCCACATCTCGAATTCCTGTGGACAATTGTACGGCGAATCTTTTTCTTTCCTTTTTAGCAGCTTCACCCATGTCGCGCTCCTCCTTCTACCACGTGCGGCTGTTAACGCATATCTATAGAATAAGGGCAAACAAAAAAGTATACTCATATTTTCCCCTTGCTCTTGAAATGCACGTTACTAGAGATGGCAAAATTTGTCCAGCAAAGAGTATGTCAACATACTTGAATGGTTTTATTGGAGGATAGTCGTTAACGAGTCCTATATGATTTTCCACAATTTCAGCCAGCCGCGTTCGTCAGTCGCACCTTATAACGAGGGTGGTCTAATAAAACCCCTCGCGGGGCTTTTGGTCAACCATCACCGGCGCCCCCCCCTTTTTAACATGTTGAAATTGAAGTGCGGATAAAATCGGCAACCGTATCCGCAGAGCCATCTTGAAATCTCATGCCTGCCGTGTATATCGAGACCCTCTCCCTGTTGTATTTTTCTTCAAATCCGCTTAATTTGCAGCGGACTACGATGCCCTTCACAGCGATACTATTTCTTTTGTCTTCGAGCTTGAAGGAACATTCTTTGCCGATATTAAGTCTCCTGTACACTTTTAGGGCCACTCCGCCAAAGCTGATATCGATGATTTCCACGTTATCTGCCAAGTCCAACGTACCGTTAATTTCTATTAAATCCAATCTGAATCTCTTATGCCGCCTCTTTTCCAGCATCATATGTTGCCTCCATTTTCTTATATGGATCATCGGCTGCAATAGACGCGTAATTAATTCGCTTGAAAAGTCCGCATGACGAGGAAATCACTGTAATGCATTTCACTCAAGGCTGCGTACCAAACTGAAAAGCTTTGGATACTCGTCCTTCACCGCAGCAGTCTCTTCTTTCAGCAGTCTCAGCGCTTCGGGGATATGTTTCAGAAAATATTTCTTTCCCTTGACCTCGGACAGGAACCCGTACGCGCCGAGGGCTTGCATATGGCGCTGGAGGCGGCAGGGGATGAGGCTTTCGTTGAATAACTTTTCATTGAATCCTTCTGATTGTTTATTCACCTCGCTGACGTAATATTCGATCAACCTTTCCCGTATGCCATCATCGAGCCGGTGATAGGGGTCCCAGAGAATGGAGGCGACGTCATACGCGGCAGGCGCCATCCTCGCGCCCTGATAATCGATGACGTGCGGGATGCCGCCGGCGGTGATCATAATGTTCTGACACTGAAAATCACGGTGGATCACTCCCTTGGAGTAAGCGTCCACCTTCAGCGCAAGGCGATGGAACTCTTCCTCTAAGGCCTGCTTGTTGTACAGCGGCAGCTTCCTTAATCCGATAATGAACCTCTCCAGAAAGTAGCCAGTCTCCCACAGGAGGTAATCGTAGTCAAATATGCGCGTCTGGAGCAGGGGACATTCATGGACGTGCTCGGTAACGCGGGTATGGAGCTTGACCAGGATGTCGAGCACACTACAATAAACATCGTAAATATGAGCGGTGCTGCGTGGGATCTTAAAATATGAGTAGAGACTCGTATCCCCAAGGTCATCGAACACGGCCATCTTGCGCACATCGTCCGTTGCAATGAGTCCGGGCACGGGCACGGTGTGCGCCGCGAAGAAGCGGGTGTAAATGAGATGGCGCTCGTAGTCCGGGTCGTCTAATCTGCATTCCAGGAGCACCACGGTCCTGCTGTCGTTCCTCACGCGGAAATACCGCCGGTCCGAACCGCCGAAGCCGATCAGTATTGCGTCGGTCTGATCATTCTGGGCCAATGGAATCGAGAATCCGACTATGCCGAAATGGTAGGCAAATAACGGATCTGACAGAGAAACGCGCTTTTGTTTGGATGCGTGGAAGCTGGGTTGCATGTCGGTTTCCTTGAGATTGACGACGTAATCCGGGCCGAGAATCCCATTCTCATGCTTGCCCGATACCTTGGCACCTGGCATAACGATGCAGTTTCTGATATTCGCATCGTCCCGGATCTCGCTCTCTGCTTCAAGAACCACATTGCCGTCCACTTCGATGCTCCCGCATTTCGCCGATGGAGACCGATAGACCGTTTCACCGTTTTCTCTTAGCGTATCGAGGACTCCCGCGGCATAGGTCGCCGGGTTTCCGATATCAATCCAGTAACAGCCGGTGAAATCGAGCGTCTGGACCCTATGACCCGCAGACGCTGCCGCGACCCATGCTATGGTTGCGTGCGATACGCCCGTCGGCAGAAACCTGAGTATCTCGGGAGAGTACATGGCGATGCCGGTATATGCCGTCTTTTTTGCTACCGTGTTCGGATCTGGTCTGGAATCTCCGGGATTTTCCACGGAGATCACAAAGCCGTTATCATCCACGACGACATTGCTCAGTTTTGGATGTTTGTGAGCGACAAGCGAGGCGATATTTCCCGAGGAAAGATGTGTCTCGATCAGACGAGTAAAATCGATATCCAGCAGGATGTCAGAGTTGTGCACGATGAAGGGGGCGCCCGTAAGAAACTTTTCTGCGTTCTTGAGCGCGCCGCCGGTGCCGAGGATAGGGTCTTCATGAAAGAACTCGATACGGTCAGCATAGGGCGAACCGCCGGCCCACTCCCGGATCATCTCAGGCTTGTAATGCAGGTTGATGCCGATCCTGCCGGAACAGACCGCGGTGAGCTTTTCGAGGATGATCTCGATCAACGGTTTTCCAAGAATCGGAAGGAGCGGCTTCGGGAGGTGGTTTGTGATCGGCCGGAGCCGCTCACCGAGACCGGCGGCGGGAAGAAATATATTGATTGGAAATTTTGGCATAGAGTACTAGTTAATCTATTTTGCCGCAGAAGACGCGGAGGAATCAAAATAAACACAGGGATGACATTTGTCTTTTGACGGGGTTCCAGGATAAAGTCGGATCAATTCCATATAAACCCTGTTTGTCGTGATGACCCCTTCTGGCTTTTGTGATATTTTCCCCTCACCTGTATATTAAATATTTTTCCCTTATTCTCTCAAATCCTCTCGCTTCTTCCTTCCACCATCTTTCCATCGCCTGGAGCTCAGTCCAGGTCTCGATCTCCTTCCGCAGTCTGTCTGTACCGGCAAGGATGTCGATCGGGAGATTGATCTCCTCGTACTCGTAAGGCGGCTGTTTCCAAGCGAGGTCACGCGGATAGGTGTTGTGGATCGCTTTCAGGACGGCCACACCGGTCTTGAATGGTTTGAACCTTTCGCGATCCGTGACGTGGATCTGCGCGCCGCTGCAAAGCTCGTTTGCATGTTTCTGGAATGTGGGCTGGAACGACAGCGGTCGGAACACAACACCGGGAAGCCTGAACTCATTCAGAATTTTCACGATGGTTCCGGAATGGACAAAGGGCGCGCCGAATATCTCGAACGGCCTGGCAGAGCCCCTTCCTTCGGAGATGTTCGTGCCTTCGAGCAGACATATGCCGGGATAGACGAGAGCCGTATCGAGTGTGGGCATGTTGGGTGATGGAAGGACCCATGGCAGTCCTGTTTCATCGAACCATATCTTCCGCTTCCACCCCTGCATGGGAATGACACGATAGTCAAGGCCAGGATAAAAAGTATCCCCGACATACATGCCGATCTCGCCGATCGTCATGCCGTGGCGTACGGGCAGTGGCCGCAACCCGACGAACGACGCGAACTCCGGCTTGAGTACCGGCCCCTCAGTAATGTGGCCACCGATGGGGTTCGGACGGTCGAGGATGACCACGGTTTTTCCCGCTTCATGGCAGGCCTGCATGCAGAGTTCCAGCGTCCATATGAATGTGTAATATCGGCTGCCTACGTCCTGCAAGTCAACTATAAGTACGTCGATATTCGAGAGCATTCCGGGGAGAGGCTTGCGCGTCTTGCCGTAGAGGCTGTAAACTGGCAGACCCGTGGCAGGATCACGAAATCCTTCCCATTCGATCATGTTATCCTGGGTCTGGCCGAGGATGCCGTGTTGGGGGCCGAAGAGTGTCGTGAGCTTGAACTTTCTCGATTTTGTGCAAACGGTGAGTGCATGTTCCAGCCTGCGATTGACCGATGCAGGGTGCGCCACGAGGCCTATGCGGGCTCCTCGCAAGTCCTTGGGCCAGAGCTTTTCAAGCAGGTCGAGTCCGGTGAAAACGCCTCTGTTTTTCGCCGACATGCGCAGATTATAGTGATAATCAGATCAAATAGCAACAATAAGTTGCGGGACCAAGGGACTTTTTGCGCATTGAAAAAAAATATTATCTCAATTATAATACTGTCATGGAATACAAGGTCGTGGAGACGAGCACGGTGACCGATGAGGAGATCGAAAAGGTCTTGAACCACTGGACCGCGCAGGGATACGCGTTCGAGAGTGTTCATTTCGTTGCCACCGAGTCGTCCCGCAGGCCGAAAATGGCATTTGTGTTCTTCACGAAGAAAAGAACGGGGGAGAACTTTGCCAGGGGTGAGCACCGAGCATGGAGAAAAGCTGAGAGCTGAGTCCCGAGGGTTGTTAAACTCTGAGACCCCGCTGTTATATTGATCATCGTATGAATGTACTAATCATAAAGAACATAGCGAGTGAAGGCCCGGGCACAATCGAAGATCATCTCCTCGCGGAAAAACTGCCTTATTCCATAATCGACCTGAAAAAGGGTGAGGATGCGCCGCCTATAAGCACCTTTACGCATCTCGTGATCATGGGCGGGCCCATGGCGGTCTATGAGATGGAACAGTATGCCTTTCTGAAGAATGAGGCACTTCTTATCGAGAGAGCGGTCAAAGAGAACAAACATGTACTTGGCGTATGTCTCGGTGCGCAGATGGTTGCGCATGCTCTCGGTGCACGGGTCTACGCGGGAGGGCAAAAGGAAATCGGCTGGTACGAAGTGGCGTTGACCGATGACGGGATGCGGGACCCCTGCGTGTCGCAGTTGGCCCATGACGGCAAGAAATCCGCCCAAGTTTTTCAGTGGCATGGAGACACCTTCGATCTGCCGGCGGGTGCCGTGCGGCTGGCGTCATCGGGCATTTATCCCAATCAGGCATTCCGCTACTCTGACCGGGTATACGCCCTCCAGTTCCATATCGAGGTCACACCCGTCATCGTTCTCGACTGGCTCAAGAATGAAAAAGGGGTAGATCTGAACAAGGTAAGAGCTGAATCGGCCAGGATATACGATCCCTACCGCGTCAGAGCCATGAATTTTTACAAGGGCTTCTTCAAAACATGAGCCGAATTAACTGACAAGCGCAGGATTCTCGAAATTAATTC
>DATJZV010000147.1:0-15651 GCA_035498715.1 Nitrospirota bacterium
AGAGCATCGCTTAAGACATTCATAGACTACCTGGCAGCGACGGAAGTTTAATGCGAGAGGAGAATAAGCAGCCGATGAGGCTGACTGCAAGAAGGGCCACGCAGGGCACCCATTCCGCTCCGCTATCTTTGAAGCTCATGAGCTCTTACGCTGCACTTAGTCCTCCTGAAAATCATCAGTGATTCAAGATTTCAATCCCTCTACCTGCAGATACAGCAAACAGGGCAGAGACATCACAACAGTTCGAGAGTTGCTGCTCAAGACGGAAACAAAACATGGAGAAGGTCTTTGCTCTTGACAGCCCCGCTTCATAGGTGACGACGCTTTTCATCCTTCATTATCTTCGTATCATTTCAAAAAACTCCTCGAGATATAACGCAAAAAAGATCGTGAAACAGAGAATAAGTCTGCCAATTACGTGTCAGGGCAGCGCAGGGAAATTAGAACATCCGGGAGGCAGTTCGGTTCCTGCTGGTTGACTTGGAGCAGAATACAGATGCAACGGCAATTATTTTGCTCCCCCTAACTCCTCAAAAAACTTTTTTAACTCCTCTCTATCATCGGAAATCCTGCACTTCGGGATCGACTTCAAGAACCATTTGCCGTAATTTTTGGTCATGATGCGCGAGTCGAGTACGGCCACAGCGCCCTTGTCTATCTTAGTGCGGATGAGCCTGCCGAAACCCTGGCGAAACAGCAACGTTGCCTGCGGAACTTGGTATTCAAAGAACGGATTCTTCAGAATCTCCATGCGAGCCTCAACAATCGGATCGTCAGGGACGGCGAAAGGGAGCTTCGCAATTACCACGCACTGGAGCGCATTGCCGGGGACATCGATGCCCTGCCAGAATGACGCCGTGCCCATGAGCACGGTATTTGGGCGACCCTTAAACTGCTCGATTAGCCGGTACGCGGGCATTTCTCCTTGACAGAGGAAGCCAAGGTCCGGCATCTCTCGCCGCAATGTTTCGGCACTCTTCCTGAGCTGGCCGTAGCTCGTGAACAGCACGAGTGTTCTTCCCTGAGTGATCGAAAGCACGGATTCCAGCTCTTCATCAAACTTCTCCTGATACCCTGCGGCCTGCTGGTCATCAAGGCCGGATGCGATGTAGAGCATGGCCTGGTTCTCGAAATCAAAGGGAGAGTCGAGTAGAAGTTCCGCAGGAGCGTCCAAGCCCAGGCGGCTTTTGATGTAAGTAAAAGTCCCTGCGGCGGAGAGCGTTGCTGAAGTGAGCACAACAGTCGCGGTCTTTCCGAATAGATTTTCTTTCAGCATTTCGGCTACATCAATCGGTGAGGAGACAAGCCGGTACCGCATGTTCTCACGCTCAGCCCAGTACACGAAGCCCTCTGCAGACTGTTCAAGGTTGATGCGCACCGCAGCAGCGAGTCCCTGCGCACGGCCAGCAAATGCCTTGACCTCCAGTTCCTCCTCGTGAGTCTCGACCGTGAGCTCGAGGAGCGCATCTTTCAGCTTCAGGAGCGGCTCGCTCAGGATGTCAGGCACGATGTTCCGCTGCCTGATTCTGATCGCCGGCATCTCATGCAGAACGGGATGGAGGTTCAGGAAGAAATTGTCCGCAATGACCCGAAGCCCGTCCATCATGCCACGCACAATCTGCACTTCGGCGCCTTGCGCTGTCAGGCGCGTGAGCAAGCCCTTACGCGTGCGCTGGCTCAGGAGCGAGTCGAGCAGGTACTTCACTGAAAAGTTTGTGATCTCGACGCCGAGGTAGTCCGTTGCCACCTCCTCGACCTGGTGCGCTTCGTCGAAGACCACGGCTTTATAAAGCGGCAGCACGTTGCCGCCCGTGGCCATGTCAGCAAAGAACAGGTGGTGGTTCGCCACGAGGATTTGGGACTGCTGTTCATAGGCCCTGGCCTTCTGGTAGAAGCAGTCCTTATAAAATCCGCAGTCCTTGCCGAAGCAGAGGTCCGCTTGGCGGCAAGCCTTGTTCCAGAGAGCAGGGGATGGCTCGATATCGAGGTCGCTCCGGAGGCCGGTGCGGGTCACCGTGGACCATTCGAACAGCCGGTTCAATGCCCTGACTTCGGACTGCTCATAGAGGTCACCCATACGGAGATGGTCGAACCTCCTGAGGCAGAGATAGTTCTCACCGCCTACACACAGGGCGAAGCGAAAGTCACTGATCACCTTTTTGAGAAAGGGGAGGTCCTTTTCCACGAGCTGCTGCTGGAGGGCCTTGGTATAGGTAGAAATGACAACCCGGCAATTTTCCTCTTTCACCCAGAGGATCACAGGCACGAGATACGCGAGACTCTTGCCCACGCCCGTGCCTGCTTCGACGACCAAATGAGTTTGTGTGCTGAGCGCCTTCTCCACGGCCTCGGCCATCGCAATCTGCTGGGGACGATGTTCGTAAGCCGTGCGCATGGCCTTACTGATCATGCCGGATTCTCCGAATATCTTCAAAGCGTTCATCGCCCAGTAGATTAACATGGCAATGGAGGGAATGCAAATTCTACTTGTACTTAACGGTTTTTAAAGGTTTTTTCTGGCTTTTTCTTGCACAAATCTTTTTGTTGTGTTACTATAACAACTTGTATGCAGAGGCTATTGAAGCTTATTTTGGTATCGCTCCTAATGGTGCCTTCCAGCACGTTTTCAGCTGAAAAGGGATTAACGGTGAAGGGCGTCCGCTATTTTTCCTATGCCGCCTTTACCCGCATCGTATTCGAGATCGATGCTGCCGCACCATATATCCTGACGAGGACTGCTGATGGCCGTACGCTCCTATTTTCCTCCTATGAAGGACCATTTGCGCTCAAAGCGCAGCTGCCGGTCATCCGCGACGGCGTGGTGAACGGGATAGAGATTAAAGAAGATGCAGGTAGGAACGTTGTCTTCATTCATCTGAACGTTGCGGGCGGCGAGGTGAAGGATTTTGTGCTTCGGGGGCCCGACCGGATCGTTCTCGACATCGCACGGGGTGCGGCATCCTCCGCTAATCCCGTCCCCGCCGCAGCCGAGGCTGCCGTGGTGGTCGTTCTCGATGCCGGGCATGGTGGCAGGGACACAGGGATTATAACGACACAGGGAGAGGAAAAGTCGCTGACCCTCGAACTTGCGCACGCGGTCAGAAAAATTCTGCAGAAGAGCAGCCATTTCAAAGTACTCCTGACGAGAGAGAAGGACCAGGTGCTCTCGCTCGATGAACGGGCCGGGTTCGCGAACGCTGCCGGAGCCGCGATCTTTGTCAGCATCCATGCCGCAACCGGAGCGGCTGAGCGGGTCTTTATTCTGGACCCGGATGATGACCTGACTGGACAGCAAGCAGCCCGGACCGCGAGCAGGGACTTTCTCAGTTTCGAGGCAGGGAGCGAAGAGCAGGAGAAACTCTGGGGCAGACAGCAGGCCGCGCACGCGAAGGAGAGCGGTATTTTCGGGAGGAGGCTCGCGCGGCAATTCGAAGGCAGGGAAGACGCTGAGCCCGTGCAGGCGCCGATCGCCGGGCTCAAGGCAATCGACTCAGCCGCGGTCATGGTAGAAATCGGCATGGAACAGGACCGAGCTAAGGCGGCTGAGGCTATTGCGAAGGGGATCGAACAGTATGCCAGAGAGAATCGATAGGAGGATAGGTCACAACCGGCTGCTGTTCGGCGTGGTCGTCATCATCTTCGCTATTGCTGCAGCCGCCGGGATCTATATCTGGTCTCTGATGCGCAGTTCGAGTGTGCCACTGAACACAGTGGTTCCGCCCCAGTCTGTGCTTGACCAGCCACCCCGTCTGGACGAGCCGCTCACGGTCGTGCTCTACTTCCCCTTGGATGGCATGTTGGCGTCAGGTTCCGCCGCTGTCAAGAGACAGCCCGATGCGCAGTCGCAGGCACGGGAAATTCTTACCGTCATGCTCGGAGATCAGCGCGCAGGGCAGGCTGCTCTCCTGAAGGATGTGAAGCTCAGAGAGCTTTATCTCGATGCCTCAGGAACGGCATATGTCGACCTTGCCACAGTCCAGCAAAAGGAGATCAGGGCATCGGCGCGGGATGAACTCACGGCCCTCTATGCGGTTGTGAACACGCTTTTGCAGAACATCGAAGAGATCAAGCGAGTCCGGGTGCTGCTCGACGGCCGAGAGGCGCAGACGCTCGCCGGGCACATCGATCTTTCCCGGGTATTCAGCAAGAGGATGGATTTGGTAAAGCAGTAAGACCAGCCTGTCTCTCAGGGACGCAAATCTGACAAGGGGATTACGACACCATAGGTTTTGAAATGACAAGAACCGTTTTCTGTTATTAAACTTCGCGTCCTTAATGGATTTGCGAACAATTTTCCCAATAGCTATGCAAAAAGCAATCGGCATATTCGACTCAGGTATCGGCGGGCTTACGGTGCTCAAGGAGATCGTTGCAAAGCTCCCGGAGGAAAACATCATCTACCTCGGCGACACGGCGCGAGTTCCGTACGGGATCCGCTCGCCTGAGACAGTCACCCGCTACTGCTTCGAGAATACAGACTTCCTGCTCGCTCAGGAAATCAAGATGCTCGTGGTCGCCTGTAACACTGCATCGGCCATCAGCCTTGAGGCAGTGAAGAAGGAATTCCCCCTTCCTGTCATCGGCGTGCTCGAGCCGGGAGCGCGGGCCGCGGCTGCGTCGACGAAGACCCGGAAGGTGGGCGTGATCGGGACCGAGGCCACTATCGGGAGCGGCGCTTACGAGAAAGCAATCATGCAGATCGCTCCCGACATCAAGGTCCATAGTCTGTCGTGCCCCCTCTTTGTTCCGCTCGCCGAAGAGGGGTGGACGGACAACGATGTCGTACAGCTTGTGGCAGAAAAGTATCTCGCACCTCTGCGCGGCGAGGGCATCGATACCCTGGTGCTCGGCTGTACGCACTATCCCCTGCTCAAGACGGTTATCAGCAAGGCCGTGGGACCCGAGATCATCCTCATCGATTCAGCAATGGAGACAGCGAAGGAGGTTGTAGACGTGCTCGAAAAGCTCAGGTGGAGAGGGAATGGGAGGGGGGAAGGCATACGGAAATTTTACGTCACCGACTCGCCGTCGCGCTTCGAAAAGATCGGGAAATGGTTTCTCGGCGACGCCTCCCTCCGCGCTGAACAGGTGAAGGTCGGAGGTATTTAGAGAGACGATAATTCGAAATTTAAAATGTGAAATTTCAAATTGTCGTGGGCATGCAGGACTGGATGCCCTGAATGTTTCGCGTGGTTGTCTTCAGGAATATTTCAAAGCCAAAACGATAAAGACTGCATGAGGTGGTCTTCATGAAAAAGGATTGTGCATATACCAGAAAGTCGCTCCGGAAATACCTGCACGGCCATTTGTTCAAGCCGGAGCAGATCAGGGTCGAACGCCATCTTCGATCCTGTGTCATGTGCTATACCGAATACCAGGCTCTTAAGCAGGCAGCCGAGACTAAACAGTATCTGAAAGATATTACCCCGCCCGAGGGGATCGTGCAGCGGGTTCAGGCGGGCGTTTCCGGACTCGCGAAGCTCAAGAGAATCCTGTATCGGCCACTCTGGCTTGCCGGCATCATCACCATCATCGTGCTCGTTTACCTCTATGCGCTCGCCCCGCCGCATCGCGATCTGGAGATTGAGAACCTCGAAAAGTCAGGGGTCGTGGGATCGGCGCCTTCCTTTACTGCTCCAGCTTCGCCTGATCAGGGTGCGCGTCCCTCGCCCTTGACGGCGCGGGCCACAAGCCCACGGCCTCCTTCGTCCCAGCCCGGTGAAGCGGTTCGCATGTTGAAGCCGCTGCCGGTAACGATCACCGTGGTTAATGAAAAGACGGCCGTCCGACGGATAAACGAGGTCATGAGAGGACACGGGGAACTCCGAAAAATGAGGTTCAGCGACACGGTCAAAGAGATATCCGGAAGCCTGACCTCAAAGGAGCTTCTGACTTTTTTCAGCCAGATCGAGTCTGAGGGAAAGATCAGCTACAGCCGCAAGCGTCTCGGTGCATTTCCGAGCACTCAACCCGTGCCCTTCGTCATGAACCTCAAGGTCGCGCCTCTGGCTGCCGAAAAGCCATCGCCGACTGAACAACCTGTTGTGACTCCTGCCGAGGCAACAGCATCGTCTCAGCCGGTTACTGCGCCTACACAGTCAGCGGTGCCGTAGCGGCAAACGAAGGAGAACAGCATGCTCTCTGAGAAGCAGGTCGTTCAGCTAATGCCGGGAGAGCGGGTCATGGATAAGGATGACGCCAGACAGTTCATATCAGAAGACCATTGACTATCTCTACGGGCTGCAGAAACACGGGATAAAGCTTGCCCTGTCAAACAGCCGCACGCTCATGGAGGTCATGGGCAATCCCCACAAAAAATTCCGTTCAGTGCATATTGGCGGGACGAATGGCAAAGGCTCGACCTCCGCGTTCCTCGCGGGTATGCTCACAGCAGCGGGATACCGCGTTGGGCTCTACACCTCTCCGCACCTGGTCAGTTTTACTGAGCGGGTCAGGATCGACAACGTTCAGATATCCGAACAGAAGGTCGTGGAGCTTGCACGGAGGGTGCAGGAGGGATACCGCGACATTCCCGCTGCCGGCGGCGTGGAGGCACTCAACCCAACTTTTTTTGAAGTTACGACCGCCATGGCATTCTCCTGGTTTGCGGAGAGGTCCGTTGATATCGCAGTGGTCGAGGTTGGGATGGGAGGGCGGCTCGACTCCACGAACGTGATCACCCCGCTCGTGTCCGTGATCACGAATATCGACTTGGAGCACACCGAGTTCCTGGGTGGCACGCTTGAGTTGATCGCGCGAGAGAAAGCCGGAATTGTCAAGCCGGGTGTTCCTGTGGTTACGGGAGCGATCCAGCCGTCGGTCGTCGAGGTGATCGAGCAGGAAGCCGCAGCGAAACATACCCGTGTCTACCGACTGACAAAAGATTTTATGGCGCAGAATATTTCTCATGATAGCACACAAGTTTTTGATTATCGGGGCATGCAGGCCTCCTTCAACAAGATGTGCATAACAATGCACGGCAGGTACCAGGTTGATAATGCCTGCCTCGCGATTGCAGCGACAGAATGCATGAGAAGCGAAGGGATCACGATTGATGAATCTGCCATGCGCCGGGGTTTGGAGCAGACCCGCTGGGAAGGGCGGCTAGAACGCGTCGCACAAAAGCCGGATATATTTCTCGACGGCGCCCATAATCCGGCATCTGCGAAAATGCTCGCTGGGGCTGTTCGTGAAATGAAATCCGCGTACCGACAGCTGATCCTGGTTGTCGGAATCCTCAGCGACAAGGATTACAGAGGGATCATCGCCGAGCTCGTTCCTTTGGCGGAACATGTGATTGTGACGAGGCCGCAGTACTTGCGGGCCATGGATATTCAGGCGCTCGCGTCGGAAATCCGCGAGTTGCACAGCGCGGTCATTAGCGCCGAGACCGTGGGCCACGCGATTGCCAAGGCACGGGAGATATCCACGGATGATGACCTGATTCTGGTGACCGGTTCGCTTTATGTGGTGGGAGACGCGCGGGCAGTGATCGTTCAGGACGCCGGACGGTCGCAAGCGCTCTCGGGCTTGAAGGGATGAGATAAAACAATTGCAGAATGCGGAAGGAAAAGCCGAAGGGCATAATGGAATCATGAAACGCGGTATTATGATCATGCTTACCGTGTTTTTTCTTGCCGGAATGCCGGTCGGTTCGCCGCACCTAGTCTTCGCCGCCGAGCTACCGAAGAAGATCCCTGTTACGGTTAAGGCAGACAAGCTCGATTACGACCGGGTCAACGATATCTATGTCGCAGAAGGCCATGTCCGGGTCGAACAGGAGGGACTGCGGGTCGAGGCCGATAAAGTCGTGCTGAACAACAAGACCGGCGAGGCGGTGGCCGAGGGCAAGGTGTATATCCAGGACAAGGGCGATATTATCCGAGCAGACAAGATCCAATTTAACGTCAACACCAAAGCCGGGCTCATCTATAACGGCGACCTGTTCATGAGCAAGGACAACTTCCACCTGAAGGGTGAGAAGATCGAGCGGAAATCGGAAAGCGTCTACCATGTGGAGAACGGGACATTTACGACCTGCGACCAGCGTGAGTGGTACCTGAAGGCAAAAAAGATTGATGTCGATCTGGATCGATATGCTACGGCCAACGGTGTTTCGTTCAATATGGCCGGTCTGCCGGTACTCTATACCCCGTATTTGCTTTTTCCGGTTCGGAGACAGACAGGCCTCCTGATGCCCGAGGTGGGGTACAGCAGTAGTGAAGGATTCTTGATGAAGAACACGTTTTTCTGGGCCATATCGGATTTTCAAGATATGACGTTCTATTCCGATTACCGGGCTCGGCACGGGCTCGGCACAGGAGCCGAATACCGCTATGTGAATTCCCGAGACTCAGAAGGCAAGGTCTATTATAACTATTTTGACACCTTCGGTCAGTACCGAGTTCCCGGCATCCCGGAGGGCCGCTGGGAATTCAAGTTCCAGCACCACGAGGAGATCGCCGAGGACCTCTCTGTCCGTGCTGACGTCAACCTGGTGAGCGACTTTGGCTACTATCGCGATCTCGAGAAGAGACTCGAACTCAGCTCACGGCCTTACATAGACTCCAATATATTCTATGTTGAGCGGTGGGAGACCGCGTCACTCTATCTCTTGGGCCAATATTCCACGGACCTCACGCAGACGAACGAGAATACCATTCAAAAACTTCCCGAGCTCCGCTATACGATCTTCGAGGAGAAGATCGCCGGCCCGGTCCACCTCAACTTTGACGGGTCTGCGGTGAACTTTACCAGGCAGGAAGGAGATGGAATGCGGCGAGCGGATTTCAATCCCCAGCTGAGCGCCGCCTTCGGCGGAAACGGTCTGGGCTTTACCCCCCGCATGGGAGCGAGAGCGACCTTTTACGACCGGAGCGGTACGAATGCTGAGATTGCCGAGCCAACGGAGCGGGAGTTCTATTATGCCGGCGCAGATATGAACGCCCGAATCTCGCGCGTCTTCGGCACGGACGGTGAAACCGGCATCGGGCGGATTCGACACTCGATCGAACCAACCATATCATATCTCTTCGTCCCCCACATTGACCAGACAGGCATTCCTCAGTTTGACGTTGTGGATACCCAGACAGCTCAGAACCTGATTACCGTCTCCCTGATCAATCGCCTCACGGCACACTATAAGGATTCCGCAGGGTCCAGGACCTTTGACCTGGTCGTCTTTAAGCTCTCGGAGTCGTATGACTTCGATAAAGCGAGGAGTGCCGATACGACCGTGGCAGCGCAGCCACGCTCTGCGCTTCATGGTGATCTGTTTGTGAAAACGCCCAAGCTGCTGACTTTCTCAGCCACCGCGGATTATGACACGTATGACCATACCTTCATCTCTTCATCAGAGAGCGCCAATGTGAATACCGACACCGTGAAATTTAACATAACGCACCAGTATCTACATGCATCAGTGACGAATCCTACAACTGAATTCTTAATCGGCGGAATAGACTTCAAGGCCTGGAAATGGGATATCAATGCACAGATCTGGCGTGATATGGTGCTTAAGGAGACCACACAAAAGGAGTATAGGCTCCATTACGCTTCCCAGTGCTGGGGTCTCAGCATCGTGTATATTAACAAACCGGGAGAGACGCAGTACATGGCGCTGCTAGACCTCAAGGGGTTGGGGGCGATGAAGTTTTAGGAGGGAGGCCATGACAAAGGATGAGATTATCGTACTTATCACGGCGAGCTCAGGCGATGAGGCGGTGAAGATCGCGACCGCTCTCGTAAACGAGCATCTTGTTGCCTGCGTGAATATCGTGCCCGAAGTGCGCTCCCTGTTCTTCTGGGAGGGGAGGACGCAGGATACGCACGAGGTCCTTCTTGTCTGTAAGGGCAGGATGCAGTGCATCGAGAAGCTCATCATTCGGGTTAAGGAGCTCCATTCGTATACCGTGCCCGAAATCATCGCACTCCCGATCATAGCGGGTTCGCGGGAGTACCTTGATTGGATTCGGGAAACCGTGAAAACGTAGGGCAGACGTCAGACACAAGAAGCCAGATGCCAGATAAAAGAGTTCGTAAAGAGCTGAAAGCTATATACGAAGTGCTCTATAAAGCCTATGGTCCCCAACACTGGTGGCCCGGCGACACGCCCTTTGAGGTGATTGTGGGTGCGGTTCTCACCCAGAACACTGCGTGGGGCAATGTTGAAAAGACCATCGCAAACCTCCAGCGTGAGCATGTGCTGAACCTTTCTCGGCTGAACAGTATGCCGTCAAAAAGACTTGCTTCACTTATACGGCCGAGCGGTTATTTCAATATCAAAACACGACGGCTAAAGAATCTTATCGTCCTGATCCGGGATCATTACCGCGGAAGCCTGAAAAGGATGTTTGCCGATGACGCTATGGAGCTGCGTGCGAACCTGCTCGGTGTTAATGGCATCGGCCCCGAGACGGCCGACTCGATTCTGCTCTATGCAGGGGGAAAGCCGTTTTTTGTGGTGGATGCTTATACCAAAAGGATCCTGGTCAGACATGGCTTGATTTCGAATAATGCAGACTACAACGAAGTGCAGAGCCTGTTCATGGAAAACCTGCCGAAAGATGCAAAACTCTATAATGAATTCCATGCCCTGATCGTCAAGGTCAGCAAAGAACATTGCATAAAAAGTAAGCCTCTCTGCTGTGGATGCCCGCTTCACCCACCTCAACTTCCTAAAAAGTGTTAATACCTGCCTTTTTTATTGTCTATATATAGATTGATTCGTGAATGAAAACACAACATGTTGTATAATAAATTGAATTTTTATTAAAAAAATCAATAAGCTCTTGACATTACAGCGTGCTTTGTGTTAATTTTTAAGCGGTTGTTTGCGCCTTTTTTTTCGGAGGTATGATGAAGGCAAGGAAGTCACGAAATATCAAGAAAAAAGAATACTTTACCTTCATGTTTCTGCCCGGGCCGAACGCCAAGGTAAGAACATTAATCATATCAAAGTCCGTCATAAAGTCAGCGCTCCTCTCTTTGGCAGCAGTCGTCCTTCTTTCTTTTTATCTCATTTACGAATACAATGATGTGAAAGACAAGGTATGGGAACTCCAATCGATGCGTGAGGAGTTGATGCAGCAAAAAGCACAAGTCCAGAACTTCGCGCTCAATATCCTAGATTACAAGCGCCAAATGTTTCTCCTCCGAGATCTTGATACCAAGCTCCGTCGCGTCGTGAGCTTGGGACCCCGGGACAAGGCCCAGCAGGTGCTCGGCATAGGTGGACCCGATGAGCTTGGTCTGCAGAACTTGACCAGCATGGGAGAGAAAAGGCAGGATGAAGCGCTTAAAGAGATGCATCAGGAGCTGACGCAACTCAAGGGTGCGGCATCAAAACAGGAAGCTAGCCTCCAGATGCTGATAGAATATTTCGAAGACAAGCGTTCTCTCTATGCTTCGACCCCTTCGGTATGGCCTGTCAGGGGATGGGTCACTTCACCATTCGGTAACAGAACCTCGCCGTTCAGCGGTATTCTGAAATTTCATGAAGGTATGGATATAGCCGCCCAGACTGGAACACCCGTGGTAGCACCAGCTGATGGTGTTGTCATCAAGGCAGGTTTCAGCACGGGATACGGCAATATGGTAGAGATCAGCCACGGCTACGGGCTCAAGACGGTTTTCGGGCATAATTCGCGGCTCAATGTCAAGGCCGGCCAGCGGGTAAAGCGCGGTGATGTTATCTCCTACGTAGGAGATACAGGATCAAGCACGGGGCCCCATCTTCACTATGAAGTGCGGGTAAATGGTCTGCCGGTGAATCCCGTAAAATACTTGAACTAAGAGGTATTGACTGCGCGGGTTCTGCCCTGATCAAACCTTGCCTATGGCTTCTCATCCGTTATTACATACATTACGTCCTATACATCCAAACATAATTGGTCGGGAAAAAGAGCGTGGGGGATATGATAGAGGCTCTTTCCCTTTGAACTAAAACCGTGTTCCGCCATGAGGTGCACAATCCAAAAAAAAGCACCCGCCGACAGCGGAAACAAGCAAGGAGGGAGTAAGCATTATGACTACCGGGAAAGTGAAGTGGTTCAACGAATCTAAGGGGTACGGATTTATCGAGCCGGATGGAGGCGGAAGGGATGTATTCGTACACTATTCAGCGATCCAGGGAGAGGGATACAAGACGCTCGCTGAGGGGCAGCTTGTCGAGTTTGATATCACGCAGGGAGAAAAAGGTCCCCAGGCGTCAAATGTAATGAAGTCTTCCTAGCAAGATTACACCTGCGCGGCTTCGCGCACGGTTAAAGGCGTTTAACCAATAATAAAAGACCCCCGAGGTGCCCCCATCTTCGGGGTTTTTGTTTGGTACCTGACCGGATGTCAGCGATTAGCATCTCAGCAGAGCATGATATTTATGTAGGAACCGTCGTTCTTGCATGACTGCCGCTGACCCATTTCTTTTAATTTAGCTGTTAATTAAAAAAAGAGGGGTGTCAAATTAATAACGCTAAATTTCATGTTCCTGTTAGGGTTTTTTTTCTGGCAGCATGCTGCTCGAACAGAACTTCTTTCATTAAGGCACACGCCTCTATGACCTTCGGATTCGAGACCCTGTAGTAGATGTTTACTCCGACCCGTCTCGTCGTCAGAATGCCTTTGTGTCTCATCACCGCGAGATGTTGGGACACATTCGCCTTGGATGCTCCGAGGGCCTTCACCAGTTCGGTTACCGTTTTTTCTTCATTTTTTAGGGTGTTCAGGATCTCGATTCTCTTTGGGTTTGTGAGGGTCTTACAGATCTCGGCTTGCATTTCGAATAGTGATTTGTCAGTGATAGTAGTTTTCATAATAACTTTTTTATCACGTTCTGTGTTTTTTTGTCAAGTAATAAATAATATCTTAAACAGTATATATCATAAAAAAGTAGTTATGTTTGCTTGACGCCGCTAGTTGATGAGTCCGATCAACTACTTCGGAAAGTAAGCCGCACGCAAGGAAGTGAAGAATGAAACTTAAATTAAGCGACTACGTGCTTCGGTAATAACGGTGAAGGTTTTAGAGAAATGCTATAATATCGAACGGCTTCTTTCTGCGCTCCGTGGCCTCCGGGGTAGAATTTACACAAATAAAGGAGTTTCACTGTCCCGGAGTCGCATCACCCTCCTCCGAGGCCGTTCATTGACTGAAACCTGCCATCGGACACCGAGCAGGTTTCCTGTCCGTTGATATCTTTCCCCTTGAATTTCAAGCTGAGAATGATTAAGATGAACGATATTCCAAGAACGACCGGAGAAAAGACAGATGATTGGAACAATTCTCAAAAAAATAATCGGAACCAAAAATGACCGGGAACTGAAACGCATTCAGTCCCTCGTGGACAAGATAAATGCGTTTGAAACAGTGATATCCGGTCTCGCCGATGAGCAATTACGGGCCAAGACATCCGAGCTCAAGAAGCGGCTTGAGGGAGGGGAGACGCTCGACGACATCCTTCCTGATGCCTTCGCCGTTGTCCGCGAGACGTCGAAACGGGTGCTCGGAATGAGGCACTTCGACGTGCAGCTCATCGGTGGCATCGTGCTTCATGAAGGCAAGATCGCCGAGATGAAGACAGGCGAAGGTAAGACCCTTGTTGCCACGCTGCCGGTGTATCTGAACAGCCTCACTGGCAAGGGCGTGCACGTGGTCACGGTGAACGACTATCTTGCACGACGCGATGCGCAGTGGATGAGCCCCATCTACAACTTCCTCGGTCTCACCGTCGGTGTGATTGTCCACGGCCTCACGGACGAGCAGCGGCAGGCAGCGTATGGCGCGGACGTAACCTACGGCACGAACAATGAGTTTGGTTTCGATTACCTGCGAGACAACATGAAGTTCGACCTCGCGGACTACGTGCAGCGCGAACTTAGCTATGCCATCGTTGATGAGGTAGATTCTATCCTTATCGACGAAGCCAGGACACCGCTCATCATTTCGGGTCCCACAGAAGAGTCTACCGACAAGTATTACAAAATCAACCGGATCATCCCGAGCCTGCAAAAGGACACGGATTATACAATAGAAGAAAAAACCAAGACTGCGGCCCTCACCGAAGAAGGAAATATCAAGGTCGAGCGCCTGCTCGGGGCGGGAAACCTGTACGATCCCTCCAATGTGGACCTCGTGCATCATGTGCACCAGGCACTCAAGGCCCACGCGCTGTTCCACCGCGACGTGGACTATGTGGTCAAGGACGATCAGGTTATGATCGTGGACGAGTTCACGGGCAGGCTCATGCCGGGCAGGCGCTGGAGCGACGGCCTGCACCAGGCCATCGAGGCCAAGGAAGGTGTGAAGATCGAGAACGAAAACCAGACGCTGGCGTCCATCACCTTCCAGAACTATTTCCGGCTCTACGGCAAGCTTGCGGGCATGACCGGCACGGCCGATACCGAGGCAGCGGAGTTCGCAAAGATCTACAACCTCGACGTCGTCGTCATTCCCACACACCGGCCCATGATCCGCACGGACAACGCCGACTTCATCTATAAGACAGAACAGGGGAAATTTAATTTGGCCCTCAAGGAGATCGAAGAACGGCATAAGAACGGTCAGCCCGTGCTCGTGGGTACGATCTCCATTGTGAAGTCAGAGGTCCTTTCATCCCTTCTCAAGAAGAAGGGCATCAAGCACACAGTGCTGAACGCAAAGTACCACGAGATGGAGGCGGAGATCGTTGCCCAAGCGGGTCGGTACGGCGGTGTCACGATCGCTACGAACATGGCGGGTCGCGGCACAGATATCGTCCTCGGGGGCAACCCTGAGGGACTCACGCGCCAAGCGCTCAAGGGCAAGGAATATACCAAAGAAGAGTGGGAAAAAACGCTCGCGGAGTTCAAGGCGCAGTGCGCGGTGGAAAAGGAGAAGGTCATCGCCGCGGGCGGTCTCCATATCCTCGGCACTGAACGGCACGAGGCGCGCCGGATCGACAACCAGCTCCGCGGACGTTCGGGCAGGCAGGGAGACCCTGGTTCGTCGCGGTTCTACCTTTCGCTTGAAGACGATCTCCTCAGGATTTTCGGCTCCGACCGCATCGCTGGTCTTATGGGCAAGCTCGGCATGGAAGAAGACGTGCCGATCGAGCACCGCATGGTCTCGCGCGCCATCGAGAACGCCCAGAAGAAGGTTGAGGCGCACAATTTCGAAATGCGCAAACACATCCTCGAATACGACGACGTTATGAACCAGCAACGCAAGGTGATTTATGAGCAGCGCCGCCAGATCCTCGCGGGCATGGACCTCAAGGAAGAAGTGCTGGGCTTGGCCGAGGACATGCTTGACGGCATAATCGCATTCTACTGCCCCGAGAATGCGTACCCCGAGAGCTGGGATGTCACAGGGCTCAAAGACACGCTCGCGGCCAAGTTTTCATACCGCATGGCCGGAATCGACCCGCAGTCCCTTTCTCGGGAAGAGCTTGGTGAGAAGCTCTGGCAAGCGCTTAAGCAGAGCTACGATGATAAGGAACAGCAGATAGGATCCGAACTGATGCGCCACCTCGAGAAGGTATTCATGCTCCAGGCTGTGGACCATCAGTGGAAAGACCACCTCCTTGCCATGGACCACCTCAAGGAAGGCATCGGCTTGCGCGGCTATGGACAGAAGGACCCGCTTATCGAGTATAAAAAAGAAGGCTTCGAGATGTTC
>DATJZV010000148.1:0-2231 GCA_035498715.1 Nitrospirota bacterium
GCGCATTCATGAAGGGATCCATCCGTATCGACGCCGAGCGCTGTAAGGGCTGTTCCTGGTGCATGGAACACTGCCCCAGCCACGCGATAACGCTCTCGAGCAGGCTCAACCTGAAGGGATACTTCGTTGCGGATTTTGAAGCAAACAAAGGCTGCACGGGCTGCGCGGTGTGCGCGGTGATGTGCCCCGAAGTAGCAATAGAGGTGTATCAACTTGAAAAGACTGATGAGCGGTAATACCGCCGTAGGGGAAGCTGCAGTGCTTGCGGGCTGCACCTGCTACTTCGGGTATCCCATCACGCCGCAGAATGAGCTTACCGAGTACATGGCCAGGCGCATTGCCGAAGTTCCGGGCGGTGTCTTCATCCAGTCGGAGAGCGAGATCGCAGCGATCAACATGGTGCTGGGTGCTGCGGCTGCGGGTGCGCGCGCCATGACCTCATCCAGCGGCCCCGGCATCAGCCTGAAACAGGAGGGCGTCTCCTACCTCGCTGCAGACGAGCTTCCTGCGGTCATCGTGAACATGATGCGCGGCGGGCCGGGCATGGGCAATATTTCTCCGGCCCAGTCTGATTATCTGCAGGCCACGCGCGGCGGCGGCCACGGAGACTACCGCACGATCGTTCTTGCGCCCTCATCCGTGCAGGAGGCTGTGGATCTCGTCTATGTGGCCTTCGACCTTGCCGACATGTATAGAAACCCCGTGGTCGTGCTTGGTGACGGCATGCTCGGCCAGATGATGGAGCCTGTGACCTTCACCGCTCCTCCGCCGAAGAAGGAATATCCCAAGGACTATGTGTTGACAGGAGCCAGCGGGCGCCCGTCGAGGATGATCCGCTCCCTCCTTTTCGATACGAAGGAAGAGGAAGAACATAACTGGAAGCTTTTCAGAAAATATCAGCTCATGGAGCAGAATGAAGCGCGTTACGAGACGTTTATGCTCGACGATGCTGACATGGCCCTGCTTGCCTACGGCATTGCCGCACGGATCGCAAAAGGTGCTATCAAGAGACTCAGACAGGAAGGTCTGAAGGTAGGATTGATCCGCCCGATTACCCTCTGGCCTTTCCCCAGGAAGATCATCCAGGAGGCAGCGAAGGAGCTCGCCGACTTCTTTGTGTTTGAAATGAGCACGGGCCAGATGATTGAAGACGTGAAACTCGCCCTGGAGGGCAAGGGACATGTCCATTTCTATGGCAGGCCGGGAGGCGTGATACCCACACCTGTCGAGCTTTCCCGCATTGTTGCGCGCCATTACTACCAGTCGCAACGGAGTAAGAGACGATGAAGATCGTGTACTCCCGACCCAAATCGATGAAAGAGGCGCATTTTCACTATTGTCCCGGTTGCGGTCATGGAGTGATTACTCGTCTCATCGCAGAAGTGGTGGATGAAATGGAGCTTCGGGACAAAGCCATCTGTGTTGCACCCGCAGGATGCGGTATGCTCGTCTATAACTATTTCGACATCGATACGATCGAATCGGCTCACGGACGTGGTGCAGCAGTAGCAACAGGCATCAAGCGCGTGCTTCCTGAAAACCTTGTCTTCTCTTACCAGGGAGACGGGGACCTCGCAGCAATAGGCACTGCGGAAGGGTTTCACGCTGCCAACCGCGGGGAGCCTATTACGATAATCTTCGTCAATAACGGTGTCTACGGCATGACGGGCGGGCAGATGGCGCCGACAACGATGCTGGAACAGGTAACCACCACGTCGCCTGCGGGCAGGGACTCCCTCACCCAAGGCCACCCTGTAAAAATTTGCGAAGTTTACGCGACGCTTGACGGTACGTCGTATCTGGAGCGGGTGGCTGTGAACAAGCCTGCGGCGATTATCAAGACTAAGAAGGCCATAGCGAAGGCTTTTCGGCATCAGCAGCAGAAGACGGGTTTTTCACTGGTGGAGATTCTTTCACCCTGCCCCACGAACTGGAAAATGAATCCTCTTGATGCGTGCAGGTGGGTGGATGATGTCATGACAAAGATTTTTCCTCTCGGCCTGATCAAAGAGACCAAGAAATGCTGATACGGACGATATTCTCGGGTTTCGGCGGCCAGGGCGTGCTCTCGATGGGCTACACCGTGGCCAACGCAGCGATGCTGGAAGGCAAGTACGTGACGTACCTGCCGTCGTACGGCGTCGAGGTGAGGGGCGGCACTGCCAATTGCACGGTAGTGGTGTCGGACGAAGAGATTGCCTCTCCTGTAGCGTCAGAGCCGGAATTCGTCG
>DATJZV010000149.1:0-28723 GCA_035498715.1 Nitrospirota bacterium
CGCAGCGAGCACCCCTTTCTCCACTGCCTTGGCCAGGATCTTCTGAGGTTCTATCCCCGCTCCATCGTCTTCGACGGTGATCACTACGTGGTTACCTTTGGGGAACGCCGTGAGCTTCACCACGCCGTGCTCAGGTTTCCCCTGCGTTTTCCGCATCTCGGGGATCTCGATGCCGTGGTCGATGGCGTTCCTGATGAGGTGCATCAGAGGATCAGCAAGGTCCTCGATCATGAGCTTGTCGAGTTTGGTCTCTTCTCCGGAGAGTTGGAGGTCAATCTCCTTTCCCGCGTCTTTTGCATACTTCCTGACCATCTGCGTCAGACGCGTGAAGATCTGGCCGATCGGCACCATCCTAACCTCAAGGATGCCCTCCTGCAGGTCGTTCAACCTCCTCTCCAGGCTACGCTGAGACTTGTGCAGGTCCACGGAAAGTCCTGCAAATCCCTGCATCGACCTCAATTCCCGCGCAATGCGACCGATAATGTTCTTGGTAAGGTGCAGATCCCCGACCAAGTTCATAAGGCTGTCGAGCTTGTAGATATCAACACGGACGGTATTGCTCACCGACTTGAGCACACCCGACTCTGACCGCTGTTCCTCCGTCTTCCGCCCCTCAACGTACGGCACTGCGTCGAATGACACATTCGGCATATTGACCGCCGACATCAGTTCAGCTCGTCCCATGACAGTGCCGGCCACGATGGTAAATCCGATGCCGCCTCCGGCCGCGCTGGCGGCAGTAGGCAGGGTACAGATAATCTCGGCGTTCTTTTTGAGCACCTCGTTGAGGTACTTAATGCCCTTTTCGAAATCGGCAAGCTCAAAAGTCGCCTTCAACGTGAAAAGATTTTTGTGCTCTCTGATATTTTCCTTGAGGCGGTATTCTTCATATTCGGTCAGGACCTGGAGAAGACCGCGGTCAATTTCGATCTGATCCAGGAGAGACCGGTCGGCGGCTGTGGAAGGCTTGGCCTTGAGGACCCCTTCGATGCGGTCCAACGCGGCAGTGATGTCTTCGGGCTGCTCATTCGTACTTGCTTGCTGTACATGCCGTCCGAGCAGGGCAATGGTTTCTAACAGTACGTCGAGGGCGTCCCGGCTGAGCGCTGTCTTCCCAAGCCGTATCTCGTCGAGGAGAAACTCCAGCTTATGTGAGAGATCGGAAGGGACCTTGAGACCAAACATTCCGGCGAGGCCCTTGAAGGAATGGATAGCGCGGAAGAGAGCGTTCACCAACTCCGGCGCCGACCGCCCCGCAGCCTGCTCTGCCTCAAGAGAGAGCATCGTCTGGTTGGCCGTTTCGAGGATGTCCTCCGCCTCAGCAAGAAAATCTTTTATAGATCGGTCTGTTTTCAATCGTCGCTGTGCTCCGTTGAAAAATTGAATGTGCAACTTGAAAACTTTGAATCATCATTTCCAACCTTGAACGTCTCATCCGGCAGGCAGTGCCTGTAGCCTACTTCCCTTCCAGCACTTTGTTCACCATCTCCATGAGCTCTTCCTTCTTAAACGGTTTAACGATATACCCGGAAGCTCCCAGCGCCATCCCTCGTTTTTTATCTTCCTCGCTCTTTTCGGTGCTCACGATGATAAGGGGAATTTCCTTATACGCAGCATTGGACTTGACGAAGCTGATCAGTTCCAGGCCATTGATGTCGGGCATGTTGATGTCGGTGATGATCAGGTCGAAAGGACGCGTGGGAAGCGTTTTTAGGGCCTCGAAGCCATTCCCGGCCTCTACCGCAAAGAACCTTCCCGTCTCCTCGAAGGAGACCCGCATCATCGAACGTATGGCCTTGGAATCCTCGACGATAAGGACGTTCTTCATTTTCTCTCCTTCAGAAGCTCGGCAAGGCCTTTTCCAAGGCCATCCCTGCATGATTCATGAACATCTCGAGAGCATCGACGACGTGGATTGGAAGTTCATCAGACATGTTGTCTCTATAGACTCAGCTCATAATCCACGATCAGGATCGTCTTCAATACTCCCTTACGTGCCATTATTTGATTTTATTCCGCCTTTAAATCCATCTTGAATCTTCAAAGCAATATTTATACCAGAAACAAATGATAAAATAGTTCAATAAATCAATATATTAGGTATGGCAATTGTCATCCCTAGTGTTGGAAAACACTCCACTGATGGAATCTTAACAGGCAAAATTTGACAGGGAGGTCTTCCAATTTTCAAACTTGTGGAGTATCTATTGAGAGCAGCGGCCTCCGGCTGAGCTTGTCTACGTTGGCTTGGACGCTCCTCGGAGGAGAAAGGAAACAGCCTCGTCTCTTATCGCGACTCATTCGGCGACGGCCCGCATCGAATGTGACGAACCGGATTTACGAAGCTGATTAGCTTCAGGCTGTTGATGTCAGTAATGATGAATTTGAAACGACGAGCGGAAAGAGTTTTTAGGGCCGCGAAGTCATTCCCGGCCACTACCGCAAAGAACCTTTCCGTCGCCTCGAAGGGGAGCTGCATCATCGAACGTATCGCCCCGGATCGTCGACGATAAGGACGTTCTTCACTTTTTCTCCTTCTGAAGCTCGGCAAGCTTCTTTTCCAGCAAGGCCTTTTCCAAGGCCATCCCTGCCTGGTTCATGAATATCTCAAGTGCATCGGTGCCTTTGATCGGCTTCTGGTCGGGCAGGTTGTCTCCGTATACGATCAGCGCTACCTTTCCATCCACGATCAACGGTATTGCCAACACCATCTCAGGCATGACCCCGCCGAGCTGGTTGACGAGGTAGTTGTTGCTCTCATTCGATTCGAGGGGGCCGAGATAACTGCGGCGGTTTTCGATTACTGTTAGGAACAGGGATGGTTGCTTCAGAGGGATTTTTATATTGCGGACGACCTGGTCCGCAGAGACGTTTTTGAGCTCTATCCCAAACTGACCGAGACCGCGCACCTCGTCCTTCTTCACCATGAACAGGATAGCTCGATTGACGACCTCGCTTGCGTACCGCAAGATGAGGAGCGTCACCTCTGACGTTGCCGTCGGGAACCGAAGCTCATCGAACATGGACTTGAGCGCGACGATCTCTCGCCGAGGAGTTTCAGTTTCTATGCGGGTGCGGAACTCTTCTTTGGCTGGTGCGTAGCTGACATGATGAGCGACCGACGTTTTTGGCGGAGGGGCAGCGGCCTTGTGCATGCCCTTCCGCTTCTCATCGAGGATCCGCGTTCCCTCCATGAGGAGATATTCGGCACTGATGCCGGACTTGAGCAGAAACTCCTGAGTGTCTATCTCGATCTTATCCTTTGGAATTATCTCGCCGAGCTCAAAATTGAAAAAACCCTCTTCCCACGCGAGCAGATCGTAGATGATCTCCTCGATTTGTTTGCGCACGACGGTTTCGAGCGTTTGTGCAGGGACGGCGCCCATCTCCACGAGAATCATACCGAGGGGTTTCTCGGACTCCCCATTTTGAAGCGCCAACGCCCGGGACAGCGCAGTCTCGGTCACCATGCCCTGCGAGACGAGGATATTGCCGAGAGAATCGCGGATGCTATCGCTCGCGGCCTGAATTACCTGTCCGCCCTTGAATACGACCATCCCCGTCCCCTTGCGGCTTCGCACGATAAGGGTGCCGGTCTTTTTACTCAGACTGATGATCTGGAAGATATCGGGCAACGCAAGGTCTTCCAGCCTGCCGACAAGGCTCATGCACTCTCCCTATTAAGCATTTCTTCGACAAATCATAGCAGTTTGAATGAAAAAAGCAAGGTTAATAATCAGCTAGATAGAGCGGAGCTTCCGCTCAAGAGAACCGGAATACAGGCATAGTAATCATGTATTCCGGTAATTCGTAAACTGGAGATCCAGGCCGAACTCTTTTCCCTTCAAGAGCTGGATTACGGACTGGAGATCATCTCGGTTCTTACCGGATACTCTGACCTGGTCGGCCTGAATTGACGCCTGGACCTTGATCTTGGAATCCTTGATTGCCTTCACGATCTCTTTGGCCTTGTCTGTCGGTATCCCCTGCTGGAGCGTCGCACGCTGCCGCACGGTGCCACCCTGGGCGGGCTCCACCTTGCCGAATGACAAGTTTTTGATCGGCACCCCACGTTTCACGAGCTTGGTCTGGAGAATATCGACCACGCTCTTGAGCTTGTACTCGTCATCGGAAACAATCACGAGCGCGTCCTTCTCCTGCGTGATATTGGATTTGCTTCCTTTGAAATCGAACCGCTGGCTGATCTCTTTCAGGGCCTGGCTCACCGCGTTCGTCACCTCGGCCATATCAATCTTCGAAACAACGTCAAATGAGTTTTCTGCTGCCATGCATTCCTCCTCGCTGTAAATATGATGCTCGATGGCTAATCCGCAACACCCAAGGGCAGATCTTGAACCGTAGTCTTCGGGATATGGGATCTTGCATCTTACTGTTCTATAATCTCCGTGCCCTTGGGGGCCTTGAAGGTGAACAGCTTGCTGTCGAAACCCGTGTCTTCCCTTATGTCCGAAAAATCTATCTCCGTGACATTGCCCGATTTGTCGAATATGCTTAGCCCGATGATGCGTCCAGCCTCTTCGATTTGGATCCTGAGCTTCTTCATAGCCGCACCCTCCTTCTTCGGCCTCAATTCAAGAAGGTGTAGAGTTTTCGCATCAGGCTGAAATACCTCGAAGTCATCCCGAATATGTGCGGCGCCGAGGAGGAATGCAACGGGAATGTTCATCTGTTCAAAATCCGTGAAAGCTTTTTTGATCACCTGCTCGCTTTTCTTCGAATAGAGTAGGGCCACTTTGCCATCGATAAGGATGAGCTGACCGTTCGTATACTCAAGCCTGAGTTTACCCGGTTTATTGATCCAGAGCGTGCCCTCGAACTTCTGCGTCTTGCCGATGGACTTCAGCAGGTTGTTCTGCGTCACCTTTGCCGTGAGGTCATGCAACTGCCGGTAATGGTTTTCGACGGACGCAATCGCCTCATCTAATGTCTCTGCGGACGTCGCCGCAGTCGATGCACAAAGAATAAAACACCCCACAGTAAACATTCTGGTCCATATGTTGTTATTCATCCAAACTCCTCACGGTGCCGTCCATGTTCTTGCGCACCAGCACTTCCCTGGGTTTAGCGCCATCAGCAGGCGCTACAATGCCGTCCTCCTCCATCATCTCGATCATCCGCGCCGCACGGTTGTAGCCAACGCGCAGCCTTCGCTGGAGGAACGACGTCGATGCCTGGCCGTTCATTTGGACCAATTCCACAGCGCGGTCGTAAAGCTCGTCGCGCTCGCTGTTCTCGCTTGAAGTTTCCGCGGCCTCAGCTACTTCCTTCACCCTCTGGGCCAAAAGTTCGTAGTTGGGTTTTGCCTGATTCTTCACGAACTCCACCACGCGCTTGATCTCGGCCTCGGACACGAAGCATCCGTGCACGCGGATAAGATGGGAAGTGCCGGGCGGCAGGAAGAGCATGTCACCCATGCCAAGCAGGTTCTCGGCGCCATTGGCGTCCAGGATGGTGCGTGAATCGGTCTTGGATGAAACCTGAAAGGAGATCCGCGCCGGAAGATTGGCCTTGATAAGTCCGGTGATCACGTCAACACTGGGGCGTTGTGTAGCAACAATGAGGTGGATGCCCGCGGCACGCGCCATCTGGGCTAGACGCATGATAGCGTCCTCGACCTCGCGCTGGACTGTCATCATGAGGTCCGCGAGCTCATCTATTATCACCACAATGTACGGAAGTCGCTCTGCCTCAGACACCGACTTATTGTATGAATCGATGTTCTTGGACCCTTTCTGTGCGAGCTCCCGATATCGGCGCTCCATCTCTGCGACGAGCGCACGGAGCGTTTCGGCTGCGCGCTTGGGCTGGGTAACAACTGGTGAGAGCAGGTGAGGGATGTCGTTATAGAGGGAGAGCTCGAGCATTTTCGGATCAACCAGCACGAGCTTTACCTCGTTCGGCCGGGCACCGTACAGGAGGGCGAGGATGATGGTGTTGATGGCTACGCTTTTTCCAGATCCCGTTGCGCCGGCAATCAGGAGATGGGGCATCTTGTCGATACTCGATACCACCGACGCGCCGAAAATGTCCTTACCCAAAGGTACCTTGAGCTTCGACTTGCTCGCTTGATAATCAGGTGACTCGAGAATATTGCGGAAATAAACCGTCTCCCGGGTATTATTGGGCACCTCGATGCCTACAGCGCCCTTTCCCGGGAGTGGTGACACGATGCGCACAGAGGACGATTTCATGGCCAGGGCCAGGTCGTCGGCGAGATTCACAATCCTGCTGACCTTCACCCCGGGAGCGGGCTCGAACTCGAACATGGTCACCACAGGCCCCGGATAGACCTGTGTCACGCGGCCTTGGATGTCAAAGTCAAGGAGCTTGCGCACCAGAAGCTCGGACTGTGCCAGCATGTCTTCTTTCGAAACCTTTTTCACTGCCGGGGGAATCGGATCAAGCAGCTCCGGTGACGGAAGCTTGTACGCACTCTTGGCTTCTTTGCTTTCCATGAACTCGAAGGTTGCCTGTACCGGTTTAGCAGGCTTAGGCTCCCGCTGCACCGAAGACTGCTGCTTTTGCGTCTCAATGATCTTCGGAGGCTCTTTTGGCAGTACCGGCCTCTGCTTCGCCTCTCTGGCCTTTTCCTTGCGACCCTGGTAGATGGTAATGAGAAGGTCCAGCTTCTCCATCATGCTGCCAGAAAGGCCGCGGAGCCAGGCAAATGCCTTAAGTGGCGAGAACGGCGTAAGCAGCATGAGGGCGATTACTATTGAAGTGAACGTGATGATGTAGGCACCCGTGGCGTAGAATCCTTTTAGGAGAAGATAGGAAATGAAACCACCGAGCATGCCGCCCGAGGGGACATCTTCGCCAAAGAGCCGAACCGTACTGCCCTGGAGCCCGAAGAACGCCGAGGCCGAAATGAAGAGAACGATGCCGCCGATCTTCTTGAGGTGAGGATGGACGGCCTGCCTGCCGAGCGCAAGGAACACAGCGTATCCAAAGAGGAAGATCGGAATGAAGTAGGCGGACAGACCGAAGAGGCGCAGGAGCGCATCGGAAAGATAGGCCCCAATGATTCCAATGTAGTTTTTTGTTTCACCACCGGAGCCCGAGACACTGAAACATGGGTCGGCTGCATTGTACGAAACAAGGCCGAGCAAAATCAGGAGTCCGATGGCGAACAGGAGCAAGCCTATCACCTCGTTCCAGTGCTTATGTTTTTCTGCTGAAACCGCCATATCAGAACTTCCATTCCTCTTGCCGGTAAAAGGCTTGAACGAGCGGGTCGTATACGGGCAGGAACTCCGTTAGTCCCTGTATGATGCCGAGGATTATTGCCTCAAACATCATTTAAAATCCCCAATCCATTTCTTGAGATTTTTCCCCAATCCGAGATCCGCATTCCGCATTATCGGTTATGTCCGAACCACACGCCTCCGGCCACGGCAGAAAAGCTGATGACCAACAGTGCCCAGTGCATCCTGTTGATAATCCTGAGCGCATTGTTCATGTCGATTTTTTCGGGGTCGGCAAAGATCTTGCCAAAAATCTTGCGCTCGGAAAGAAGGATTACCGTATAGATCGCCCACGCAAAAATCATGATTAGGACGCCGAAGCCATGCTTTTGTGCCAAGATCCCAAAGCCATATTTCGCATACAATAACCAGAAACCCGTTATGCCGACGATCGCTATAAGCCATCTCACCATACTGGCAAACCGATGTTCGACACGCTGGAACAGGAGTGCTTTCTCGAGGGATCCTTCGGTCTGATACATCAAGGGGAAGATCACCGTGGTCATGAAAGCCACCCCGCCAGTCCAGATGATGACACCCATGACATGGATGATGAGCAGGATTGTCAGGAACATGGTTGCCCCTCAGACCGCGAGAAAAAAGAATTCGGAAATATCGTGAACACATTATTTCACAAAGCACTCAGGATTTCAAGATGTTTTGAACGGGCATAGTAGCAGTGTTGCGTTCTGTTGGGATATAAACCGGAAGCAGGCTGTCTAGAGTGTTTGCCCAAGCCTCTAAATCTTCACGACAATTTTCCCGAAGAACTGCCTACTCAGGAGCTTTTCATATGCCTTTTGAGCGTCGGCAAACTCAAACACGGAATCGACAACGGTCTTGAGCCGATGCGGGAAGAGCCTGAGATATTCGTGGACCGCGGCTTTCGGCCCAACGTAAACCCCATGTATCGTAATGTTTTTGCCAAATATATAGCGGAGACTTAGCGGAACTTCATCCCCACTCGTGGCGCCAAAGGTCACCATCCTGCCACCCTTCTTGAGGCATGATAAAGACTTGTTGAACGTGGCTATGCCCACGTGGTCTACGGCGATATCCGCCAGTTCGTCCTCCGTTATCCGCTTCACCGCCTCGGCAAAGTCTTCCTTTCGATGATTGATTACAAAGTCCGCACCAAGCTCTTTCGCCTTTGGAACCTTCCAGTCATCACCCACAGTAGTGATGACTGTGGCATTATACAGCTTTGCCACCTGGATGAGGGCTGTGCCCACACCGCTTCCAGCGGCGTGGATAAGAACCGTATCACCCTGCCTGATGCCCGCGCGCAGAACAAGGGCGTTCCAAGAGGTCGTGTAGGTCACTCCGATGCCCGCCGCTTCTTCGAACGAAAGGCCTTCTGGTTTTTTGAAGATATTCGATGCAGGAACCTTCACATATTCTGCTGACACGCCGTTATTCTTGATCCCGATGATGGAAAACTCCTTGCACTCATTGTCGTGCCCGCTCATGCATCGCTCACAGTGCCCGCAGGAAAGTCCGGGAAAGACAATCACTAAGTCCCCGGCCTTAATATGCTGGACGCTCTTCCCAGCTTTTTCGACAACACCCGATGCATCGGAACCAAAGATATGAGGCAGAGGGACCTGGGCCGGGTATTTGCCGCCCATGACCCAGACGTCAAGGTGGTTGAGAGAGAAAGCCTTTATGCGGACCAGCACTTCGTTATCGGCTATCTCAGGAACCGGAAGATCGCCGATCTTGATTCCCCTGTGAGCTCTGAATTCGTCATAGTAGAGTGCTTTCATGGCTCCTCCTCATGTTTCAAGGCTCTACAGCTGTCACCTTCCACACGTTCTCGGCGTATTCACGAATTGTACGGTCGCTCGAAAAGCAACCCATACCGGCCACGTTCAGGATTGCGCGCCTGCTCCACTCTTCGCGATCGCGGTACAACGCGTCGACCCTCTCCTGGCACGCTATATAGGAGACATAGTCCGCGAGCAGCAGGAAATGGTCGCCGCAGCCGGTAAGTGCATCGAAAATCGGTTTGAAGCGATGCGGTTCGTCAGGCGAGAAGTAACCGCCGGCGATCATGTCAAGCGCCTGCCGGAGTTCCTCGGTTGTATTATAAATGTCCCAGGGCTTGTACCCCTTTGCTCGAAGCGCAGCGATATCCTCGGCCGTGAGACCGAAAATGAAAATATTATCCTCCCCGACCTCCTCTTTCATCTCAATATTGGCGCCATCAAGCGTGCCGATGGTGAGCGCTCCATTCAGGGCCAGCTTCATGTTACCCGTGCCAGAAGCCTCTGTGCCGGCCGTTGATATCTGTTCTGACAGATCACAGGCCGGAATGATCTTCTCCGCGTTCGAAACGCTGTAGTTGGGGATGAACACCACTTTTAGAAGACCATCGACCAACGGATCATTATTCACGATGTCTCCGACACTGTGGATCAACTTGATGATCAGCTTGGCCATGGCATAGCCGGGCGCGGCCTTGCCACTAAAGATTACTGTGCGCGGCACCGAGCTCCCAGTGCGGCCCGCCCGGATACGATTATAGCGGGTAACGATATGGAGCACGTTCAAGAGCTGCCGTTTGTATTCATGGATACGCTTGATCTGCACATCGAAAAGCGACGCCGGGTCCACCGTCAGCTTAAGCCGCATCTTGATGATCTCGGCCAGCCGCGCCTTGTTTGCCTGCTTCACACCAAGGAACTCATTCCTGAACGAACTTTCCTCTGCGAGGGGAACGAGCTTCTCAAGCTCTGAGAGATTGCTGAGCCAGCCCGTGCCTATCCGCGACGTGATAAGCGAGGACAGGCCAGGATTGGCTTGGTGCAGCCAGCGCCGCGGTGTGATACCATTCGTGATATTGATGATTCTGCCAGGGAAGAGCCGCTCGAAATCAGCGAAAATGGTCTTCTTCATGAGGTCGGTGTGGATCTGCGATACGCCGTTGACCCTATGGCTTCCGACAATGGCCAGGTGGGCCATGCGCAGACGCCTCCCTCCTGCCTCGTCTACAATCGATATACGCCGCAGGAGATCCACATCTCCGGGATAGCGGTGCCGCGCGTCTTCGAGAAAGCGGAAGTTGATCTCGTAGATGATCTGCAAATGGCGAGGGAGGATCGCCTCGAACAGGCTTACCGGCCAAGTCTCGAGCGCCTCAGGCATGAGCGTATGGTTGGTGTAGGAAAAGGTGCGCCGCGTAATATCCCACGCCCGGTCCCAGTCCAGGCGATGGACATCGATCAGAACGCGCATGAGCTCGGGAATGGCGATCGAGGGATGGGTATCATTCAGCTGGATCGCAACCCGGTCTGGGAGTGCGTCGAGCGAGGGGTGAAGTTTTATGAAGCGCCGCATGATATCCTGGAGTGATGCGCAGACGAAGAAATACTGCTGCTTGAGCCGCAGCTCACGCCCCATCAATGTCGTGTCGTCGGGATAGAGCACCTTCGAGAGATTCTCCGATTCGTTCTTGTCTTCAACGGCCTTGATGTAGTTTCCCTCATTGAAATACTTAAGATTGAAGTCGCGTGACGCCTTCGCGGCCCAGAGGCGCATGTTGTTCACCGTGGTAGTATCGTACCCGGGCACCGGCGTATCGTAGGCCATGGCCATCACGTCCTCGGTGTCCACCCAGTGGAACCGCGCATGGCCCTGCTCGTCCCTGAACTGCACCACGCGGCCGCCGAACTTCACCGGGAAGAGAATCTCGGCGCGAGGGATCTCCCATGGATTGCCGTACCGAAGCCAGTTGTCGGGATGCTCTACCTGGTAGCCGTTCTCGATACGCTGGTTGAACATGCCGTACTCATAGCGGATGCCGTACCCGTATCCCGGCAGGCGCAGGGTGGCCATAGAATCGAGAAAGCAGGCCGCAAGCCTTCCGAGCCCTCCATTGCCGAGCGCCGCATCCGCCTCCAGTTCACTGATCCGGTCGATGTCCAGTTCAAGGTCAGCAAGCGCCCTGCGGCACTCGCTGTAAAATCCCATGTTGAGAAGGCTGTTCGTGAGAAGCCGGCCTGTGAGGAATTCCATCGAGAGATAGTAGACGCGCTTGGCATCGGACCGGTAGTAGCTGCGCATTGTCTCCATCCAGCGTTCGATCAGCCGCTCGCGCACAGCGTAGGCCGTCGTATGGAACCAATCGCGATGCGTGGCAGTAATCGGGTCTTTGCCTAGTGAGTAAATCAGGCGGTTCGAAAGCGATCGCTTGAGAGACGACGGATCGTTGCCGAGCTTGTCGTATTGGAAGCTGCTATTCCTGCTATTGACCATCTAGAACCTCGATTGAGAGCAACTTTTGGAGAAATGCGCCCATTCGGCTGCGGGAAATTATGAGCGGTAAGTTCAATGTAGATTATAGCTTAATATTGGAGGGCTTGCCTGCCTTCTGCGAAACAACGCATTTCTTCACGCATACCGACAGCTTATTATCTTTTTGAAGGATATTTCGTCAAATCTCCATGATGATCGGCAGGATCATAGGCCTGCGCTCCATGCGCTTATTAATGAACTTCTTGAGAGCGCTTCGCACCCGGGCGCTCACAAGGGACCAATCACCCTTTGCCTCGGGAATCATGAGCAGCAGAGTGTCCGTGACCACGTCCTTTACCTCGGCTAAAAGCTCCTGGGACGCGTCCTCGAACACGAAGCCTCGCGACACGATGTCTGGCCCCGTGACCACTTTGCCCGAAGTCTTTTCGATGCCGAGGATGACAATCACCACACCGTCATGGGCCAGCTTCATCCTGTCCCTGAGCACTACCGTGTCCACGCCCGCATCCACCGTCGAGCCTGCGGTCTTGCCGTCGATGTACACCCTGCCGACGTTCACGACACCGGCGCGCTGCACGCTGTTTTTGGTGAACTCCATCACCTCGCCGTTCTCGAGGATGAAGATGTTCTCCTCGGGGATGTTCACCTTCCTGGCGAGCTGGGCATGATACACGAGGTGGCGGTACTCGCCGTGCACGGGAATGAAATATGTAGGCTTAATGAGGCTCAGCATGAGCTTGAGCTCTTCTTTGGACGCGTGCCCGGAAACATGGATTTCTGAAACTTTTTCGTAGAACACTTCCGCTCCGTGCTTGAACAGGTGGTTGATGATACGCGTAATGCCGCGCTCGTTCCCGGGAATCATTTTGGATGAAAGCACGATAGTATCGCCCTTCTTGATCTGAAAGTGCTTGTGCTCATTCGCGGCCATGCGCGAAAGTGCGCTCATGGGCTCGCCCTGGCTTCCGGTGGTAATCATCACTATCTGGTCGTCGGGTAGTGTCTTGAGCGCGTCGATCTTGTGCCACGTGTCAGGCGGGATATGGAGGTAGCCGAGGTCAAGCGCGATCTGGGCGTTCGCGATCATGCTTTTGCCGTTCAGGATCACCTTCCTGTTGTGCATCACGGCGACGTCTATGATCTGCTGCACGCGGTGGATGTTCGAAGCAAAGGTCGCGACGACGATCCTGCCCCTGGCACGGCCGAAAATGTCCTCTAGTCCTCGCCGCACTTCTTTCTCCGAAAAAGTGTAGCCCCCCTTCCCCGCATTCGTGCTGTCCGATAGGAGCACGAGGGTGCCCTTGTCACCGTACTCCGCGAACGTGCGCAAGTCCATCACCTCGCCATCAACAGGCGTGGGGTCGATCTTGAAGTCACCGGTGTGCACTACACGGCCTACGGGCGTGGTGATGCCGAGGCCAACGCCGTCCACTATACTGTGGGTCACGCGGATGAATTCGACCCTGAAACAGCCGAGCTCCGCTATTTCCCGGGGCCGTACTGGAAGAAGCTGCGCCTCGCTGTCCAGGTCGTGCTCTTTGAGCTTTTCTCTCACGAACCCGAGCGTGAGTCGTGTGCCGTAAATGGGGACATTAAGCTCCCGGAGAAGGAACGGGAGCGCGCCTATATGGTCTTCATGAGCGTGGGTGAGCACAACACCGCGGATGCGGTCCTTGTTGTCAATGAGATAGGAAAAATCAGGAATCACGATGTCCACTCCGAGCATCTCTTCATCAGGGAACATGAGGCCTGCGTCGACGACAATGATGTCGTCGCCGCATTCAAGCACGGTCATATTCAACCCTATTTCGCCGACGCCGCCGAGCGGGATAATGGATAGCGTGAGGCCGTTTGTGACCGGAGGAGGAATAGAAACGGATGGATCTGACACCGGTGCCGGTTCTCCTTGTTGCGTTTGGAATGTTCTCGTAACCGGATACAAGGATACAGTATTTTTACCATCAATTCAAGGTGAATTTGTTGCACTGATTTTCACAGCCTCGTTTTACCGTGGATATTTCGCAGTAGCTTAACCCATCTAACTCCGGATTGAAGTAAATGTGTCATCTTCTGGTCACATATTATGGAATGGCGTCGGTAATAGGTGAGAACCTGAAATAGATATTCCTCAGGTTATAGGGGTAGACGTTCTATTCAGGTGTCCGCTCTGGATATGCATCTGCTATGGCAATGGCCTCCGGGCTTCCTGTCGCATCAGAGATGTTTCGATTCCAATTTGCCAAAACATTTTTTGCAGTCAGCAAAATAATCGGATGCTTGTCATTTGGATAGGGGCTGGTTTAATTGGTGGTCCCAACGGGAATCGAACCCGTGTCTCCGGCGTGAGAGGCCAGCGTCCTAGGCCGCTAGACGATGGGACCGTTTTGATGCGGAGAAATGTGATCAGGAATCAGTCAGCAGTTATCAGTAAAAAAAAGATGTTGCTTGGAGTTTTCCTTTTCTGAGAACTGCTTACTGTTGTCGGTCTTTGGTTGGGGGAGGAGGATTCGAACCCCCGTAAACAGGTTCAGAGCCTGTCGTCCTACCACTGGACGATCCCCCAGTGACTTACAGAGTAAGCACTATATACAAAACTGCACGGAGTTGTCAAGGGCAAAACGCCAAAAATTCCCGTGCATTGCAATAGGGTCCGGACCGATTATATGCTTGACAATCGTCGCCCTGTTACGGTAATACTGATGACATCGAACTAAAGCGGGGAAAAATGTTCCTATGAGCCCTGAACGGGTAAAAAACGTCTATGTTGTGGGTCATATCACGCCGGATACCGATTCAGTGTGTTCTGCGATAGCCTACGCATACTTCAAGAACGTCACGGATAAGCGGTATGTATTCACGGCCGTACGAGCGGGTAAGCTCAATCACGAGACTGCCTTCGTGCTGGAGAAGTTCGGGGTGCCTGTCTCTGCGGAGATCGACAGCCTCGTAGCCACGGTGAGCGACATAGACCTCAAACGCCCCATTGCCGTCGGTGTCAGGGACTCCATCCAGGCTCTCGCCCGTCTCATGCGCGAGCAAGGTGTGCGGTCTGTCCCGGTGGTGGACGAGTCCAACAGGCTGGCAGGCGTCGTGGGTCTAAAGGACATCGCACGCCATTACATGGACAGCGTAGGTTTTGCAGACCTGTCCAAGGCGCCCATCGAGCTCGATATTCTTTTGAAGACGCTCGATGGCCATGTCATCAGCAATACGAAACAGATAACGGTGCTGACCGGCAAGGTGTTGATTGCCGCTATGCAGCGCGGGACCATACTAAACCGCGTGCGTCCTGGTGATGTCGTTGTTGTCGGCGATCAGAATGATGTCCAGCTTGAGCTCATCAGAATGGGTTGTTCGGCCATCATCGTGACAGACAACGCTCAAATTACCCAAGAGGTCATCGCGGCGGCCAAGGAAAAGGATGTGCTCCTCCTCTCATCGCGCCATCCAGCCTTTGCCACTGTCCAGCTCATGACCATGTCTGAGCCTGTATCATCGATCATGACGACGTCCTGTCCCACCGTTGGGCTCTATACACCTATGGCGGAGGTCCGGGCGAAGATCGTGGAGTCTGATTACCGCTCCGTCGTCGTCGTGGACAGCGATAACAGGCTGATCGGCTTCATCACGCGAACGGACCTTCTCAATCCTGTGCGCAAACTTGCCATTCTCGTGGACCACAACGAGCTTTCGCAGGCCGTCGACGGAATCGAAGAAGCCGAGATCCTTGAAATTATTGACCACCACCGTGTGGGTGATATTTCAACCACGGCGCCAATATACGTATATAACGACCCCGTCGGGAGCACGTGCACCGTCGTGGCAGGAATCATGTTCCTATACCAGACGCACATTCCTCGGGAGATTGCAGGAATACTTCTATCCGGCATCTTGTCGGATACCTTGCTTTTGACGCTTTCGACCACAACAGAAAGGGACCGCGTCGCAGCCCATCGTTTGGCCGAGATTGCCGGCATCGAGATACAATCATATGCAAAGGAACTGCTCCATGAAAGCATCAATTTTGAGAACAAGAGCGCAGCGGATCTGATCGCGGCGGACTTCAAAGAATTCCTCATCGGAGGGAAAAAACTGGGCGTGAGCCAGATGATGTCTTTGGACTGTGCGGAAATCGACGCGCGCGAGCGGGAGTTGGTTGCTGAACTCGAGCGATTGCGTTCAAAAAACAACTATGATCTCACGGTGCTGCTGGTGCTAAATCCCCTCGGCAAGGGACAGGAGCGAATCCTGCTGAAGGGCGAGACCTGGATTGTAGAGAAAGCGTTCAACGTGAAGGTAGAGAATGATACCTGTACCGTCCCGCGGGTCATGTCGAGGAAAAAGGATTTCATTCCTGCAATCGGTCAAGTTTTGAGCCTAAGCTAACCGGGTCGAAAGCATTTATCCTAGTACTAACGATACCTCCACACATTCGGTTACCGCACTTTCCGCTCGCAACAGCGCTGATATGGATGTATAGAAGGTGCGGCATAAACTCTATTTAATCACTATGAATCGTCAGAGAGAGTCTGGGGATAATTTTTAAAGCTCAGGATAAACTGAAGATTTTGGACCCAAAAAACTTTTAACATTTTAAAGAGTCCGTAAAAAACGAGCAAAATCAGACCCTTAATATTTAATAATGTATGTTAAGTATTTGATTAATAAAATTATCTAAGCAATGTGTGGCCGGTACTGAACTTTCTTAATAATCTATCCATAATCATCATGGGTTTATGATGATCTGTAATTATTATTATTGTTCCTTATTTTTTTATAATGTATATAAAAAGTATTAGAAAAACATTTTTATGGTATAATGAAACTAAAATCTAAATCATTATATAGAATCTATTTTCAAGATCCAGCTAAATTAAAAAATTACCCGATAGTGAAACCGCTTTATGTAACAAATACCTGTTATATGGCGAATCTCGAGATTTAATTTGATATTATTTGAATTAATTTTTATTTCAATAGTTTAAGAGTATAAAGAGTCCTCAAATAACATTAAATAAAATGTGTGTTTGTCAATAATATACCCGGGAAATACCCGGTAACGGGTATAGATAAGGGTTTATATTTACAATATAGTAATTCTTGCGTATTCGAGCATTAGATTATTCTTAACGGCAAGGAAAGTGACACGCCACTTCAAGGTGATAATTGGTCATATCATATTAATAATTAATGACTTTTTTTGCCTTATTCTAAAGTCATTTCCCCGGAAATTACTGCTTACTCCACACAGCACAACTACCGACTGGAATGAGACTACTGGTGCATCGCATCGGTACTATAATTCTTATTTGTTGAGTAAAGGTGAATGACACGGAGTTCGCATCTCTTACCAGAGCCTTTTCGTAGTAGCTTGAGGATATCTAGGAACCACCAGGATTTCGAAGTCATCTTGAAACTATACAGCCCCCGGTGATAGTCTGAGGGCAAGCATATTTGACAGGATATTTTCCAATGAAAGAAATATCTTTTTCTGCCGATAAGAAGTTATGCATATCTTCCTGGGAAAAAGAGGTTGCAGAGTTTACCGGGCAATCCTCAACCGATATTATCGGAAAGAAATATTACGAAATATTTCCCAGAATATTTACTGAGAATAAGGATGCTCTTTCGGAAGCCATCAAGAATGACAAGACCCTGTCGCTGAAAGGATATTCTTTTAATTGCCTCTATGGCCGCATTAAAGCAGACATAAGAATCAAGCCAATTAAGTCCAGTAATCACAAAGTTGACTCGGTCAAAGTTATTATATCTCCCCATTCGACGTGCGCAGTAGCAAAGAGACTGAATCAATCGCAGAGACTTATCGACATCGGCAAAATAGCATCCACGCTCGCCCATGGGGTGCGAAATCCTTTAAATGCCATAAAAGGAGCCGTTGTTTATCTCAGAGAGAAGTATGACTACGAAGAACCGCTTATTGAATTCACGAAGATAATGGAAGAAGAAATTTCACGCCTTGAGACTTTCATATCAAGATTTCTTAGTTCGTCCGTGTCGGAGACGGAAGTAAGAGTAACGGACATCAATTCATTACTCAAAAAGATCGAGATTTTTACTTCTCTGCAGATATACACGCGGAATGTTAAGTCTCACTACGACTTAGGGAGCATTCCTCCAATAATGATCAATTCATTTCATCTGGAACAGGCCATTCTTAACGTGATCAACAACGCGATAGATGCCATGACTGACGGTGGACAGCTAACAATCAGAACGTTCACCGAGGAACGGTCGGGCAGGATTTTTGTCGTGATTGCCATTTCCGATACCGGTCCCGGAATGAGCGATAGAAAAATTGATGATCTCTCTTCTGAGGACAGAGAAAACGGGAGAGGCTTTGGTCTCTTTATTACTTATGAGATTCTCAAACACTATGGCGGTCACCTGGAGATTGACAGCAAGAAGAATATAGGAACAACCATAAAGTTATTTATTCCATCGCAGCATACCGCATGAGGGAATTATTATGATGGACAGCAAAAAAGTACTGATTGTTGACGATGAACCCAATGCCATCAGAGTGCTCTCGGTGATTCTGAAGGAAGAGGGTTATCATGTTCTCGAATCAATGAATGTCGACAGCGCTGTGGGCATCATCCACAATGAGGATGTGGATGCCATCATCACGGATCTGAAAATGCCCGATAAGGACGGCTTTGAGCTTTTTAAATACGTCTCCGAACACCATCCCGACATGCCGGTCATGTTTCTTACCGCATATGGTACAGTTGAATCCGCAGTAAGTGCCATGACCAGTGGCGCATTCTATTATTTTATCAAGCCGCCTGACTACCCAAGGCTGAAGAATGTTCTTGCACAAGCCATAGAAAAGCATTCAGCGAAAAAACAGTTCGCGTCCCTGAAAAAAAGCGTATTCCAGGAAAAAAACCTGCACCCTCTAATAGGGAAAGCTCCATCAATGACCGAGATTGTTCAAACCATTGAAACGGTCAAGGACTCGGAAAGCAGTATCCTGATCCAGGGAGAAACAGGTACGGGCAAAGAAGTAATCGCGCGTAATATCCATTACACCGGGAAGCGATATAATAAACCGTTTGTCGCCGTCAACTGCGCCGCCATACCGCGGGAACTCATCGAATCAGAACTCTTCGGACATGAAAAAGGGGCTTTTACGGGCGCCGCAGCAAATAGGGCGGGGAAATTTGAGGAGGCAGCAGAAGGCACCATCTTTCTCGATGAAATCGGTGAAGTCGAGCTCTCAGTTCAGTCGAAACTGTTACGAGTATTGCAGGAACGAGAGATTGAAAGGCTTGGAACGAACAAAAAATTCAAGGTTAATTTCCGGCTTATCTCATCAACAAACCGGGATCTCAGGAAGGAAGTAGAAGAAGGCAGGTTCAGAGAAGATCTTTTTTATCGAATAAACGTCGTGCGGATAGATGTTCCTCCCCTTCGCGAACGAAGACATGACATTCCGCTGCTGGTATCGGAATTTATCAACAATTTCTCTTTGCGCGAGAACAAGCTGTTCTCCCTTTCCGACGAGGTTATGGATATTTTCATGCAATATGATTGGCCAGGAAACGTAAGACAGCTCAAAAACGTCATTGAGCGGGCTGTCGTTCTTGCACGAGCCGAGCGGGTCACCATACAGGAGCTTCCCGAGGAAATCCTGTCCCATCATCAGAAAATAAAATCCGTGGGCTCCGTGAAGCCGCTCAAAGTACTTGAACGCCAGGCTATCAGTGATGCGCTTCTCGTGTGCAACGGGAACAAGTCAAAAGCGGCAAAGAAGCTCGGAATATCGAGAAAAACGTTCTATAAAAGACTTAAGGAGCCTTAGCATTTCTGCCGCCGCAATAAAATTTTATGATGTCGGCGACGACGAGCTAAAATGTGATGCGCTTGCACTGTGCTGGAGCTGCGGCTCATGAAAAAAGCTGATATTTTTAAAGCAAAATTTGATATCCTTCAAGAACTCTCTGATGCAATCGTCATTACCGATGATTTCACTGCAATTGCATCTCTGCTGCTAGACCTCGCCTTAAATTACGCCTATGCCGAAAAAGGGTCCCTCATGCTGTTAACAGAGCGGGATGAGCTCCGTATCCTAGCTGCAAGGGGACTTGATCCTCAGTTGATCAGGAGCTACAGGGTAAAAATCGGCGAGGGGATTGCGGGCATGGTGGCCAAGAACCCTACTCCCGTCCTGGTGGAGGATATTGAAAAAGACGACAACTTTAAGAGTTTCCGGCGTGACCACTACAAAACAAAATCTTTTATTTCTTGTCCCATTATCAGTAAAAATAAATTACTCGGCATTATCAACATCAACGACAAACGGGACGGCACGCCATTCAGTGTTGATGAATTTGAGCTGCTCAAGGTCCTTGCAAATAATGCAGCTATCGCTCTTGAAAACGCCTTCCTTTTGGCTCAGTTGAAGTCGAAGGCGGAGGAACTCGAGGATATCAATAAAAAGCTTGTCGAAACGGATATTTTAAAAACCGAATTTCTTACCCGCATTTCACATGAGCTTCGCACTCCCCTGAATTCAGTGAAAGGCGCGATATATTTTTTGCAACAGACCGAAAATATATCTAAAGAAGATAACCAAGAATTTCAGGGAATCATCTCAACGGAGACCGACAAGCTCATCTCGCTTGTGGAGAACCTTCTAAACTTTCTGAGACTTGAGGACGAGGCGAGAATAATCAAAAAAACCGCGCTCAATTTAAGGGATATATTCAAGGAACTCCTGGATGCCAAGTCTCTGAAGACGATACTGTCACGACGGGGAATTAATCTTACCCTCGATACACAAGACAACGTCCTGGATATCATCGGAGACAAGATCAAAGTCATTCAGCTCTTTACCAGTTTATTTGACGGTCTCAGCTATCATCTCGAGCGAGGTGATTCCATACAGGTTGTTGCGACCGAGACCGGTTGCGTGAATGTCAACATATTATTACCGCGTGCGCTACCGGAAAATGTGGTTCCTGTTCTTCATGACAGACGGTACATTTTCCAAGTAGAGCATCCGGAGGACCGGTTGAAGCTGTACCTTGCCAAAAATATTGCAGAGACACATCGGTGGAATCTCTTGGCACAGAACGCCGCAAACAGCTGTCGCATAACCCTGAGGATCCCAAAGAGGGCCAAGGAAACGATCGATACCTATGTGGACCGAAGCATGGATTCTTTCGTAGAGTTTATTTCAGAGTTGCTGGACCTGGACATTTGTTCAATCATGCTCGGCGATGAACTCACGAGCGAATTGACGGTGAAGAGTGCAATAGGCCTGGATGACGACATCGTCAAAAGGACAAGGATAAAATTCGGCGATAAGATAGCAGGCTGGGTCGCACTCGAAGGGAAACCTCTATTCATAGAAGATATCGAGAACGATCCGCGTTTCGCAAAGAAAAGCATATCGCAGTATACCACGAAATCGCTGATGTCGCTCCCCTTGAAGATAGGAGATCGAGTAATCGGGGTCCTTAACCTGAACAACAAAAAGACCTCTCAACCATTTACCAAGCGGGACTACTCCTTGGCATCCATTCTGAGCGAAAAAATAGCGCAGTTCATAGAGCTTCTGTCTTCAGACAATTACCGGGAAGATGATCTGAAAAAATTCATCGCGTCGTTGGACACTCTCTTCACGGCAGAGAACGCCGACCGGTCAAAAAAAGACCTTTTGCCGGATTTAATTGACAAGATCCTTAGGAACGCTCGGCCGCTAAAGACCATAAAAACCATCCGGACGTCGTCTGATTAGTCTCTGCGAGTACTTCGAGCACCATTCCAAGGCTGATCAATTCACGCGCGATGAAGAGAACAAGCTGAGGCAACTGGTTGAGCAAATTGCCACAGCGTATCAGGAAAAACAAGTGGGCCGTAATACCGCATCATCATAGCAATGTTGATGTCGCTGCAGGCATCATGAGCTACGTTTCGTTGGTGCGGAACGACACGTCTTACGAGTTGGATTATAATCTGCTCAGTGTGACCGGCGGTGAAGTCGGCCCTGGGAGTAAAGATTTATTCCCCGATGCATTCTTTCCCATTGAATTGAAACCGTCTCAGTGCTCACCCTTCTTTAGGCCGGGGGAAAGACGCACGGGTCGAAGGTGAAGCAAGCCATAGCAATGGCACCTATTCCAGGATGTTTTGAATTTAGATGATCAGGAATGTCCGGATACCGAGATTCAAGACCGGAGAGTTCAAGATAGCGGTTTTATATTGGATCATCCAGCATCAGGATGCTATCGCCATGGATGTTTCGCCCTTATACGGCACGGGAATCAAGCCCATCCCTCATCAGTAGACGACCCATCGGCAGGTACAAATCTCACCAGAAAATAAGCAAGATCATTTAAAAGCTAACATAAAGCTATTGAGCAATAGTGGAGCCGGAATTTATCCATCGAAGCAATAAAATTATTTGACGTAAGCGCGATGCCAAGAGAATTAAGAAGGGCTCCTTTCTCGTGGCTATCGGCGTAATGGAGGATTGGCCGAAACTCGTTCTGTATATTCAGAGCTGTGATAACGAGTCAGAGGAAGGCTGGCGCAGTTATTCAGGGTACTTAAAAAAGCGGGATATGAAAGGAGAGTTACGGTTGGGCATCACAGACAGTTTCACTGGCGTGGAGAAGGTCTTCCGGGAAAATTTCTGCAATCCTCAGTAAGGCGCTGCCAGGCGCTTTTGGCTCGATACGTCCTGACCAAGACATCCCAGAAGATAAAGCAGCAGGTTGCTGGCGATCTTCGGTCCATTTACTTCCTCCAGAGAGAAGGCAATGGAGATTTACGAAGAGTTTCAGAGAAGTGAAAATGGGTATTCCTTCGGCCACGCTCTCACTCAGCCAATGGATTGAACGATGACCAACCTTCTTCTAAGTTCTCCGTGGAGGGAATAAATACTCCTACGGACGACGAACATTATCGAGAGGCTGGACAAGGAGTTTAAGCGAAGGACAAAAAGGATGGGAATTGTGGCTGGAAAGCTAGTATAGTAAAGACTATTTGCATTCATGCCGCTGAAGAGAGAGTTGAACTTGAGAACAAATCGCGCGGGCAATATGCAATCTGATTCATTACTCTACGCAATTTGCATAAAATAGTTTATGGCTTTTTAGAAAGCATGAACAGATTGTTAGAATGTGATCGTTTCAAACTCAGGCCGGAGAAGAATGAACCTGTTTTGAAGTATTTCTATTTCACCACCCCGCTGCCATTTGTCAAGAATTCGCGTTACCGTTTCACGGGTCAGGCCGATCATATCAGCAATATCCTGATGGATAAGCCTGATCTTCAGGATTGTTCCTTTTTCTGTTTTTTCTCCATAGGTTTCCGAGAGCATGAGGAACAGCATCTTTATTCGCTGAGCTGCGTTATTAAAATTTAATATCTGTATCTTTTTCAGGGATTCACGAATCCGGGAACATAAGAGCTGGAGCAGGTTTTCAAGAACTTGACTTTGGCTGAACAAGAGTGAGTAGAAATCTTTTTTTGATATAATGGTGGTAACAGAATCCTTCGTAGCTATTACGGTGGCGGGAGCAGTTTTGCCATCGATCAGCGAGAGCTCACCGAAGAAGTCTCCCGATTGATGCATAGTAATAAGTATTTCTTTCCCCTTGTCGGTCGTGTTGACCACCTTTGCCTCTCCCTTAAGGATCATGTACATGTATTCATTGGTATTCTCTTCATGGAGTATTATTTCATTTTTTTTGAAGCGCTTAAAGACTATCTTCTCGCGTACCTGATGCAACTCGTCAGATGTTAGAGAAGAAAAAAGCGCGATTTCTTTTAAAGATTCTATTGTGATGTCGTCTTTCACTCCGCACCTTACTTTCCATTTTTGGTTGGTTTCAGTCAAAGCTCGTCTAATCCCAACCAATAGCAGTGATGCCGTATTGCTTTAAATTATACCGTGATTTCCTTCCTATAAAGATATTAAATTTATTTAAATACTTTAATATTATTCATATAGAGCGTTGTCTTTGTTGATTCTTTTATATAAAAAGTCGAAAATCAGATACTATCTTAAAAAAAGATAGCAGATTAACCGTTTCTGATAAAGTAAGGTTTGCCGATCAAATTTTATATATCGGAAGGGATAATCCGATGATTCTCCATATTATCACAGAACTGCTTGCAATTCCAAACTATACATATGTAAGCTAATATATATTATTCTATGTAAATTCTCTATAGCGGTAAACAGGGTGTATTCTCCTTTTGGCCATCTCATACGAGAACAGGCAGAATAAACCTAATTGCATTGAAACCATTGCCGGAATTAAAAGTAGCAGTTTATCCAGCGGGCCTACATGAGCAGTTTTGCGGATATATAATCGTTAATAATGATAATCGCCTGAGCCTGCTGGTCGTGGAGGAAACCGTAAGAACTATGGTCCCGTAGATCATTCAATACATTCTGGAGGTGGAAGGTGTCGATTTATTAAACCGCCGGAAATCATAATGCAACCAAGCATCTGATGGGTTTAATGGTTCACGGAAACTCACTCTTATGAGCGGTACCATCACAGTCCGTCGGCCGCGGGTGCAGGGTATTGAAGAGAGGTTTATCAGTGCAGTGTTTCCATTTATGAACTACCCACCATTAAATCATAGGGACAATTATAGTGGGGGTTTTACGGTTCAACGACAGATGCGCGACAAAGGTATTTCCTTTGGCGCGTCTTATTTCCATCTCCGCGTGCGTTACTGCGGCCGGTTCTCGGCCTAGTTACAGATCATTCTGTAACCGGATGGCACGAAAATTTATGCAGTATTCTGTTTTCGGATATCGCTTAGCGTATCCGGTTGAGTGCGCGAACACTTCGAGCACTCCTGCAGCGTGCCGTGCGGCGAGATCACGATTCCAGCTCGGCAATACCGACAGGCTTATGCCGCGATCATTTTTATTCATATATCGCAAACATTGATGTTTAGCAAGCATTAACACAACGTTGCCCGCTTAACCCCCTCCTGACGATTCGCGCCTAGCCGGAGGAATGCGCGGGCATGAGTTCAAGCGACTGGCAAAAGATTGGGCAACCTTCTTCTGGAGTCATCTTGCCAAAGTTGACCTAGACATCGCCCTTCGGCGGATACTGGGCTGCGGCGCTCCTATGTAGGCGGCCTCGATTGCCCGGCCGAAGGCCAAATGGCAGGCTGAATATGAGGAGTGGAAGAAGCAGCACCTCTCGTCCTTGCAGGCTGTTTCCCAATGGGCCGAGGAGTGTACGTGCAAGCAGGATTGGAAAAGGACAAGCGGGCGCACTTGGTGATCATCGGAGCGCATATTAGCGGTCAAAGGTCATTTTAGCCTAAACTTCCTCTTTTTGCTCATGATCAGATCCTTTCTGCCCCCGGACCGAGGATCCCGTCCGAAATTCTATCCGAAGTTCTTTAAATAGATGGGTTCAATTCATCGATAAAACAACTGAAAAAATCATCAATTACGAAACGCTGAGGTGTGCTCCCCGTTTTGTTTGGGAACTGCAGATCAATGAACTTTTAAAGTCGATGGTGACATCGGTATTTTACCTGGAGTTAGCAGATAGGCAGCGCTTCTTTCTTGTTTATTGTTAGTTACCCACAGGTAATATGGCCCAGCACCCAGTGACTTCAGATTAGCTTTAATTTGTATGCTGCCATCGCTGAGATTAAGAGGCTGCTGATAAACTTTCTTTGCTGTCGAGTAGTTAGCGTTATTCCCAATTTCAATGATGGATGAGCAATAAATTCTTGATGATTTCGAGAGAGCAAAATTATCCACATAGTTGTCAACAACAAAATTGGAGTCAGTCCCGTTGAGATTGATAATTCCAAATTCATACCAATCCATTTCAATTGCAGGTGAATTTTGAGTGCGGTAGGTTGTTCCCTGCACTCCGTCTATCCAAGGGGTCAGTTCAACTAGTCCATTATTAACTTGCATTTTCAGTTCCAGGCAGTACCATCTGCCACGCTCAAGTGTTCCACTAGGAATGCTAATAACATTTCCCCCATTAGAGTCTCCATAATCAAATACACCAGGGAGTGACGGACCGCTCGCATCTGGCTGCATAACCAGATAACTTCCATCAGTTGCTAGAGTCCACCAATGTTTGAACCATTCATTAGGCCATCCCGTCCCATCATAACGGGTGTACCCCCGCACGTAAACTGTCGTGAGATTTTGCTTAATACCGTAAAAAATATCTGCGCTCGCGTGAGGATTATGGCTTATGGTGTCAGTATGCTGGCCTTCTATATGAAAGTGCGCAGATTGGTTCCCTGATAATTTTACTGATGAGCTGTATTCGACGTAAACGCCATCACCATCTGAGGTAAATTCATATCCATCTGACACAAAGCCGGAACCCTCAAAGCCATACGCTGTCCCGGATTGAAGATTGACGACAGTAGTATCCCAATTCGTCTTGTCCTCATCCATCATTGTTGTCCCAGTGATAGTGAGTGTCTGGCCTGTCTGTATGGCACCGGATACATTGGAAATGATTGGCGTGGTGGCAGATGCAATACTAGGTAAGTAAAAAAATTGGGCTATATAAAACAGTAGTAGAACGCCTGACCCGTAAAGCAACTTTTTCATAAAAACCTCCTTAATACCACGACTCAATGTTACCTTATTAAACTTTTTGACAGGACGCATTTTAGTATATCATCGCATCTACTTTGCTCTGAGATTTGATGGGGATGAAGGAGCGATGATACCCTGTATTGACCTAGAAGTTGCGACCACTAAATCATCAATCCAAAGATATTGATCCACTGGAGAACCGTCACCAATATATGGAGAAAGCGCAAATTGGTTGAACTGCATCGTCGAATGCTGGTTTGTACGGTATATAATATTATTGAAATCCACTAATTTTGTACCATCAACCCACATCTGCATAATTCCGTCATTCTGTCCTTTGCCGCCGGATATGCTGTTCATCTTGTAATAAACTTCTATAAAATGCCAAGCGTTGGTAGTAAGAGATAGGGCCGGGGTGGTCATTCTGCCGTTTAAATATACTCCATCTCCACCATCATAACAGTCTTGAAGATCCCAACGGGAAGGATCATCGCATATCCCGTTACATCCATTAACGGCCCTAGTTTCCGTCGTATTACACAGATTCACACCTATTTTAGTGTTATCTATATTGGATGCATCCTGAAGCCCCATTCTCGGATGGACTCCACTCAGCTCGTTATAAGCTGTGGTATAGGTACCATAGAACCCGTCATAGTCTCCATTTAAATTGGTCATTAAAAATATCATATGTGGATGATAAGGCAAATTTGAGCCGACCCAATTAGAAGAAAGTTTAAGCCAATAACTTATGTAGATACTATCTGTTCCCGTGAATTTCATTCTCTTCAGATCGCCGCCAGCACAATTAGTACCGCCGGAAAGAAAGTGGCATTCATAAGCATGTGTACCTGTTTTGTATTGTAAAGTGGTTATTGCTCCACCAGTTCCATCATACCAGCCTCTCGATGAAAAATTAGCATCTTCGAAATGCTCTTCAAAGAGGATAGCAGCAAAACTAACAGATGGCAATAGAAGGAGCAAGAATAGTATCGATAGCTCTTTTTTTTTTAGTATCATAGGATCTCTCCATTGTAAAAGTCTGCAGCTATTACAGTTTGTCTTATGATGGACACTTGTATAATGCGATGAAATGTCAGATTGTTTTGCTGGCTTCATTGGAAAATGTGCTTTCATAGCCAGCCATATTATAAGCGGTAACAGCGAAATAATAGGTACCGGTAGTTAAGTTATTTAGAATGTAACTCGTACTATTACCGACATCAATACTATTAGTATAATGACCTGAAGATGGTCCATAGTATATTATATAACCCGCCAAGTCGGTCAACTGTGTTCCATCGGTATTTGTGATCGGGGCACTCCATGACAACGTTGCTACTCCCGTACCACTCCCACTCCCGCTCCCACTCCCGCTCCCACCACCTCCTGCGCACCCAGCCAAGATAATAACAATCAGGCCTATTAAAAGAAACGAAAATATATTTTTACGTATCATGTGGTGATCCTCCTTACTTCTTAACAAAAAACGCCAGAGTGAAACTCTCTATCCGCTCGGCGAACATTGCATCCAAAAATTCATTAGTCACATAGCTCTGCGTCGCAGGATACCCAGTTCTCTGCTCTGAGTATGGAAAAAATAACAATTACGAATATTTCATTAAACCTGTTGTTCCCTCTAGCTTGAACATTGAAATTCCTAATTTCATATTAATCTTACATTAGGCGTATGAGGGATTCTGTAATTCAAGTTACTTTATTTATGCAGGGCACCTCTAAGCTTACAGAAACCATGATTCTCTTATGATCATAGGAAGAGAGTCCAATCTTAACCCTGAAGATACCATATCATATTATATGCTGGCTTTGATCTACATTCAAGGGCAATACGTATCTTGGTATTATCGACGAAGATGGCAAACAAGTATTCAAGAAGAAATTGCCGAACGATCGTGAGGTCATACTTAGCACACAGACGACGTACGAAGACCATATGGCTGGCATCCTTGTGGAATCGATGTATAAGGCGTGCAAATCGTCCTGACGGGTTCTGCGGGAGTGGAATCGCTGGGACGTTGTCGATGCGGTGACAATACCGCAGCACTCAGCGGGATATTCGGCTACGGCCTGTTTTGAAATCGCGATGATGGTTTCCCGTGTAAGGCACATACTGTTCAGATTGACCTGCTCAGATATCTATCACCGCCGTCAGGAAAAATGACCACGATGGTTCCCCTCTCCAGCGTTTCGGCGACCTTCACCGCCGCTGCCAGTGCAGCACCCGACGACGTTCCCACGAATAACCCTTCCTCGCGCGCCAGTTGAGTTGTCATGCCTAAAGCAGCCTCGGTATTCATTATAAGACGTTCATCCGGGAAGTTCTTGTCAAAAATGCCAGGAATGATGGCACCATCTTCAAGGTATTTCGTGCCTTCGATTCCATGCATGGCATCGTCGGGATGGACGGACAGAATGCCGATAGCTGGATTAAACTTTTTCAGCGCCCGTCCAACGCCCATGATAGTGCCGCCGGTGCCGACACAGGCTATGAAATGGGTGACGTTTCCTCCTGTCCAGCTGATGATCTCCGGGCCGGTGGTGAGCTCATGAGCCTTCGGATTGGATGGATTATTGTACTGGTCAGGCTGATAGT
>DATJZV010000150.1:0-16822 GCA_035498715.1 Nitrospirota bacterium
TAGGAGGGTATCTTGCCGGTGGTTTTCCAGGCTTCTTTGGCATGCCACAGGGCAGTGTTCCAGAGCTTTGTCGCGGAGAAACCCAGAAGGCCAAGCAGGAGGGCGGTGCTGTCGTCAGTTACCAGTACCTTGCCGACAGCAGTCATTGTTTGCAGATCGGGCTCTTTAACAGATTCGGTCATTATCTTAAATATATCAAAGAAGTGAACGTTTGTCCACTACTTATTGAGGTCACCACGACTCTGGTTGCTTCAAAACCAGCGTCTTATATCCCCGCCCTGAAGTGACGGGGTTTTACGGCGCAGATTGATAATGATTCGTGGTTGAAACGGGTTACAGCGGGAAATGGCACGCTACCTGATGGCTGCCGCCGATGTCGCGAAGTTGCGGTTCAGTGGCCGGATCGACGCAGACAGCAGGTTTCCCCTTGGACTCATACACGGGACACCGCGGGGCAAAGCGGCAACCGGAGACCGGCCGCTCGAAATCGAACACCCCCCACTGCCCGGCCTGAACGTATCTAGATGCCTGGGATGATTCCCGGCTGTGCTTCTCGACCAGAGAAGACCAAAGGATATGCGTATACGGATGGCTCGCCCTGTTCGCGATGCGCCCGGAAAGGCCCATCTCAACGATCTTGCCCAGGTACATCACAGCCACCTGGTGGCTGATGAGTTCCACGACCCGCAGGTCGTGTGAGATGAAAATATATGAGAGTCCAAGCTGTTTTTGCAGGTCTTGAAGAAGGTTCACGACCTGCGCCTGTATAGACACGTCGAGAGCGCTCGTCGGCTCGTCTGCCACGATGAATCGCGCACCGACCGCAAGCACACGCGCCACGCCGACTCGTCGTTTCTCCCCACCCGAGAGCTCGTACGGAAAATGGGAGAGTTTGTTCTTTTTGAGATTCACCTGTTCGAGCAGTTCGCCGATCTTCTGATCGACCTCTGCGTCGCTTATATTGTGGTGTACCGTGATGGCCTCCCTGAGGATGTCCCGTATGCGCATCTTGGGATTGAGGGCAGCGTCCAGGTCTTGGAAGATCATCTGCATCTGTCCGCGCAGTTGCCGAAGCTCTTCAGTCGGCATGGCAATGATGTCTTTGCCGTCGAAAAATATGCTTCCCGAGGTTGCCGGTGTCAGCCTGAGGATGGTCCTGCCAATCGTTGTCTTGCCGCAACCTGATTCACCCACAAGCCCCAGGGTCTCGTTCTCGTTGAGTGAAAAACTCACTCCGTCCACCGCGGGGATCGATTGCGTCTTCTCCTTGAAGGCGGAGAAGATCCCTTTACGATGGGTAAAGTGTTTTTTGAGATCTACGACTTCGAGTATGGTCTTAGGCATAAGTGCTTTATCAATTTGCGCTGTAAAACCCCATCACTTCAGGGCGGGGAGGATGTCAACCAAATTCATCCATGTCAATCTGTGTTTACGCGTTTCTTTTAAGGATCTAATCAAAATACAGCCAGCATCTCACCTTGTGGCCGGGAGCGATCTCCCGTAATTCCGGCTCCTTGAACGCGCATTTCTCCCGAATCCCTGCCGTTACCCGGTCGCATCGGCCATAGAATCGGCATCCGGGGGGAATGTTAATGGTGTCCAGCACATCACCCTCAATGGCCTGGAGATAGCCCTTTTCTTTGATATTCCGCTCGCTCGGGATGGACGCAAGAAGCGCGGTCGTATACGGATGTTTTGAGACGAAATCTACCGCCAGGATGTCATGTGCCAAGCCATACTCGACCACCGTACCCCCATACATCACGGCCACGCTATCCGAAAGCCGAGAGATGATGCTGATATCGTGACTGATTAGCATGGTTGTGACGCCAAGCTCGGACTTGAGTTCCGCGAGTAGCTCGACGATCTTTGATTGTATGGTGGCGTCGAGCCCTGTGGTCGGCTCATCAGCTATCAGGAGCGACGGCTCACAGGCGAGTGCCATCGCGATCATTGCCCGCTGACACATGCCGCCTGAAAGACCGTACGGGTAGTTTTCAAAACGAAGCCGGGGCGAGTCGATTTTCACCCGATCGAGCCATGCGATCGCACGCTCTTTGGCCTTCTGTTCATTTTTGATCGAAGTATGGAGCTGAATGACCTCGGTTATCTGCTTTCCGATGGGAGTGAAGGGATTGAGCGAGGACTTGGGGTTCTGGAAGATCATAGCGATCTCCTTGCCCCGCACCCTGCTCATTATGCGTTCGGAATTTTTTCCCCACCCGCCGAAGTCCTTGCTCAGCTGCATGATCTTTCCGTCCTTTATCGTGAGCTTGACATACTCATCGAGGTCCTGAAGCAGGTTCTTCTGTATCCGAGAGGATTTAAAGCCGATCTTGCCGCTGATTACGCCCGGCCCGGCGCTGATAAGCCCCATGACCGAGAGCGCGGTAATACTCTTTCCGCTACCACTCTCTCCCACGATGCCCAAGGTCTCGCCTCGCTTGATCTTGAGGCTAACGCCGTCCACGGAACGGATGAATGCCTGTTTGCTGCGAGAATAGAAATATGTGCGAAGATCCTCTATCTTAAGGATCGGTCCCGTCGTCATTTGCCCCTCTTGCCTTCAAGAATATTATTCAGTCCGTCGCCAAGCAGATGGAAGCCCAAGATCGTAAACAGGATCGAGAGCGCCGGCGCAGTGGAAAGCCAGAACTTCCCCTGCATGAAATAGTTGGCGCCGGCCTGCACCATATTGCCCCATGAAGGTGTTGGTTCCTGCACACCGAAACCAAGGTAGCTTAACGACGTTTCCATAAGGATAGCCTCTGCCATGCCGATGGTAGCCTGGATGATGAGGAGCGAGCGGCAATTGTACCACAGAATGTGCTTCATGATGATCGTACCTGTCGGCAAACCGAGCGAAACGCCTGCTTCGACAAAATTCTTCTGCTTGAGAAACTGGATTTTGCCTTTGATGTGCGACGACACGACCGGCACGTTCGTCAGTCCAACCACGATCATGATGTAATAGATGTTCGGCTTGAATGCCGCGATTACGAGCAGGATGAGCACGAGGCGCGGGAAGGAATCCACCAGATTAGTGAAATAGGTTATTGCTGTTTCGAATCTTCCGCCGCGGTAACCCGCGAGTACGCCAAGCACTGTGCCGAAAAAGAGGGCGATAAAAACGGCGAGGAGGCCTGGCAGAAAGTATGCCTGGATCCCCACAATCAGACGCGAGAGGATGTCCCGACCCATGAAGTCCGTCCCGAGGAGGTGTCCAGCGGTCCCCGGTGGCGCTATCATGAGATCGAGGTTGATGTCCTGCGGGTCATGGGGGAGTAGATTAAACGAACCGAGAATATAGGAAATCACCACGAGCGTAACGATGAGCAGGCCATAGCCCACATATGCAAGGTCTACGATGTCCTTTTTTTTCCAGAAAGGCAGCTCAGGGAGCTCACCTATCTCACCTGATATTTGGGTATATGATTTCATCATTAGATATTGGGGCCAGGGTTCAGGACCGCGAGTGATGGGGAAATAGTAGTACCCCTTTCTGAGCCTTGTTCTTGACCCTCTTACTCCTTTGATGCCCGCGGGTTCACTGCCACATACACAACACTCTGGAATAGACTGCCAAGGCGCACAAGGACCGCGGAGATGATTGCGATGCCCATGATGACCGGATAGTCCCGGTCTTGTGCCGCCTGCCACGCCATCCTGCCCATACCCGGCCAGTTGAACACCTGCTCCACGATCACCGCACCGCCGAGAATAAAAGGAATCTTGGATGCGATAATCTCTGTCACCGGGATCAGAAGCCCCTCCTTGAAAGCATGTTTCCAGACCGAGGCGCCCTTGGCACGGGCGGTCCGGATGTAATCCTCAGCCATGACCCTGCCCATCTCGTCGCGTAAATAGCGGATAACCTCACTGATCGTGCCGTTCCCGATGCCGAGCACGAAAACCGGCAGCAGCGGATAGAGCCATCCGAACGACTGCGCGGAGCTTGAAAATCCGAAGACAAGGGGGAACAGGCCGAGCTTGTGCGTAAAAAAATAGATGACGATATAGCCGAGCCAAAACACAGGTAGGGCGGAAACCACATAGGCGAACATGGTGAGTGGCCAGGAGATCCTGTTCGTGCCGCGTACCGCAGAATAGAGGGCTATAGGAACTGCGATGGCGAGCGTTACTAGCATGGAGCCGATAGTGAGGACAAGAGTGTTTAGTCCCACCCGAAGCACCTCTTTGAGAACCGGCAACCCCGTGCGAATGGACGTGCCGAAGTTCCCCTGAAGCATGCTGGTTAGCCAAGATAGGTATTGTGCATGCCACGTCTTGGGAACGCCAAGTACTTCGCGCAGTCCGGCCCGCGCCTCTGCAGTAGACATCTGTCCCTCGAGCAGGATGCTGAAAGGGTCTCCGGGCGACAGGTAAAGGATAATGAAAACCACGAAGCTCACGCCGAGCAGCAGGAGCGCCGTGATCATAATTTCCCTGGACAGCATGAGGGCTATGGGCCGTATGGCCGAGAGCTTCATGGTTGATTTTCCCCCGCCTGCACAGTGTATCTCGCACCGTGGATGGATGCGTCAAAAAAACATTTCCCCTCCCTTGATGGGAGGGGACCATGAGGAGGGCCAACGTGGCATCACTTCAACCTCTCCTAACCTCCTCTTGAAGGGGAGGGAAACATCCAGCAAACCTTACTTCTGGTCTTTCTCCTCTATAAACCACTCATCTGCATATGAAAAAAACTTGTAGGGATGGATGGCCACGCGCCTCTCCTTCTTGTTGTACGCTGCGTAGTTCGTGAGCGTCCAGAGGAAAGTGTACGGGTTTTCATCAGCAAGGATGGCGTGGAGCTTGCGGTTGATAGTCCTCCGCTTCTCGTGGTCGAGCGTGAGTTTGCTTTCGTTGATCAGACTGTCCACTTCCGGGTTGGAGTAGCCGCCGAAATTGTTCTTCCACGGGCCGATCTCGCCGGAATGGAACAGAGAAGAGATGTCCGCCGAATCGTCGAAGACCCACGACGCAAATATAATGTCAAAGTCGTGCTCGAGGAAGACATCCTCCTTCCACGCTTGCCACTCCTTGAACTCCACCTTGACGTCTACACCGATGTTCTTGAGATAGTTCTTGAAAGCGAGCACCACACGCTTCACGGACTCACTCTCTTTCTCGATCGGCACCTTAAGCGAGAGCGCAAGCGTCTTGCCATCCTTCTGCATGAACCCGTCCGCCGCTCTCGTGAATCCCGCGTCCTGAAGGAGAGCTATCGCTTTTTGCGGATCGAAAGGCAGTGGCTGCACATCCAGATTATAGGCCCAGCTCCCGGGTGCGAAGGGGCCCGAAATAACGGTCCCCTGACCGTTAAAGAACGAATCGAGCATTTCCTGGCGGTTCACAGCATAGGTGAACGCCTTGCGGACGCGCTTGTCGGCAAGGAACGGATTGCGGACATTATAGCCGAAGAACGAGTAGGAGAGTGCGTTATACGGCTGGAGGATGAAGCGCTTGTCGCCTTGGATCTCGGGAATATCGCGCGGGTTTACGAGCACGATCATGTCAATGGCATTGAACATGAGAGCCTGCGTCATGATGTTCTGGTCGGCAAAGGGCTTTGCAATGAACCTGTCGATGTGCGGCCTCCCCTTGAAGTAGTTGTCATTCGCCACGAGGATGATCTCTCGCTCGGCCGTGATGTTCTTCAATATATACGGGCCGGTGCCGATGGGGTTCTGCACAAACTGGTCGTCCCGCGTAAGGTAGACCGGATTGGTCGGGCCGTGCTTCGGGATTATCTTGAAGCTGAACTTGGCGAGGGCGTTCAGGATAGGACGCTTGAGCGTGAATTTAACCGTATAGTCATCGACTTTTTCCACGCTTTCGATGAATTCATAGCGCACCTTGAGCGGGGTAATGGTCCTGGGGTGCATCATGATCTTATACGTAAAAACGACATCCTCGGCAGTGAACGGCTTAGGAGCCTCTCCCTCCCTTGGATGCCAAGTGACGTCCTTCCGCAGGTAAAAGGTGTAGGTACGGCCGTCGGGAGAGTGCTCCCATTTTTCGGCCAGCTCGGGCACAATCTCCTGTTTCTCGTTGATCCCGACAAGACCGTTGAAGATGAGCTCGGTGAGCCGGAGCGAAATCATCTCGTTACTCGTGATCGGGTCGAGGGTTGCAGGTCGGCCGTATTCGCCGTAGCTCAGCGAACCACCGTCTGGCCTGCCGTCCTTCTTGGGACCCGCCCCGGCAGAGTACGTCACCGCGAACGTCACGACAGCGAGTGACAGCAGGACTAATAATATTCTTTTCATATGCGCCTCCTCAAACGATTTCGAAATGCGGGAATAAATGCGTTCTCCCTAATCCGGAATCTGCGATTATTTAGAAAATCTTTACGTCTCCCGCGCTTTTGTGCTCCATGGCGTAGATGCCCTGAAGAGCCTCTTGAATCTGACGGACCTCCGGAAACTGTTTGCTCATCTCAAAATATATTTCAAGCGCCTCGGAGAATTTTTTCGTCCGGTAGTATGCATCTGCCAGGCTCACGAGCATGAGGGGATCATTGGACTCAATTTTGTTCTTGTTGCCTTTGTCACGCCCGGCTTCGATAAAGGAGACCGCCTTAGCATAGTCTTTTCTTCCAAGATAGTATCTGCCGACAGCAATGTTCAGGGTGGAGAACCCTTTTCCTTCTCCCACTTCAACAGAGGCCATGGCCTTCTCGGCTATCGTGGGACAATCAACCTTGAGCCTGTCGCATGCGAGGAGTATCTCTGCGAGCAGGTCGGGGTCCTCAGGCTGCTTCATCGCCAGATCTTTCCAGGTACCGATGGCGTCGAACTGGCGACCCTTCTGATACTGGTTTGCGGCCTGACGCACCGCGGCATTGTCTCGATAGCGCTGAGGCATTTTGGGGGACGATATGAACGATGCCGTAGCCCGCACGGATTGATCGATATTGCCGGAAAGCGCGTAAGCCTCACCGAGGTAGTAGTTCGCAGTTTCCCTGAGCTTCGCATCCTCGGTCGCCTTCTCAAGGAACGCGATGCTCGCCTGCAGGTAGAGTCCCGAGAGGTCATGGAGCAGGGACGGGTCGTAGAAGTTGATCACTTTGGTTCTACCCAGAGACTCCCGGAATGAGAACGCTTTTAAGTCAGCGCGCTTGATCAGATCTAGCCCCTTGTCTGAGAGTGCACTTGTCGCATAGACCGTGAGGCCATTCTTGATATCCCGCATGGTCGGCGCCGAGCCGGACTTCTTCAGGTCTGCTAGGCCCTCATCAGCCAGTGCTACGGGTTTCTTGTCCTTGAGCCCTGCTTTCGAGTACACTGCGGCAAGAGACACCTTTGTCTCCGGATCGGACGTGTCCAGACCCGCCCAGGTCTCTTCCGCCTTCTGTTTGTCTTTCTGGAGAAAAAGGCCAAGCCCGATAGACGCCTTAGCGATGGTTCTGTATTTCTGTTCCACACTTGTATCAGCGGCGAATTTCTCTAAATGGGTCAGCGCGGCCGTGATTTTCCCTGTTTCCATGAGCGCTTCGCCCATGTAGAGATCAACAAACCGGCTCCTGTCCTTGCTCTGGGCTGCGGCAATTTTACTGAGATAATCCAGATTTATGGACAGCGACTCCCGATACAGCTCACGGTGCAGTTCGGCGTTCTTAAGATAGATCATGCCGAGAGTCAAATATGCGGCGCCCCGTCTGCCCTGCTCTACTGAAGGGAGGTCAGCACGAAGCGCAACGACGGCTTCAGCATAGTGCCGCCTTTCAAAAAGCTTCATTGCTCTTGATGCAGCATCATCTGCTGAATGCGCCGATACAGCGGTAAGAATACATAGTAAAAAGGAAAAGACTAATTTCTTCATAAAAACCCCTATAGCAGAACCCGCTTCACGGTGCTCGATACAGGGTGATAGCAAATCCGTCCCCCATTTCTGGCTTCGTTTGCCTCTTGTCGGCTCTTTATTTTCTATCATCTGACTTCTGGCACTTAATTCTTGAGACGCGCAAGATAAATCTGATCCCATTGATCGACTTGGGCACGAAACGCGATCGTTCCGTCCGGTGAACAGGAGATATCATGGTTCATTTTCGTATCTGTCTTCAGAGGCATTGAAGTTTTCCCCTTGATATCGGCGACGTAAATCGGATTATACTCCTGCCGATCGTTCTTCACATACACGATCCTGTTGCTGTCAGGCATCCAAGCAGGTCCCGACTCGACGTCCGGAATTATGTCCGTAGCCACCACCTTATCTGCAAGGCCGTCTCCCTGCGAGGGGTCCGAACCATCCGCCGCAATCACGATAATCGACCATATTTTCAGGTCCCCTTCAGGGTTATAGTTCGAGTAAAAGGCTATTTTTTTCCCGTCCGGTGACCACACGGGCCGCAAATCGTCAAAGGGCCATGTAGTCAGTGCCTTCAGCGAATCCATAGGCATTGTTATGTCGGTGATCAGGACAATGTCATGGTTCTCATTGCTGCCTTGCATCATCACGATCTTTTTCCCGTCCGGTGACCATTGGGGATAGAGATATTCCTTCCTGCCCCGTGTCAGCCGCGTGAGTGCATGCGTGGAAATGTCCATGAGATAGACATCTCCGTATCCTGTCCTGCCTGATACGAACACCAGAGTATTAGCTACGGGAGAGAAGTGCGCCTGGCCATCCTTTTCCTTGTGGTCCGTCAGCCTCACCGCAGTCTTCCCCCCGACCTCCTGCAGGTAGAGATCGTAGTTTCCCTCTCCTCCGTTGCTCATGAATACGAAGCGATCACCGGAAGGCGACCAACTGATACCGGCATTGTAACTCACCTCTTCGTACACGCCGGGAAAGAAAAACTGCATTTCTTTGCTGACTTCGGACAGCTTGAAGTAAACAGTCTGCACAGGCGTCCCGTCTGGGAACATAATGATGATCTCTTTTTTGTCCCCCCTGCTACGCTCGAACGCGATCAGCGTGCTGAGCGGAGACCATGTCGGGTTTGAATCGTTCCGCCCGCCCTCGATCTTCGTGAGCGGTCTCACGAAGAGGGGTTCAATCATGTCTGTTTTTTTTTCTTCTGGCTTCTTTCCAAACGCCGCTGTTCCGCCCCCCCCGGTCGTATCCGTGGGAGCGGAATTTATCTCGTCGGTCGAGCCGGTGCGCGCGATAAGCACCGCTGCCAGCACGACGTACTTCAACGCGCAATACTTTCCTGCCTTCAATGTCCGGTCCTCATTCGCCGCATTAGAGGTTCTTAATCTGATCCCAGTACTTCTGGGCCGCCTCGCGGGACTGTTCAAAGGTACTGTTCCCCTCAAGCTTCTTCGGGAAGAAGTCGAAGTACTCGCGCCACGCGAGATTGGCGCTATTCAGGATAGTTGTCTTCTTCGTGATCAGGTAGAGCTTGTGGTACGAAAGCGCGGTGTAATAGTAGGTGTCGTGGACCGCCTCATCGTAATGCATTGTCGGGAAGAACCGCGTGTTTTGCTTCGCGATCTGGAGGTTCTGGAGAGCCTTGGCGAAGTTCTGCGCCGCAGCATCCTTGTTTATCTGCACGAGGGCGCTCCCCTTCTCATAGTATGCATGCCCAAGATTAGTGAAGGCTACAGCATACTGTTTGAGGACGAGCTGCTGGTTTTCGGGTAACGACAGCACATTCTCGAACTCCCGGATCGCCGCATCGTAATCGTTCTTATCGTCAAGGTATATCTGGGCCAGCCGGTGGTGGGCTTCCGAGTAATCGGGGTGTGCCTTCTCCGTGCTCTGATACGCCTGAATCGCTCCGTCGATATCGCCATTCTGCTCAGCCCGTTCCCCGATCTTGAGATAGTCCTTGGAAAGAACGATCTTCCGGTCGTCGGTACGGCTCTCTTCCTTCTTGGAAAACTCCACTACTTCTTCCCAGTCACGGTAATCGCCGCCGATTGAGACCTTGACCGTATGGAAGCCGAGGTTCACGAGTTTGCCATCGAGGATCGGCGTTTTCCCGATCTTCTCGCCATCCACGAACACCTCTGCCGAAGGAGGGTCAGAATCTATCTTGAACACGGAATTATTTACGCTCAGAACGAATTCCTTCGTGTCCTTGTTCTTTTCTATCTTTACCTTTTCGCTCACCTGTTGGTAGCCGTGCCGGTAGAGCACGAGGTTGAAGCTGCTGCCGATTCGTACTGGGACATCGGCCTTTCCATCCGCGCCGGTCGTGCCGAGCCACTCATCGTTCACATAGATGTTTACTCCGGCCAGGGGTGAAACATCAGGAGGGACCCCACCCTGTGCGGAGAGCACAAAATAATTACGGATGCCCTCTTCTTCACCTTCACGATACATATGGCGTACCACTCGGTCTCCGATGGTGATTTTTTCCCCTTTTTTCAGGTCTTCCACCTCTGCCCAAGAGCCCGTGTCCTCAGCCTTCCTGACCTTGAGCTTGCCGGTCTCCCGGTATCCCGAGATTTTTCCGCTCTCGTCGAGACGTGGTGCCATCAGAGCGAACTCCGTGCCACTGCTGATTCGGTACCCGGTCCTGCCAAGATTGATCCGATATCTTTCGCCTTCGGCAGAGACCACGGTGCCCTCGAATGGAAACCGTTCAAGCACTGCTGATGCGATCTCCTTGGCAGCGCTGTTGATACCGCCTGCCCCTCTGGCCCTCGTTATCTGACTCAGAATGAGCTTACCGCCGGATGTATAGAACTTGGTCTCGATCAACAGCCCTGAATCCTCCTTCGCAACGCTTCCGAGAATGATCATATCCACGGTCTTGCGGAGCTGCGTGTCTCGCCAGCCTTTCGCGGAGATCTTTTCGATGTTCACTTTCGCGTGCTTGACCACGGCCTGAAGCGTCGCAGTCGGCACTTCGCGGAAGCACGTATTCTTGAAGAGCTGGTTTGCCACGGCAGTCTCAGTCTGCGCGGCAATGTCTTTGAGATCCACGTTCGGCGTGTTGCCCACAAAGCGGTAGATGCCCGCCCGGATCGGTTTGGGCGTCGTCGGATAGAAATATCGCTGGAGATTGATCTCACCTTCGAGTACAGCAGTGGTCTTCCAGGTGGCGGGGATATAGCCGTCGGCTGCAAGCGTGATCTGCACCTTCCTGCCCGGCTCGCCGTCATAACTGTAGGTATACATCCCCTTGGCATCGGTCTTTCCAACCTGTTTTTTGTCGATGGTCAGAGCAACCCCCGGGATGCCGTTTGCCTGTCCGTATTCCTCGGCGAGCGCCGAAATTGCAATCAATACCCTCTTGGTGAGTGCGGCCTCAAGCCGCTGGCCGGACTCTACCGCTCCGGTCCTGCGCCATACGCTGTACCCCGACTTGCTGACGGCGAGATCGATTCCCTTTTGAGGCAGATCCTTGTACTCGTATACGAACTCGCCCTTCGCGTCCGTCTTGCCCACTTCTGTTCCACCCGCCTTTACGACGGCATCGGGAACGGGCACTGCCTTCTCCACAGCAACGATCGTCACATACCGCGAAACCGGCAGTTCAGCATCGAAAGAATATTTTTCGACGGCCCCGGACTTGGGCAGCTTCACGAGAAAGGTAGTCTTCCAGGGCTTGATCCGGTAGCCAGGCATTTCCTTGGCAACCACAACCTCAACCTCAGCTCCCGGTTTTTTATTCAAGATTTTGGAAAATGCACCGTTCGCATCGGTGACCCCTTGCTCCTCGCCGTCTACGGTGATTATTGCCTGCGCTGCGGGCTTCCCATCCATCCGGGCTTTCACTTCGAGCTCAAGCTTTTCACTCGCGCATGCAAAGAGCATCGATAACGCCAATACGAGAAGAGTTGACCGCACAGAGAGCTTAATCATGAGACTCCTCCTTCGAAAAGCATAAAAACATTGAACAATGAAGTTTAATAGTTACAATTCGACGCCACGCCATGTCACATCGTCGGTGGCTGGATATTTACTTCACCGGGGTTCACAATTTTGTCCTCGTCAGACTTTGATCCTTCGATGGACTTGCGTTTGCCTTCGGGAATCTTTTTGAGCTTGAACTCCACTTTCTTGGCCCCGAATTTGGTTATTTCAACGCTCTGGGTCTCAGTCATGAAGCCGATCCTGGTGGCTTCCACCTTGTATGTCCCCGGGATGATAGAATCCTTGACAGATTCGAACTTGCCATCAGCATCCACGACGACCGCATGCGAAGCATTCTCTAACGTCGTGGTGGTGTTGATCATGTTCACCACCGTCCCTTGGGGGCCTTCCTTGGTTACCGGGATCGGTTGCATATTCGCATCCATCAGTTGCACGGTCCCGTATATCTTCGGCGAACACGCCGCAACCATGAGCAGCATGACCATGAGTACAAGGTTTTTTGCTCGATTCATATTCTTCTCCCTCCGGAATCGGAAATTGATAATGTCGGGTGATGTAGCTATTTCACAGTAGACACCCTGCTCCGTAAAAAAAAATCCGCCAAAGATGGCACAAATTCTTTGGCGGCTCGACTAGCGTATAAAACAAAGCATCCCTTCTTTATCATGTAACCTGTACGGTATGAAAAGAATAAGGTCCCGGTTTTATTTAGCTTCGTAGCTCTGCGCCCCAAGGTTTCCCATGGTTTGCTCTGAGCAAAGTCACTATTTTATTATTCTTGTATGCGATTTAAAATTTAACATTTCACGGCTCCGTTGTCAAGAGAGAGATTAAAAATGCTGACGGCATCCTTTGCCAAATCGTTGACAGCAGAATGTGATTGGAATCACCGTCATTCATTCCAGCCGCAGTTCCCCCGGGAGACGCTGAGTATTGAAAAAACATTTGCAAGAGGCGGCTATCATGCGGTAATATACCGTTTTGGTGTATCAACTCATAAACGGGTTCTTATAATAAGGGTAAGACCATGCTTCAGGTTACGAACATAGAAAAATCATACGGCAAACAAGTGCTCTTCGATGGCGTTAGCTTTACCATCAACCCCCGCGAGCGCGTGGGGCTCGTGGGCAGGAACGGTCACGGGAAATCCACACTCTTCCGAATGATACTCGGCGAAGAGCATCAGGACGCTGGCACGATCACCATGCCTTCGGGCTATACCGTCGGCCATCTATCCCAGCATATCCATTTCACGGAGGATACGGTGCTCAAGGAAGCATGCTTGGCCCTTCCGGTCAACGAGGACCATCGCGATGAGACGTACAAAGCCGAGACCATCCTCCATGGCCTCGGATTCGTCAACGATAATTTCGACCGGCCCCCCTCATCATTATCGGGCGGCTATCAGGTGCGCTTGAACCTTGCCAAGGTGCTCGTGTCCGAGCCGAACCTTCTGCTCCTCGACGAGCCCACTAACTATCTCGACATCGTGTCAGTCCGCTGGCTTACGCAGTTCTTGCGCGCATGGCGGAGTGAGCTCATCATCATAACCCATGACCGCGACTTCATGGACAGCGTCACCACCCACACCATGATCATCCACCGCTGCAAGATGCGCAAGATCGCCGGCTCCACGCAAAAGCTTTATGACCAGATTTTACTGGAAGAAGAGATCTATGAAAAAACAAGACAGAACGACGAAAAAAAGCGGAAAGAGGTCGAACAGTTCATCAATCGGTTCCGCGCCCAAGCGACCAAGGCCAGCTCTGTCCAGTCCCGCATCAAGGCGCTTGCGAGGCATGAGAGGCTCGAGAAGCTTGACGATGTCAAAGCTCTCGACTTCAAGTTCCGATCCGCGCCGTTTGAAGCCAGATGGCTGATGACCGTGGAAGATCTCTCCTTTGCATTCTCCAAAGTCAGCCCGAAACTGATCGACGGCCTGACCTTCAGCATCGGTAAAAAGGACCGCATCGCTGTCATCGGAAAGAACGGCAAAGGTAAGACTACGCTTTTGAACCTGCTTGCAAATGAGCTATCCCCTACCGGGGGCGGGATCAAGCTGCATCCCAATGCGAAGATCGCCTACTTCGGCCAGACAAATATCAACCGGCTGCGGCCGGAGAAAACCGCGCTCCAGGAGGTGATGGACGCGCATCCTGACCACAGTCTGGGTGAATCTCGCGCGATCTGTGGGCTTATGATGTTCGAAGGCGACAACGCGCTCAAAAAAGTGAGCGTGCTTTCGGGCGGGGAGAAAAGCCGTGTTCTGCTGGGCAAGCTCCTCGTTTCGCCCGCCAACCTGCTTCTTTTGGACGAGCCCACGAACCACCTCGACATGGAGTCCATCGACTCGCTAATCGAGGCCATCGAAGCCTTTGACGGCGCTGTCATCATCGTAACGCACAGCGAGTTGATCCTTGAAGCCGTAGCCACGAAACTTATCGTCTATGACAACGAGACCGTATCAATCTTCGAGGGAACCTACCTGGACTTCCTAGAGCGAATTGGATGGAGTGACGAGAGCGGGGTACGCGTGAAGAAGGGTGAAGAGCGCAACCCGGAACGAAACGCAAACAGAAAGGAAGCAAAAAAGCTGCGTTCCGGGATCGTATCTGAAAAGTCGAAGATCCTGAGCGGGCTCAAGAAGAAAATCACGGCGATAGAGGAAGAGATCACGAAACTTGAGTTCGACGTGGAGCAGGACACACAAAAACTTCTTGAAGCATCAATCAAAGGCGAGGCCCTGGCCATCAAACGCCTGTCACAGTCAGTTCGCGATAATAAGGCAAGGATCGAGGCGCGCTTTGCAGAGCTGGAGGCTGTAACGAACGAGCATGACATGAAGGCGAAAGTATTTGAGCAGCAGCTGAACGAGCTGGCCGGGATATCTTAGGAGAATCGTTCTGACAGAACAGCAGGATACGGGCGGAGGTTCAAAATTTAATATTGAGTTGGCCCTGCTAATCCTGTTAAGGGTTTTATCCGATCGAGAAGGACAACCAACCGCTCCCTGTAAGCAACTTTCGCATAAGCCGCCTGCCGTTGATAAATTGAAGACTGTCTGTGGCCGCGTATACGATCTCGGATGGTGATGCATAAAGATGGGAATGACACTGCCGCAGGTTCTGGGAAAATAGACCGCCGACGCGGACATAAAAAAGCCCCGGAATGAAATGCCCGGGGCTTTTTCTTTGAAACCGGCTTACTTTCTCGAAGCCAGTTCCTCGATCGTATGTCTAATCGTGGCCGCATCCGGTGCATCCGGTACTAGCTCAAGATATTTCTTGAGCTCCTTTATGCCTTCCTCCTTATTATGCAGGTCCATGGCAAGCACGACGCCCAGGTTCCGATGTCCATTCGGGAAGCCGGGGTTGATCTTGAGCGCCTTCCGGTATTCCTCCACCGCCCTGTCGAATTTACCGACCCCTCGATAGCAGGTCCCCATGTCGACCCGGACGTTCACGTTCTTCGGATCAAGGGCTAGCGACTTCTCATAGGCATCAATGGCCTCGCTGAACCTGCGGGAATCCATCAGTGCGTTCCCAAGCTCTGTCCAGGCAGCCGCACTCTTCGGGTTTGTTTTCACGATCTCTTGCAGATGCCTTATCTCGTCCGGCGTGACCATTTGCGCAGCGCCTGGAGGGTTCCCAACCTGACCCTTTTGTTCCTGTTTCTGTTGACTACAGCCAACCGCCGCAATAAGAACAAGCACGACCATCACAACTATTTTTCTCATGATCTCCTCCACGTCATTCTAATTGCCATGGTGAGCGATAGAAGAGATCGTGGCAATCTCTCGGCAACAGGAATGATCGCTGCGTCGCTTCGTTTCTCCCCATGACACATGTTTTATCGCGATCTGCCCACCTTGGTCACGATTTGATGAATGAACAGCAATAATCGGACAGTGCCCTCACCTTGAGTTTGAACTTCGAGTTCGAGGCCACCTCAAAAGATTCCCCTCCCTTGACGGTCTTCCATGCCCTGTCGCCCGGCAAGAGCACGTCGAGATCGCCGGAGAATATTTCCATGACTTCCTTGTCGCCTGTGCCGAACTCGTATTCTCCTGGCAGCATTACGCCGAGGGTCTTCTTTGAGCCGTCGGCGAACACAACCGTTCTGCTCGTGACCTTTCCGTCAAAATATATGTTCGCCTCCCGAACCACGGTTACGTTCTTAAATTCCGACATTGCCTACCCCTTTCTCATCATCCGCAACATCAACGGGACAAAATCTCCAGCCTCTCTTATCATGGCCGAACATCTATCGTGCTCATCCCGCCAGCGTGAATCAGCACCCTTTCTAAAGGATATGAGGTCTTTTTTACACTTTCTCGCAGTACCATGTCAACTTAAAAAACGACTTTTCGCGTTTCATTTCCCTTTACAACCCCTCTGGAGCTCATAGCCTTTTATTTGACCTTTGTGAAATCGGCGGCAAATATGCCTTTTTAGACATCGATTCGTGAAAATTCGTGACTTAACCCGCCCTAACGCGTTAGGTGCCGGTACTTGATCCGGTGTGGCTGGTCCGCCTCAGCGCCAAGTCTGGACTTCCTGTCCGCCTCGTACTCCGAATAGTTCCCGTCGAAGAATACTACCCTGCTCTCTCCTTCGAAGGCGAGGATATGCGTGGCAATTCTATCGAGAAACCAGCGGTCGTGGCTGATGACCACGGCACAGCCTGCGAAGTTCTCAAGCGCCTCTTCGAGCGCACGCATGGTATTTACGTCAAGGTCGTTAGTTGGCTCATCGAGGAGCAGCACGTTCGCGCCCTCCTTGAGCATGCGCGCCATGTGAACACGGTTCCGCTCCCCTCCGGATAGGATGCCCACCTTCTTCTGCTGGTCAGTGCCCGAGAAGTTAAACCGCGACACGTATGCACGAGAGTTCATTAGTTGTTTACCGAGCTGGACCTGGTCCTGCCCATCTGTGATCACCTGCCAGATCGTCCTGTTCGGATCGAGGGCATCGCGGCTCTGGTCCACATAACCGAGTTTCACCGTCTCACCGATTTTGATCGTGCCCGTATCGGGCCTTTCCTG
>DATJZV010000151.1:0-25049 GCA_035498715.1 Nitrospirota bacterium
TGAACAAGGTCGTTTCCATCCTCGAGGGCGCCATTATCAAGCGCTTTGCCTACGGCAGAAACCACGGCGTCGCAGTGATCGCCGAAGGCGTAACAACGCGCCTTGATCCCGAGGAGTTGGCGTTTCTCAAGGACGTGCCGCGGGACGACCACGGCAACATCCGCCTGGCCGAGATCCCGCTCGGCGACATGCTGAAAAAAAAGGTGGCCGATGATCTCGACGCACTAGGACTAAAGACCACTATCATTGCAAAAGACATCGGCTACGAGCTGCGCTGCCAGCCTCCCATCTCCTATGATCGGGAATATACGAGGTACCTCGGGTACAGCGCGGTGAAGTTCCTGGTCTCAGGCGGAACAGGTGCCATGATCATGCTCAAGGACGGTCAAAGCCTGCCGATAAAATTCACTGACCTGCTCGATCCCAAGACAGGCAAAACCCGTATCCGCACCGTGGACATCAATGCCGATGACTACCTGATGGCGAGGAGATACATGATCCGTCTTGAGCAGGATGACATGGAAGGCGAGGCACTCAAGAAGCTCGCGGGTAAGGTGAAAATGGGCCCCGAAGATTTTAAGAAGAGGTTTTCTGTGGCAGTCGGTTAGATCGATATGCCGTTTTGATGAGACAAGACAGGAGAGTGGATAGCCATCATAAATGGCTATCCATTTTCTATTACAGGGGGATCCTTTTTTCCCGTGCGGTGTTTCTCAGAATGATCATGGAGTTGTGCAGGCGCTGTAGCTTCAGGTTCCTCCTCCTGAGCGACGCCTGATCGCTCAAGTCTATCTTCTCGTTCCGTGTACCCGTCAGTGCTTTGTTAAGATTATCGTATAGATCCTTGATCATGTCTTTGTCGAATTTTTTCAGAAAGAGCGGGTTCACCGAAACATACCCTTCCGCCACATCTGCGGCGACTGCCTTCATGCTCTTCCCTTTAAATCCGCTTTCGGTCATTATGGGTGCCCTTACATTTTCCGGCAGGACTTGATCGCCGTATCCAGCAGTTCCTGTTTATTGCGAACGTTCTCGAGCTGTTTTTGTATTTCGGCACTCTCTGCGCCCTGCTGGATTTTTTCCTGGAGTGCTTGAACTTCCGAGAACAGGTCCCGAGCCGTATCCTCGATGACAGTGTGGGTGTTTCTGCTGTGCTCGCAAAGGAGGCTGATCACCTTGACCAGGTCCTGGAGCATGGGGTCGTCGGACGCTCTCAGCCTCAAGCAAATCGACGTATCTCCACAAGCCAGATGCTCGATGGCCCTCTGGATACGCAGTATGGGGCCGACAAATTTGTGTGAATAGAGCGTTCCAACGATGCCGATGAATACCAGAAGTGAGATCAGAGATAACGGGAGAAAGACGGGAAGCTGAACAATTTGCGCCAGCTTTTGAAAAACCCTTAGAAGGAGCGTATAGGCGACTAGGAGGAAGATGAGAAAGATGATGAATCGCGCCTGTGGCCCTGCGACATTCAGAAGATATCCCTTGCCCCTGCCGAATAAGGTGCGTTTCACGGTTTTTGTCATAATGCCGGATCAGTCTTGACGATACGCCGATTCGAATGATTAATGCGCTGAATAGTGTGAAGTTGTTTGCAATTATACTGATAAAATAGTGGTAGGTCAAGGTCATAATTTTGCCTTGAAGTCCCTGTTGCCCTGTGGTAAAGTTTCAACATGCCACTCTATGATCCTCTGCACAGACGAATTGATTACCTGCGGTTATCGGTCACCGACCGATGTAACCTTGCGTGCGTGTACTGCAAGCCCAGGAAGATGATGAAGGTACTGCCGCATGAAGATATCCTGCGATATGAGGAGATGCTGCGCCTGGTCGCGATTGCGGCATCGCTCGGGATATCTCATGTCCGGGTTACTGGCGGAGAGCCGCTCGTCCGGCGGGGGATCGTTGATTTTATCGCGTCACTCAGAGAGTGCACCGGCATCGAAGACATCAGCCTTACCACGAACGGCGTTCTGCTCGAAGATATGATCGAAGCGCTAGCTGAGGCAGGCAAACCTCGGCTCAATATTAGTCTTGACTCGCTGAATGCGCAGAAATTCCGTGAAATCACAGGCAGCGATTCTTGGGCTGCGGTCTGGCGCGGTATCGCTCGGGCCGAGGAACTGGGCTTTTACCCGCTGAAGATCAACATGGTCCCCGTCAGGGGCATCAACGATGATGAAGTGGTGGATTTCGCGCGGCTCACGCTCGAACGCCGGATCCACGTCCGCTTTATCGAGTTCATGCCGATCGGAGCGAACGACCGCTGGAACCGGGATGTCTGCGTTACCGCGGACCAGGTGCGATTCGCAATCGAGCAGGAGGTCGGTCCGCTCATTCCGTTCACCGCGGGCAAGACCGCAGGTCCCTCGGACAACTACCAGATCCCGGGTGCGCACGGAGTGATTGGTTTTATCAGCCCCATTACCAAGCACTTTTGCGGAACGTGCCGGCGGCTCAGGCTGACTGCGGACGGGAAGATACGGCCCTGCCTGTTTTCCGATACGGAGATCGATGTAAAATCCCCCATGCGCGGCGGATGCGACGACCAGGAACTGGAACGGCTGCTCAGGCTTTCACTCGAGATCAAGCCAGAGCGTCACTATATTAACGATCAGCAGGCCGGAGGCTACCAGCGGACCATGTCTGGTATCGGAGGATGAGAAGTACTCATTCCAAATTTCAAGCAATAAATACCGAATGAACGGAAACTCGTATTTTATAATCAAACAGATTGAAATTTGACCGGCAGGAATTTATTTGAGATGTGGAATTTTCCGTTGATCAATCATGTCCAAACTCACTCACTTCGATGAACAAGGCTCAGCGCGCATGGTCGATGTTTCCTGCAAAGAAGAAACAGCACGTGAGGCAGTGGCTGCGGGCCGTGCCATCATGCAGCCGGAGACGCTGAATCTCATTCTCGACCGCAAGGTCGCCAAGGGAGATGTTTTCAGCGTCGCACGGGTCGCGGGCATCATGGCTGCCAAGAAGACATCAGAGCTTATCCCCCTCTGTCATGCTCTGAACCTTACGTCTGTGGAGATAGTCTTTGAGCCGGACGAAAGGTCATCGTGTGTTCATATCCGGGCCGCGGTCAGGACGACCGGCAGGACCGGTGTCGAGATGGAAGCGCTCACCGCTGTCGCCGCTGCAGGCCTCACGATCTATGACATGTGCAAGGCCGTTGATCGGTCCATGACTGTCACAGACATCCGACTGATCAAAAAGACAGGTGGCAAGAGCGGGACATTTGAACGAAAAGAGGATCACTGATATATGATGCACGATGAGAAGAGATGATCGCAATCACATTCCGCGTCGTGTATTTTTTGATCGAGACTTAATATATGCCCGAACTCAGGATCGGTTGCAGCGGGTTTAGCTACCAGCATTGGCGAGGGATGTTCTACCCGGAGGATGTGGGCGAACGCAGATGGCTTGCATATTACAGCAGCATTTTTTCGACAGTAGAGCTTAATGTCACTTTTTACCACCTTCCCCGTCCGGCCACATTTGATACCTGGTACAAGGGGACCCCTCCTGATTTTGGATATTCGGTAAAAGGCAGCAGGTTTATCACTCACGTCAAAAAACTTCTCGACCCGGAAGACCCCCTCAAGTTGTTCTTCGACGGCGCAATGCGATTACGAGATAAGCTCAAAGCCGTCCTCTGGCAGTTTCCTCCGTCGTATAAAGCGAATAGGGAAAGACTTGCCGCATTTGTCAGGCTTCTCGAAAAGATCCCGATACGAAATGCTTTTGAGTTCAGGCATGAAAGCTGGATCGTTCCGGATATCATGGACCTCTGCAGAGACCATAACGTGGGCGTATGCACTGCAGATTGGCCCGCGTTCATCGATGACATCCCCGTGACTGCCGACTTCGTTTACATACGGCGGCACGGCGAGGGCGGGTCGTATGCTACACGCTATTCAAAGGCCGACCTGAAAAAAGATGTGGCACGGATTAGGAAGTATCTGAAAGACCGGAAGGATGTTTTTATCTACTTCAACAACGATGCCTGCGGCTATGCCCCGCAGAACGCCAGGGAACTCATAGAGATGCTGAGGTAATCTGCGGTATTGAAAAAAGTGCGGAAGAGCAGTACTATGCCTCTGCTGGAATGCCGGAAAACCTTGATCCCGGGAGATTGTTATGAAAGAAAAACTTATGGAAGAGGAGAAAAAAATGAGGCGTCTGCGTTTTATCGTCGATCTTGCACAGGCGATGCTCATGCAGCAGGCGGACCTTACCCTGAAGGAGGCCTTCGCTATCATAAGGGATGCGAAGACGGCGGCATTGCTGTTGTTTCCTGACAAAGAAGATGTCTATGAACTTATTTATGCGCCGAGATTCCGAAGGATCATTGCCGAACGTTTTGTGATCCGTGGCGGACTATCTGACAGAAGCTAAGGGCCTAATTCTTACTGACGAAGTATCTTATTACAAAATTTGTAATGTTTCCAGCCACCTTTGCTCATCTTATGGCGAATATCCAAGGGCAATAAAAATTATAACTAATAAAAACAATTAGTTGTGTATTATTAGCACTCTACTTGACAGAGTGCTAATGTTGTGCTATTTATAAATTAAAGAGGTATGGGCTATGAAGGCAGTGGAAGTTGGTGTAAAAAATATTCTTTAAGGTTACGGTTGATTCCAATTTTAGGATCTCCATAAGGCGGAGAGGCGGTTATTGTTGTTAGGCTTTGCATCCGCAACGTTCAAAAGTACAAATGCGGGTTGCCGAGCATATTGGGCGTGGAGATCTCATCAAACCCATTAAGGGATAAAGAAAGGAGGGGTAACTATGAAAAGCTTAACACGCTGGGATCCGTTCAATGTCATGAAGAGCTGGGATCCTTTTGATGAACTTCGTGTAATGCAGAGGGGCATGGACAGGCTGTTTGACAGCGTCTTCGGGAGAATGGGAAGGGACATCAAGCCGTTGGAGCGTATTACAGCATGGACGCCGTCGATCGAAAGCTACATGAAAGAAGGACATCTGGTATTCAAAGCTGAGCTCCCGGGTGTGGATCCGAAAGATCTGGATGTAAGCGTTGTCGACAGGGAACTGGTGATCAAGGGAGAGCGTAAAACAGAGAAGGGCACGAAGGATGAGGATTATCTCTATCGGGAGATTAGCTACGGTTCGTTCGAGCGGCGTTTCCTGCTTCCCGAAGGTGTGAAGACCGAAGATCTGAAGGCGAAATTTACCAACGGGATTCTCGAGATTACGGTGCCGGCACCAGCCTTAGCCAAGGCCCGCAAGATCGAGATTGAAACTCCTAAGGAAGCAAAACAGATTGAGGGCGAGATTACTGCCAAGAAAGCAGCGTAGAACATAGTGACGTGAAGCATACTGTTTCCGATGCTCCGTTTGTAACAAGCACGAAGCGAAGGCCATCCCGTATGAGCAGGAACGAGGGATGGCCTTTTCATGCTGGTGACAGTGAAAATTCAGTCTTTAATAAGCGCTTGACACAAAAGAGCCCGTGTGTTAAATTATTAGCACTCTATTATGGCGAGTGCTAATAAAAGCGCTTATTCCTTCTTAGAGTAATATCAATGGAGTTAGATGAAAGAAATAGGAAAGTACTGCAAGCTGTCATAGACAGCTATATTGCGACTGGGATTCCGATCGGTTCGAATGTTCTTGCAAAGCGCTATGATTTCGGTGTGAGTTCCGCAACACTGCGGAATATTATGGCCGAGCTCGAGGAGATGGGTTACCTGACCCATCCCCACACGTCTGCCGGCAGGATCCCCACAGATTGGGGCTACCGATATTATATTGACAGCCTGATCAGCGTACAGAACGAAGCCGAAGATATCGAGGATCATCTGCGCCAGGCGCCTCCGCTTCATGGCGGGGACCTCCACGAACTCATGATGGAGGCAAGCCAGTTCCTAGCAGCCCTTTCGCACTGCGCCGGCGTCGTGGTCGCGCCGAGCGAGCCCGAAGGGAAGTATAAACATATAGAATTTGTTCGTCTGCGCGGCAGGCAAGTGCTCATCATCTTTGTCACAAACACCGGGAGCGTTCAGAACAAGCTCATCGAACTGGACGAGTCCATCCAGCAGCAAGATCTGAACACGTTCAGTGTTTATCTTGATGAGGAGCTCGAGCGCCACACACTAACGGAGATCCGGCAGCGGCTCATCGAAAAAATGAAAGAGGAGAAGCGCCTATTCATGCGCTTAATGGAGCAGACTTATCGTGCCAGCCAAGAGGTGCAGGAGCGGGATGTCGAGAAGGTCTATATCGGCGGCGCATCCCAGATACTCGAAAATCCGGAGTTTGCGAACGTCGAGAAGATGCGGACGCTCTTCAAGGCGTTCGAGGACAAATACAAACTGCTCAGGCTCCTCGATAGGAGCGCGGCGGCTGAAGGCATCAAGGTGTTTATCGGATCCGAAAACCACTATTTCGAAATGCAGGGGTGCAGTCTGGTCGTGAGCAGCTATAAGGCGGGAGAGAACATTATCGGCACCCTGGGAGTGATTGGGCCGACGAGGATGCAGTATAAACAGGTGATCCACGTCGTCGACTATACGGCTAAGCTGGTGAGCAGGCTGCTGGGTGAACGATTTCAGAAAGGTATCGAGCGATGAAGGATGAGTTCGAGGATGTAGGGGACGAAGATGCGGAGTGGAGCGCTGCAACATCCGAGGGTGTTCATACCGAGGGCGCTTCGCCTGCGATTACAGATAAAGAGAGAGAGGTGCTTAAAAGGGCGCTCGAGCAGAAAACGAGGGAGGCCGAAGAGGAGCACGATAAATACCTCAGGCTCTATGCGGAATTCGACAACTACCGCAAGCGCATCCAGCGTGACCTCGTGGATTTCCGTAAATACGCAAACGAACAGTTTGCGTTGGAACTCCTGACCGTGGTGGACCACTTGGGGCTTGCCCTCAAGCACGCGACCGAGGGCGGCAATGCCATTCAGGGACTACGCGAGGGAGTTGAGCTTGTGTATAAGCAGCTCCGCGATGTTCTAGAAAAATTCGGCATCAAGACTTTTCCAGCCGAGGGACAGCCCTTTGACCCGTCCCTGCATGACGCCATGATGCAGGCGGTTACGGACGAAGTGCCCGAGAACACAGTGGTTCAGGTGATGCAGGACGGTTACTTGTATCACGACAAGGTCTTACGCCATGCAAAGGTGAGTGTTTCAAAAAAACCTCAGACGGAGGAGGAGGCAGCTGCAAAAGAGGTAGAATAAAAAAGGTTATATTAGTTTTAAATTCTCAAGAAGTCCAGATGATTAAATTAGATGATGTTTTTGTCATTTCAGGCATATACCAAAGCATTATTTAGACGTCAGGATTTTAAAAATTATCAATTGGTCTTAAGGAGGACAGTATGGCAAAAGTGATAGGAATTGACCTGGGGACGACCAACTCCTGCGTTTCGGTCATGGAAGGAGGGGAGCCCGTCGTTATCCCGAATTCGGAAGGAAGCCGCACTACACCGTCAGTGGTGGCTATCACCGAGAGCGGTGAACGGCTCGTAGGACAGATTGCGAAGCGGCAGGCGATCACCAACCCCGATAATACGATATTCTCGATCAAGCGTCTCATCGGCAGAAAATTCGATACAACGGAGGTCACCGAGGCGAGGAAACACCTGCCGTACAAGATCGTGAAGGCGGCGAATGGCGACGCCCATGTGGAGATCCGCGGCAAGGTTTACAGCCCGGCGGAGATTTCGGCGATGATACTTCAGAAGATGAGGCAGACAGCTGAAGATTATTTGGGTGAAAAAGTTACGGATGCGGTCATCACCGTGCCGGCGTATTTCAACGACAGTCAGCGGCAGGCCACAAAGGACGCGGGCCAGATCTCGGGTCTGAACGTGCTCAGGATCATCAACGAGCCTACGGCGGCATCGCTGGCATATGGCATGGACAAAAAAAAGGACGAAACCATTGCGGTCTACGACCTGGGTGGCGGTACGTTCGACATCTCTATCCTTGAGTTAGGCGAGGGTGTGTTCGAAGTGAAGTCCACGAACGGCGATACATTCCTGGGCGGCGATGACTTCGATGAGCGGATCATCAAGTGGCTGGCGGACGAGTTTCTGAAGGACCAGGGCATCGACTTGCGCAGGGACAAGATGGCACTCCAGCGTCTGAAAGAGGCCGCCGAGAAGGCAAAGTGCGAATTGTCCACGGTCATGGACACTGAGATCAACCTGCCATTCATCACCGCTGACGCGAGCGGGCCTAAGCACTTGCTCTATAAGCTGTCACGGGCCAAGATGGAGCAACTCGTCGACGACCTCGTTAAGAAAAGCGTTGATCCCGTCAGAAAGGCGCTCGCCGATGCAGGCAAAACTGTGGAGCAGATAAACGAAGCAGTACTCGTCGGCGGCATGACGCGCATGCCCAAGGTGATTCAGACGGTGAAGGAATTCTTCAAGAAGGATCCACACCGCGGCGTGAATCCCGATGAGGTCGTGGCCATCGGCGCTGCCATACAGGGCGCAGTACTTACCGGCCAGGTAAAGGACGTACTGCTCCTCGATGTGACCCCCCTGTCTCTCGGCATCGAGACCCTCGGCAGCGTAACCACGAGGCTCATCGAGAGGAACACCACGATCCCGACCAAGAAGAGCCAAGTGTTCTCCACGGCGTCGGACAACCAGACCGCAGTGTCCATCCATGTGCTTCAGGGAGAACGCGAGATGGCTTCGGACAACAAGACCCTCGGAAGGTTCGAGCTGGTCGGTATTCCGCCGGCACCTCGCGGTATCCCGCAGATCGAAGTAACCTTCGACATCGATGCAAACGGCATCGTGCATGTGATGGCCAAGGATCTCGGAACGGGCAGGGAGCAGTCTATCAAGATCACGGCTTCGAGCGGCCTGAGCAAGGAAGAGATCGACAAGGCGCTCAAAGAGAGCGAAGCGCATGCAGCGGAAGACAAGAAGAAACGCGAGCTTGCCGAGGCGCGGAACGAGGTGGACACCCTTATCTACTCTGTTGAGAAGTCGGTAACGGACTACGGCGCAAAGCTTACAGAGGCGGAGCGCTCGGACATTCAGAAGGCGCTCGAGCAGGCAAAGAGCGTCAAAGATGGTTCGGACATCGACGCCATCAAGAAGGCGGTGGCCGATCTTTCCAAGGCGTCGCACAAGCTCGCCGAGGAAGTCTACTCTAAGATGGGCAGGGAGCAAGGCCAGGCCGGGGCTGGCGGTGCTGCGGGTAGCACGGCTGGCGACGGTCGCAAGCCGGAAGAGAAGGTCGTTGATGCCGAGTTCGAAGAAGTTGACAAGGACAAAAAGTAACGGAACTCAACGCAAGAGGATAGCAGGGGAAGGGTATCCGTGAACCTGTTATCCTCTTTTTTTAATAAGTCGAAAATAACTAGTCAGACACAGAAACCCGGAGCAGGCTAAAATCAATTTCACAGCGCAAAACCTGAATAAATCCAAAACTCAAAATACCAAAGTGCCGAAGGGCCAAGAGTTTTGAGGATGGTGTTTTTGACTGGATTTGGTACGTGGGTTTTGGAGAATTCCTAGGTTTTCTCCTCACCGAAGTTTTACATTTAATAGACAAAGGACACTATGGCAACGGATTATTATGAACTGCTCGGCGTGCACCGGAACGCGACTGATTCCGAGATAAAACGCGCCTACCGAAGGCTCGCGCACGAGCACCATCCGGACAAAAATCCGGGGAACAAAGCATCCGAAGAGAAGTTCAAGGAAATCAACCAGGCGTATGAGGTCCTGTCAGACGCCCAGAAACGCGCCTACTACGACCAGTATGGAACGGCTCCCGGAGCGCAAGGCGGCCCAGGTTTCGGCGGGTTCGGCGCCGGGATGGGCATGGGGGATATTTTTGGCGACATCTTTGAAGAGTTCTTCGGAGGCGGCCGCGGCAGGGCGCGGGCGACGGCGGGTGAGGATCTCCGATACAACCTTCGGATCAGTTTCGAGGATGCAGCCTTCGGCACTACGACCAAGATCCGTGTTCCCCGCTGGGAACGGTGCCCCGACTGCGAGGGGAGCGGCGCCAAACCCGGCACATCGCCGGTAACGTGCACGGCCTGTCATGGTGCGGGCCAGATCCGTACGCAGCAAGGCTTCTTCAGTATCAGCAGGACCTGCTCCCGCTGCAACGGAGAAGGCAAGGTCATCACCGACCCCTGTCCGACATGCCGTGGCCGTAAGCGGGTGGAGCGTGAGCGAACGCTCTCGGTCAAGATCCCTGCGGGCGTGGAAACAGGCAACACCATCCGCTTGACGGGCGAGGGCGAACTCGGCTCTTATGGCGGACCACCTGGAGACCTCTATGTGTACCTAGCGGTGGATGAGCATCCGCTGTTCAAACGGGACGGGCAGGATATCCTCTGCGATGTGCCGATCAGCTTCGCACAGGCGGCGCTTGGCGCGGAGATCGAGGTCCCTACGCTCACCGGAAGCACTAAGCTGAAGATAACGGCAGGCACCCAGCCGGGCCATGTCATTCGGCTGCGGGGAAAGGGGTTCCCGCACTTGCGCGGCTCTGGCTCCGGCGACCAGCTCTGCAGGGTTGCCGTCGAGGTCCCGTCTAAGCTCACCAGCCGCCAGAAAGAACTGCTTCAGGAGTTCGAAGGTCTGAATAGTGATAATGCCACGCCTATTACTAAAGGTTTTTTCGAGAAGGTCAAGGAGATATTCGACGAGAAGACCAAGAAGTAAGTGTGAGCAATAACCGATAATTGAGTCGTGATTTGATGAAAGTTTATGTTAAGTACTACTCGATCCAGAATGTGACCTTCTTCCTTAAAGTTGAAACCTACCGCGTGTCACCGCCCTTCTAATGCCCTATTGATCTTCATCAGAACCTCATATGAGGTGGCACTTTGCGTTACTGACCAATATCAATAAATGAGGACAAAAATAATGCCCGTCCCTCTGGAAAACAGCAGGTGTTTGCCAACGGGGCGGGCATGAAATGTCTTTCGCCTTTCGCTTAAACTTTAACCTATGCAGCCTTCGTGTGAAAAGTCTTGATCATCTCCGGGGTGATTTTACCTACTTCCACAATGCGCGCCTTGTTTTGCAGGAAGATGGGAACCAGGTTGAGCGCATCGTTCCTACTGTTCACATCGACAATAGCATAAGCGGTGTGATCGCCTACCTTGCAGCCAAAATCAAATTTCCCCAGAATGTCCCTCCCTTTCGCCAATTCCTCATCAAGTGCCCTCAGGCACTCTGCCTCCGTATGTGGTGACTCAATCATATACCGTGTCATAATGAACCTCCGTCCTTAGTCCCCTTTACCGTTCTTACAGCCAATAGAGGACTATATTGGTCTTTTATGCATGATTTAAATATAGCACAGGCCTGGCTTTCTGTCAAAAAGGGGATATAATTTTATCAAGGGGGAGAATGCCGCTTCTCCGCAAAAGGGCTGGAATATTGTTACAATAATGTAACAGGCAAATTAATTTTGGAGAGACCATGATTCCTTATCCCCATATTGACCCGGTTATGGTGCGTATTGGCCCTATTGCCGTGAGATGGTACGGTATCATGTACCTTGTCGGATTTACCGCATCCTATGCACTTGTCAGGTATCAGGTAAAAAAACGAGGTCTTGCTCTCACTGGGGACTTCATAGATTCACTCTATACCTGGCTTTTTCTTGGTCTGATGATTGGTGCGCGTCTTGGGTATGTGATATTTTACGACCTGTCTTCCTATCTCAGCCATCCTCTCGAAATTATTGCAGTTTGGCATGGAGGGATGTCGTTTCACGGGGGGTTCATCGGGAGCGTGATCGCCGGCGTATGGTGCAGCAAGCGATTCAAGGTGGATCCCTGGCAGGTGGCGGACCTGATTATCGTGACGGCACCAATCGGGCTCGGTTGCGGCAGGCTCGGCAATTTTATCAATGGCGAGCTCTTTGGCAGGATTACCAATGTGCCATGGGGAATGGTGTTTCCTGCCGGTGGACCGCTCCCGCGCCACCCTTCGCAGCTCTACGAATTCCTCCTTGAAGGCGTTCTGCTCTTTACCATTTTGTGGAACGTGAAAGACAGGGTACACAGACCGGGTAAGCTTACGGCACTGTTTGTTATCCTGTATGGAATATTCAGGGTTGTTGCTGAATTTTTCAGGGAACCCGACCCGCAGCTCGGCTTCATCGCGGGTCCCTTCACTATGGGACAGCTCTTGAGTTCGCTCATGGTATTTGCGGGAGCGGCACTCCTGTTCCTGAAGAGAAACCGCTGATCCTGTCTCCGGCGATCTTGGTCCACACGCAGGCTTTGCATATGCGGTAAAACCATTCATTTCTGAATAATAAAAAATTCGTTGTTATGGGGCCTTGAGATAGGGTAATATAGTGGTCGTCTCTTTATGGATACGATAATTTTTCTAAAAGGGCTTATTCTTGGCTTTGTGATCGCCGCGCCCGTGGGTCCAATCGGCGTGCTCTGTGCACGTCGCACACTGACGCATGGGAGGCGAGCGGGATTCTTCTCCGGTATGGGAGCGGCCACAGCCGATGCCATCTATGGTTTCATCGCTGCCTTCGGTCTCACCTTCGTATCGAACTTTCTTATCGGCCACCAGTTCTGGCTCAGGCTAGTTGGTGGTACGCTTTTGTGCTTCTTGGGGACGAAGACGCTTATTTCGGTACCCAAAGAAGATAGTGAGCTTCCCCCATCAGCGCGAAAGTATGCCGGGATGTACACGTCCACGTTCCTCCTTACGCTCACGAATCCCATGACGATCTTTTCTTTTGCAGCGGTCTTCGCCGCGTTTGGCTTGGCGGGCACGAAGGGGAGCGCAACTTCTGCGGGGATACTGATTCTCGGCGTATTCCTCGGCTCGGCGATCTGGTGGCTCCTTCTGGTTGGTATCTTCAGCCTTTTCAAAAAGAGGTTCGAGCATCACGAATTGCAATGGGTAAACAGGATGGCAGGCCTGATCATCGCCGGTTCGGGGATTCTCGCGCTATTAAGTCTTGAATGGTAACAGCGCCCCGGCTGGACTCCTCGCCCACTTTCGAGCAGCGAGCAGGCGATCCCTCTTCTTATCATTGAGTCTCTTAAATGTTACCATGGTTATGACATGTGATATATAAGGAATAACTAGCATTTACACCGCGTTACCATAAATGTGCTATACTTAATTACAAAGCAAGTCCAGATTCAGGATATGAGTCGTCCGGTATGCTGGAGGAAGAGAAGCATAGAAGATTCCGTGATTTAATCGGAGGAAAATCAACTGTTGTCACAGATTACGACACGATGAAATAAAAAAGGAGGGGAAGATGGATGCTCTTGAGCTGGCAATGAACATGGAAAAGGACGCGATAAAGTTCTATAGCGAAGCGGCACGAAAGACGAAGTATCCTGCGGGTAAAAAAATGTTTGATACGATTACGGAGGATGAGAAGAGGCATCTTGAGATGATATCCCAGCTAATCAAGGGGCTTAATGTGACGCACAAGGATGTCAGCCCCATGAAAAACGTGAAAACAGTCTTCGAATCCATGAAGAACGAGATGATGAAGAAGGTTGAGGCTTCCGCCGACGAACTTGAGGCGTTCAAGGTCGCCATGAAGATGGAGCGGGAGGGGATGGAGTTTTATAAAAAAACGCTCGCAGGCGCCAAGAAAGAGAAGGAAAAGGCCTTGCTCGAAAGACTTATCCAGGAAGAGCAGCAGCATTATGCCATCTTTGCGAACACCTACCAGTTCCTTGCAGAAACCGGGGACTGGTTCCTCTGGGAAGAGCGTGGGATCGTTGAGGGATAATGTGAATCGAAAATTGCAGGACATGGATTGCGAATGTGAAGGGACGGAATGAGAACCAGAAATCGTAATTAGACAATTATCTCATTTAAAATCGTCATTCGCACTAAGCAAGGAGGTGCCTATGAGATACACGAATGTTGCATTAAAGGATAAGATCATGGAGATGTATCCAGAGATTAGAACACATAATCTGTCGGTGGGACTGGATTTCGACGAGCGGAAGAACGCATACCTCATCACCTTCAAGCGCGCTACAGAGGCGCTCACCACGCATCTTGAGAAAAAAGATGCTGACGACTGTATGAATGGGATCAAGTGCGTGTACCTTGGCGTGCAGGTCGAGCAGTTCATAAAGAATTTCGAAGAAAGAGTGGAGTTCGGAAGGAAGGTGGCATAAACTGCGGGGCAGATCTGAGGCCAAGAGATGACTATTACAAGCTTCTATAGCGCTTGGCCACACTCCTGTTGCGGAGACTGCAATGAACGTGATAGACGTTTAAACCGACTCTTATACCATGAAAAATAAAAGAGCTCGGGCATGCTGTCCCGAGCTCTCATGTTTTTGAAGCCATGCCCGCGGCAGGGCATAAATCAGCAGGAGCTTTTGCACTTGCAGGTCGTTGCCATCTTTTTCGAGACCTTCTTGATCGTCATAAGACACCTCCTTTCCAATAAGCATTTCTTCAGATTGAGTCAATCATTCTATTGTCAATTACGGGAAAAGTGAAATCTTGTCATCTATTATACCATAAAGTACGCAGCGGTAGAGGTCTCGCCCGCCGGGGCCGTCAATCATCTCCGCACGGTAACGGCACCCCCCTCGGCAAGTTTCGATAAATTCGCACGCGCATGCAAGTTCCTTGAGTCGGACAGGCTGGATCTTGTGCCAGGATGACAGGAGTCCCTCATCGACGGATCCTACGGAGCGGTCACCGTAAAACGTGCATTTTGCAATATTCCCGTTCGCCATCACGGACATGAGATGCAGACCGCATGCGTATCCCGGACCCGTTGCATGGAGTCCGCCGCCGTACCCGTATCCCAAATATTTCCCGCCTTCTTCCGGACTCACGCAGAATTTAGCGTTTTCCTTCAGTCTCCCCGTGATGCAGGGCACGTCAACGGTCCATTCCTTGATCCCCATGCTTTTGAACAAAAGCTCCATCTTATCAAAATCCAGGAGGTTTCCCTGGTGCACCATGGTCGATATCGAGACATCAAATCCTGCTTCGAGTGCGTTGTTTACGGATTTCATGGCGCGGCGGAATGTTCCTTGCCCCCTCAGCGCGTCATGGGCAGTTTCAAGGCCGTCGATACTGACCTGAATCTCATCAATCTTCAAGGACCTGAGGGTTTCCTCCCGCAGGAGCAAGCCATTTGTGAACAAAGCCTTCCTGATAGAATAATCGGGGAGTATCTCATTGATTGCTTCGAATTTCGTGTGGAGAAGCGGCTCTCCTCCTGTGATCATCACCCGCAGACCCTGCATGTTTTCAAATTCGCTGAGGACATTCCGGATCTGCGCGAGGGAAAGCTCATGGCGTGTATCATCCCCGATATAACAGTGTCCGCACCGGAGGTTGCATGCGTTTGTGATCTGTAGCTCAAGATACCGCAGGGAGGGTATGTCGGCCTTGGTCAGGAGAGGCCGCTTTACGGACACCGGCTCCGTAGTGAGCAGTCCCTCTCCAACGCAGTAATCGATGAATGCACTGTCCTTGGAACCGCACCCTTTATTCGAGGCGCAGCTTTTCATAAAGCTGAAGGAGTCTTTATCGAGTTCATAGAGCTCGTCCTTTGCCAGATGATAAATCGCTGGAGTTTCGAGCCATTTCAGGACGGCCCACCGTGCAAGATAATAATTCATGCTATTTATTATAGCACCGCGCTCTGGTTTTTTGTTATAATCAACCCATGGATGAGACCTCCCCACTCGTTAAAACGCTTTGTTTGAAATATTGCTCATACTACAAACCGAGCAAGAACGAAGAGCTTGCCTGCCGTGGGTTTCGTGTTGTGGAACGATTCATGCAATCAGGCAGAACGATTGTTATGGAAAACCCCGGAGTGTCGGTTGATAAGCAGGTCATGGATCAGCTCGTACAATCTCTGTGCAGCGTCTGCACCTTCCATGAGTATGACTGCGATTATTTCCAGGACCGGGTATCGCATCCCTGCGGCGGGTTCGTGCTGTTGTCTCAGCTTCTTGGGTCGGGGAAAATAACAATTGCTGAGATAAAACAAGACATATCGTAATGTCCTGAAGAGAGCGTAGCAGCAAGACCGGGATTCTTCGTCACGTTGACATGATGAACACGATATGCAGGGGAACGAAGGCTCGAACATTCTGAAGGCGGTCCAGTCAACCAAGAAGAGGGGGTCATGGACTATACAATCAAGATCGGCGGTGAGGCGGGGCAGGGGATCCAGACCATCGGCGATACGCTTGCCCGGGTCTTCTCGCGCACGGGCTGCCACGTGTTTAGCCACCAGGACTATGAATCTCGCATCCGCGGCGGGCACAACTTTTACCAGATACGGCTATCGGATAAACCGCTCTCTGCGTCGAAAGACCGTGTCGATATCATCGTTGCGCTCGACCGGGATAGCATCACGCATCATGAACGCGAGCTCAAGGAACACGGCCGGATAATCTACGATTCATCGGCGCTCAGGCTGAAATACGACAAACCCTCTTTCCTCGACATCCCGTTCGCTGACCTCGCTGTGCAAAGCGGCGGTGATAGAATCATGGCAAACACGGCCGCAACGGGCGCGGTGCTCGGCATGCTTGGGATGGAGCTCTCCCACTTCCTTGATGTCATCGGAGAGACCTTCAGGAAAAAAGGTGACGAAGTCGTCCTCGCAAACAAGAACGTTGCGCTCGCCGGGTATGAGCATGCGGTGAACAATTGCACGCGGTGCTCCTTTTCCGTAATAGCCAACGCAAATGCCAAGCCGAAGATGCTGATGGGTGGTGTCGAGGCTATCGGGCTTGGCGCTATCGCATCGGGATGCAAGTTCTATTCAGCCTACCCCATGACACCGTCGACGGGCATCATGAACTACCTCGCGGCGAAGGAAAAGGAGTACGGCATTGTGGTGGAGCAGGCTGAGGACGAGATAGCCGCAATCAACATGACGCTAGGCGCCTCGTTCGCGGGAGTGCGGTCTATGACCGGCACGTCGGGCGGTGGTTTCGCTCTCATGGTCGAGGGACTATCACTCGCTGCTATGACCGAGACGCCGGTTGTGATCGCCGTAGGGCAACGGCCCGGTCCGGCAACAGGTTTTCCGACCAGGACCGAACAGGGTGAGCTTCAGTTCCTCATATCAGCGGGACATGGTGAATTCCCCCGTATCATCTTCGCGCCGGGCACGCCGAAGCAGGCATTTTCTCTCACGAACAAGGCCTTCGACCTGGCTGAGAAATACCAGATTCCGGTCCTCATACTTTTTGATACCTATCTAGCCGATTCCCAGTGGACTCTCGACGGGTTCGATGCTAGCAGAGTGATGTATATGGATTATCGTCTGAGGGGTGATGCATTCAAGCAGGTTGCGGATTACAAACGTCATGCCTTTACCGCGAGCGGGATTTCGACGCTCGGTGTACCAGGCGACGCCAAACACCTTGTGGTCACCGATAGCGATGAACATGATGAAGAAGGCCATATCGTGGAAGACGCGGCTACGCGGGTCAAAATGGTGCAGAAACGGCTGGACAAGAAGCTGCCGCTCATCAAACGGGAGATCGCTTCGCCCTTCGTCTATGGCGATCACAAACCCGCGGTCATTATCACAGGCTGGGGTTCGACGTACGGTGTGATGAAAGAGGCGGTAGACGAGCTTTCCAGGTCGAGGAGCATTGCAATGCTTCACTACAGCGAACTTTTCCCCTTTCCGCATACGGCGCGGTTTGACTACGTCCGCTTCCTGCAGAACGCAAAACAGACCATCTGTGTCGAGAACAATGCGACAGGTCAGTTCAGCCGGCTCATGAGGGCTGAGACGGGATATGAATTCACAATGCACATCCGTAAATTCGACGGCAGGCCTTTCACGGTCGAGACACTGATAGGAGAGATCAATGGTCACCTTGGAAAACTATAAAGGGCAGGTTCCGGCATGGTGTCCGGGGTGCGGGAATTTTCCCATCCTCAAGACCTTCAAAGAAGTCATGGTCGAACTCGGCATCGAGCCACACCAGTTCACCGTGGTCTCGGGTATCGGCCAGGCGGCCAAGCTCCCCCATTATACCAAATGCAATACCTTTAACGGACTTCACGGCAGAACGCTGCCGGTGGCCACCGGCATCAGGCTCGCGAACCACGAGATGCCGGTGATTATTGTGACCGGCGACGGCGACTGTTACGGCGAGGGCGGCAACCATCTGATGGCCGCCATGCGGAGAAACATCAACGTCAAGCTTTTCGTGCATGACAACCAGATCTATGGTCTGACCAAGGGTCAGCCTTCTCCCACAACTGGCGAGGGTATGGTGACGAAGAACATGCCCTTTGGTGTTATTGCCGAGCAGTTCAATCCCATGGCGCTTGCCGTTTCGCTTGATTGCAGCTTCGCTGCGCGGGGGTTCGCGGCAGACACGGATCATCTCAAGGCCCTCATGAAAGAGGCGATCAATCACAAGGGTTTTTCCCTCATCGACATCCTGCAGCCATGCGTGACCTTTAACAAGGTAAACACCTATGAATGGTATCGTCAGCGGGTGTATCGCCTCGAGCCTGACTATGACCCCGAAGACCGGAAAGCGGCGTTCAGCAAGGCTCTTGAATGGGGCGACCGGATTCCCCTCGGCGTCATTTACCGCAATCACCGGCCGACATTCGAAGAGCGGCTCCCGATGATCGCAGGCAAGCCGCTCGCTCACCAGGCCTTCGACGTGACGAAGATCCAGGCGACGCTCAAGGAATTTTACTAATAATCGCTCATGCCCACGTTCGCTAAAAAACGCTCCAAGAAAGCCGGCCTCCCTCCGGAGACCCTGATGTATACCGGGGAGAAAAAAGACGAGAAAATCATCATCCACGTCATTGATTACGACGAGACGAACTTTCTCGAGACGGAACTGTCTTCGGCGGAAGCATGCATCCCGTACAAGAACAAGACGACGGTCACTTGGATCAACGTTGACGGCGTTCACAGTGTCCCCCTGCTCGAAAAGCTCGGCGACTGTTTCGGGCTCCACCGGCTTGTGATGGAAGACATCCTGAACACGGACCAGCGGCCCAAGATGGAGGATTTCGGAGAGTACCTCTTCATCGTGCTCAAGATGCTCTCGAACGGCAAGAACGGCGAGGTTATCACCGAACAGATCAGCATCGTCGTAGGTTCGAACTTTGTTCTCTCGTTTCAGGAAGGTGTTGAGGGGGACGCATTCAATCTGATTCGTGAACGCCTCCGGAACGGTAAGGGCCGCATCCGGAAAATGAGCGCTGACTATCTTGCCTACGCACTCCTCGATGCGATCGTGGACAACTACTTCGTGATCCTCGAAAAGTTCGGTGATAAGATCGAGCTGCTCGAAGCAGAATTGATCGAGAACCCATCACAGAGGACGGTGCAGCGGATTTACGAGTTAAAGAGGACGATGATTTTCCTTCATAATGCGGTATGGCCCCTGCGGGAGGTCGTGAGCGCCTTGGGGAAGCACGAGTCGCCGATCATCCGGGAGGCGACGGTCCCCTATTTCCGGGACGTGTACGACCACGTGATTCATGTGATAGACAGCGTCGATATCAACCGCGAGATGATCTCTAGCATGCTCGACATGTACCTTTCGAGCGTGAGCAACCGGCTGAACGAGGTGATGAAGGTCCTGACGGCGATCTCGTTGATCTTTATGCCGCTCACCTTCATCGTTGGTGTGTACGGGATGAATTTCAAATACATGCCCGAACTCGAGTGGCGGTACGGGTATTTTCTCACGCTCCTGGTAATGCTCGGCATCGGCGTCTTCATGTTCTTCTATTTCAAGCGCAAGAAGTGGTTGTGACAGGTCAAACCCCCTTCCCGCGGGGAAAGGGGGATACCATTTTAACTATCCCGTTTAATACCTCATCCTCACACGGTAGGTGAGCTTCACTTCCTTGTCCTTGGGCACGGGAATGTTGAACTCGGCAGTGAAGGCCTCGGACTTCTTGCACTCATGAGAAGAGCTGAGCATGATCCAGTCGCCGGGAATGGGCTCTACAACCTTCACCATCACGTCCTCCTTCTTATGGTTCCTGAGCGATATTTCGAATGCCGCTTCATAGGTATCATAGGCGATCTTTTTCCAGTCCGTCTGTTTCCTGCTACCCACCACATCAAAGGCATCGCCGAGTTTGATCCTCGCTTTCTCATCCTTAGGGGTATGCTCAATCGAGTCTTCGCCTACGAACTGAAGGCTTCCTTCCTGGTCAGCCTTGTAGACCCGTACTGTGCCTTTGGGCAGCGGAATCCCGAGGTTATGTTCTTTTTTGTTCTGGATCTCTACGAACACGCCGACCTTCTGGTTTGACATGACATCGCCGTAGCGGTTGTGATAATAGTAGTCGGCGCCGTAGTACAAAAGTTCTTTCTTGACCGGAATGCCGTTGGCAGTCACGAGACTGATCTGTTTGGTCTGGTTGTCCTGGACCGTGGCAGACCGTTCGAGGGTATAGATGTGGTATTCGAAGAAGGAGTCTTCTTTGAACTGCGGTGCCGGGGCCTTTGCCGCCGCTTCGGCAACGCGCAGCATCTTGTCCTTATATTCATATTCGTTCTTCACCCTGTTTAGGTCCCCCGCGACGAGCTTGAGCGTCGCGTTGTTGTAGGTCGCACCGCTGTGGTTGTCGATCGTTATCCATCCCGATAAATCTGCCCTGTCATCCCTGTCATTCAGCGTCACCACGTAATCCGAGTGCCAATTGATTCCGCTTGTCAGATACGATGCCTCGATATTCTGTGCTGAGGGCAGGCTGTTCTCAAGCATCCAGACGAGAGTCGGTTTGGCGTTGAGATTTTCTGGCACGCCGGGGAAGACGATTCGGCCGGGATGGCCAAAGGTTATCTCGTCACCGATCTTGAATATCGGTTGGCCATTATTCGATAGAAGCGTGGCCGTGACGACCTCCTCCCGCTCGGTGTAGGGGCTCTTGGTATAAAGCTTCACCTGCTTGCCCACGTACTTGTCCAGGAGTTTCTGCGGGTTAAGCAGGTCGTACTCATAGTTCTGCTCGAGTACCTGCAGTGTTTCGGGATTTACGAGAGATTTGATATGGACGCTTGCGGGTATGATTTGAGCCGAGACGTCCATGAATCGCAGGTCGCCGGTGCCCTTAAAGAGCTTGACTTGCCGCTGGTCCTTCACCAAGCCGAGGTTGACGTTGTAGATCGTCAGCGCCACTCCTGTCTGATCATCCAAAGTGCTTGCTGCTATGACATTTTTTGTATCTTTTTTCTCTGCAGATGAAACAGGACAATAGCCGAGAACTAATAGCAACAGGGCTGCCAGAACTGTTAAAAAATGTTTGACTCTCACGAGGAACCTCCTTTATCAGTAAATTGAACCGCTCTTGGTTTCTTTGACAAAGGAGGAGAGGAAAAAGTTCCTGAAGAAAGATAATTCTATTCCTGGAAAGAACTAATTTTTCAACCAAAACCAGTCATAATCCGATTTCCCAATTCTTTTGACTCCATCTGGATAAAATTCAATATACCAATCAAGCTTTCCATTTCCGTACTGAGCCTCTGTTTTTACTTGGCCGGAGTCATAATATTCTTTCTGAATACCATGTCTTTCACCCTCTTTATTAAATCTTTCCTCGGCTATTTGAACTTTGTGTGAATTGATGAGTTTGTAGCTTACAACTAATTTAGGTTTGCCATTCGGATGCCTGTCAATTATGATTTTCTCAAAGTTATTGCGTTCTTCTATCCTGTCAAGCAGACCCTTTGTTTCCCGTTCCGGGACAATGGATTCATGTTTTGATGCTGCCTGCTGGGAAGCGCCAGCCGCCGAATTAGACTGCTCCTGCATCATCCCCGGGGTGGGTGTTTGCGGTGCAGCAGCGCGTCTTTTCACGGGCTTTGATTCACGGGCTGGCGCGGACTGTTCTGTCAATTTTGCAGGAGCTTGAGCAGGTGCCGACGATTTGCCTTCGAGAACAGGAGACGGAGGACTTTCGTATTCTTGCTTCATGTCCAGTGCTCTATACTGCGGAGTTTGTGGAACCGGTTTTGTGCGAAGCGAAGAATCTTTTGCTTTGCTAAGTTCTTCCTTCGCATTGGTTACGGAGGACGGTTCAAGGCCCTTAGGTGCGTGAACAGCAGCTTTGTTTTCGGGCGAGAATTGCTGCGTAGGTATTTCTTCAAACTTGGCTGTGGTCTGAACATTCCGGTAGATATAGAAAGCGGCGACGGCAAGGAACAATGCTGCAACTGCCTGGATTGGCAACTTGACATGGAACGGCAAGAATAATCGATCAAGGAACCCGTGCTTCTGCTCCGCTTCGGCGCGCACCTTTGCCATGGTTTTCTGCATCATCCATGCTGGCGGCTCTACCTCTTCGAGGGCCTTGATATGCTCGACGGTCTTCTTCAGTTCCCTGAGAGCATCGCTGCAGACGGTACACGTCTTCAGGTGCTCCTCGATCTCCGCTTTTTCTTCGGCGGGGACCGACTCGTCGATATATTCCGACAGCTTATGCCGTATTATATGGTGCTTCATCAGAGTTCCCCCATTACGCGCTTCAAACAATCTTTAACCATTTCACGTGCCCTAAACAACCGCGATTTGACCGTACCCCCTTGGAGATTGAGCAGGTTCCCGATCTCTTCATACGATAAATCCTGCAGGTCACGGAGGACCAGCACCTCACGGAAATCCGGGTCAAGCGCCTTGATGCAGCCCTGCACTCTGCTCTGGACATCGCGTTTTTCAAGCCGGTCCAGCACAGAGGGGGCCTTTGATGGGGGGTCGATGGTCATCTCTCCATCGCTGGTCTCTACCGGATCATCCAAGGAATAGGCTTCATGACCCTGCCGAGATTTCAATTGCTTCAACCGGTTCTTCGAAAGGTTCACGGTAATGGCCGTGAGCCAGGTTGTGAACTTCGAATCGCCCCGGAACGTCCTGACATTCCTGTGGGCCGATACAAAAGCGTCTTGTACCACCTCGCACGCCTCGTCATAGTCTCCGATCAGCCGATAGGCGATATTCAGCATCCTCTTCTGATGCTTTAACACGAGCTCTTCAAAGGCGTCCAGGTCACCTTGCCGAGACCGCGCGACGAGGCCTGCATCGTCATCCGCCGGTGCAGTGCCACTTCCTCCTTTATTATAAGACAATCCGGCAAGCGGATTTGTTTCATTGCTCATGATGGAGCTGATTCTATCGTAAAAAGTTTACTTTTGCACTTGTAAAATGATAATATATAATTATCAAATTTCCCTTTCATGAGAGGAGGCCTGACATGGCAAGCAAGGTCATCATTTATGGGAAGCAGGGTTGACCGTATACGGTCAAGGCTCGTGAGGCCTTCGGAGACCAGGCTGAATTTATCGACGTGAAGGAGGACAGGGCCAGGCTCGAAGAGATGCTGAAGTTCTCCAAGGGTGCGCGGAACGTACCGGTCATCGTAGAAGGTGGAAAGGTCTCCATCGGCTACGGCGGCGGGTCGTGAGGCGTATAGCAGATCGGCAGGTTGCCGGGGATGAAGATTGCGGAATGGAGCTATCGGTGCGCGGAATAAAGTGAGCAAGGCATAATTCATTTTATTCGAAGGAGAAAAATGACGTTATGACTGTGGATAAATTTTTTCTTGATAGGGAAGGCACGGTTCTCCTCATTGTCGATATTCAGGAAAAGCTTGCCGCGGTGATGAAAGAGAAGGATAAGGTGGTAAAGAACAACCTGCACCTGGTCGAGCTCGCAAAGATGATCGGCATGCCGGTCATGGTGACTGAGCAGTATCCCAAAGGGCTCGGTATGACCGTGCCGGAGATCCGCGAGGCGCTTCCGTTTTATCGTCCTGTCGAGAAGATGACCTTTGATTGCTGCGGTCAACCCACCTTTCTTGAGGAACTGAAAGAGCATAATAAAAGCACCGTCGTCCTGACAGGCATGGAAACGCACATCTGCGTGCTCCAGACCTGCATCGGACTTTTAAAGGGCGGGATCAATGTTCACCTGGTGCAGGACGCGGTATGTTCTCGTACCAAGGAGAACTGGAAAACAGGGACCGCGTTCATGCGAGACGCAGGAGCGGTCTTGACGTGTACAGAGACGGTTCTGTTCCAGCTTCTCAAGGTCGCGGGCACGGAGGAGTTCAGAGCGGTTTCGAGGATGATCAAGTAACCACGCAGGTAGGCAGAAGGGAACACTTTCGCCGGTTTTGGCGGTTGCATTCTGAGTGCGGATTTAATCACGTTCATTGACGGATTCAACAGTCCTTCACGAGGTGACACCATGGCAGAAGAACCCATTCCGGATGAAGTCAAAACGGTTATCAAGGAAACGTTCTTCAAAGAACTGAAGGACGACGTTGCACTTGAGGTTTACACGAGGGACGGCGTAAACGATAAATTCAACGAGGCTGCTGTCACGCTTATCACGGCCCTGGCAGCACTGAGCGACAAGCTCAAGGTCTCTTTCCACAAAGTTGGTGACGAGCGGTCCGTGAAACGCAACGTCCACCGTTCTCCAACAGTGCTCATCGCACCTGATAGATACCGCCTTCGCTACACCGGCGCACCGCTCGGTGAAGAAGGCCGGTCGCTCCTCGTTGCCATTCTCATGGCATCCTCGGGCAAGAGCATCCTGACCGCTCCGACCATGGAAAAGATCGGCGGGCTCAAAGAGAAACGGGATATCCAGGTCTTCGTCAGCCCCACGTGCCCTTACTGCCCGCAGCAGGCGCTCTCCGCCTTCTCCGCCGCGATCGTAAAGCCGGACCTCATATCCGCGGAGGTGATCGAAATCTATGAGAACCAGGACCTGGCTGAAAACCTCGGCTCGCTTTCCGTGCCGCAGACGTTCATTAATGGCATCTTCACGGGCATGGGACTCCAGCCCGAGGAGTTTTTCGCTGAGTCGCTCATCTCGCTTAAGGAGCCAGAGTACATCTCCGAGCAGCTATCGGCGGAGCCCATCGAGAAGGATCTCGTCATCGTAGGCGCAGGCCCTTCCGGCCTTACGTCCGCTATCTACGCCGTACGCTCCGGGCTCTCCGCTGTCGTGATAGAACGGGAGGTTATCGGCGGGCAGATTGCCATAACGCCGGTGGTCGA
>DATJZV010000152.1:0-6153 GCA_035498715.1 Nitrospirota bacterium
TTACCGTTGAATCGGGGCGTTTTGCACACGGAAAGAAGCTGATTCTTTTTGTTGATTGTCCATTGTAATATTGCATGAGCGAAGTTGACTTATCGTGAAGCTTTCAGGAAGATGTATTCAGCAGTCATCGGGCGAAGTCGAATCGCTTGTTAACGGGTTTGATCATACTCACCTACGAAATTGCATGTACCCTTGGGTTATTTTGAATAAATCCAATCTGAAATTTTCCCCACAACTTCTTTATCCAAGCCATTAAAGCCATGATAAGCTAAAGCCTCGCAAGGATCACCACGATTTTCACCCCCTCTAAAGGTAACGAGTTCTTTCCTCTGTGAGCCATTTAATTTTTTCATAAGACCCGAAGTTGCGCTGAATGGACAATGCTTGCAGCCGTCTTGTTCGTGGTGAATTACTAGAACCGGAATGGCTATTTTTTCCAATGGCATTTCTGGCACAGCACGTCCTTTGTCATCCAATAATATTGTTGAGGTCAACACCAAACCATCAGGACCACCCTGGCTGACACTCAGTTCTGTAGCGACAAATGCCGCAGATTGAGTTCCCCGACTCGTGCCGACCAACCAGACGGGTAAATTGTTCTGCTGTTTAAGCCATGCAATCACCGCCTTGATGTCCGCAACATGTTCGGGTTTTTGGCGGAATCCTTTGAGTGCCAGTCTTTGACGATCAGAAGGCGCATCAATAACAGCTACAGACAATCCTCTGTCTGCGAAAAGTTGCCGGGTCCGTACTAAAAAGTTGTTACTTAAAAATCTAATACTCCCATTTTGAGATATCTCAAGCCCGCCATCCCCACCTGCAAACAGTATTACCGCGGCTTTCGGTTTTTCCGGAGTTAAAAGAAGGAATCTTTGTGTCACACCGGGTCGTGTAGGAATGTCAACGACGCGTTCTGAGACTTGGCCAAATGCAACGTGCCAGAATCCGAGGTAAACAACAACCAGCATGATTACACATAATCGTTTCATAAGACCTCCCGAATTAACCATGTTATTAAAGGGGTGCGGTCAAAACGCTAAAAACGCAGAGTCCAACAATTCGGATGATAGTTACATTTTTGTCACGGAGAGCAATCATAGCCAAACCGCAGCCAAGTAGGACACCAATCTTACTACAACTTGATGCGTCGCTTCATCGATTGTCCTCGTCCACCGCCTTCTTCAACATATCGAGGATGCCCGGGATGGCCGAGGTGACCCGGTTCCAGTTCGGGATGAGTGGCGTCCCCATGGGGTCTTCCGTGAACTCTTTGGCCGCCAACCCGATTGCGCTCGTGAAGGCCTCCACGGCCTTTGCCTCTTCGTGCCGGTCAAACAGGAGACCGTTGATGGAGGCGTCAGCTTCGTACTTCATGATGGTGTCCTCAGCGGACCGCTGATACGCCACGGTAAGAGACTTGAAAAACCCATCGGAAAACACAACACCTTCTGCAGCGAGCGTCCGGAAAATGGATTTGCAGATATCGACGGCCATCTTCATCAGACCTTTTGCCGGGTCCTCGGCGGAGAGGGCCTGGTGCTTGTGCTCGTAGTTCACCGCGATGTCCACCTGGCAGACCCTGCGGGGCGAATAATTCCGGAACACTTCGGCGAGGGAACCCACTTCGAGGCCCCAGTCCCAGGGAATCCTGTTCACCCTCGCCATATCGAGGCTCATGCAGAATTCTCCGGCAAGTGGATACCGGAAGCTGTCGAGGAACGTCAGGAAACTATGTTCACCGTGCAGCTGCTGTATGGATCTTACCAAGGGGGTCACCAGGAGCCGCGTCACCCGTCCGTGCATCCGGTCGGAGACCCTGCTATAGAAACCCTTGCAGAAAACGAAGTCAAGGTTGGGATTCACAACGGGGTAACAGAGCCGTGCGAGCATTTCCCGGCTGTAGGAAACAATATCGCAGTCATGAAGAGCAATAACGTCCGATTGTCCGCGGGCGATCACATATCCATACGCAAGCCAGGCAGAGCGACCTTTTCCTCGCTGCCCCACTTCAAGCCCGTTCCTCTTGATAGTGTCATAGATCTCGCCTATTCTCCTCCCGTCGTTATGGACTATCATGACATCGGTGGAGATCGGCGACATGAACTCTTTTACGTTATGGAACTCTTTCTCCGATGCCTTGTCGAGAACAAGGACGATCTCCTTGAGGTATTTTACCTTGGCAAGCTCTTCAATGATCCTCGGCATAGCCGGTCCTTCGAACTCGGAATAGAGTGCCGGCAGCACAAGGGCCACGGGACGGTCACTGGAATACTTTCGCAGCTCGGACTCCAACCGGTCCAGCGACTGTTTCCCGAGATTATGAAGCGTTGTGATGACCCCGCTCTGATAAAAATCCGACATGATGCCTCCTCACATATGCTCAATGTCCTTCTTTTCCTGTTTGCGTTCCTCCTCTTTCTCGATCATCCTTCGTGCTGCATCGATCCCGCCCACGCCGAACGATATGGCCAGGGCAAGCACGATCCCGCCAAAGATGATGGAGAACGCTGCGACCACGATGCCGGGCGCCACCTGAAGCTGTTCCAGCGCCATTGCGAGAATGAGGACCGTGAGCAGAAGCCTTATCGCCTCGGCAAGAAGTTTTGCATAGTGATATCCGCTGTTCACCGCTGCTATCAGCACGGCCCTGCCGATAAACCCGGCGATGATATAACCAAAGACGAGTATGAGAACAGCGGAAAACGCCCTCGGCAGGTAGAGAATGAACTGGGCCACGAGACTGTCAATGGCATGAATTTTCAGCGAGCTCAAACCGAACATCAATGAAACGATGATAAGGGTCCAGAAGACCAGGGAGCCCACAGCCTCTGACGGCTTCGCCCACAGATCGCCTTTTCTCATTACCGCGGTAAGTCCCATCCTGTCGCTCCAAGTATCGAGCTTGATTGCCTTCATGAATCTCAACAATACCGCTTTCATGATCCGTGCAAACAGGATCCCCACGAGAATGATCGTCATCATGGCCAGTAAATTCGGCGCGAATTCCTTGAACTTTACGAAGACCTCTTTCATCGGCTCCAGGATAAGTTGGATAAATTCTTCCATGGCGCACCCCCTTGATCATTTCCAGTTATTGTACAGATGTTCCTTGCTGCTTTCAAATTCCAGACAGAGCTTTTCGATCTCCCCCTCAGCCTCATCCTGCCCCATGTCCGCTGCCTCCATGACGAAGGATGCGGTCTTTCCGAGGTAAAGCGGAGTGAGTGATTTGAGCAGGTGTCCATGCGGAAGTTTCCGTTTATGGTATGCGAGGGCGTAATCATAAACGATCCTCGTCCAGAGCCGGATCGGAAACCGGAAATCACGGTCAGACCGGGTCTTCAGCGACTCGACCTCGCCGAGATCGCCGGCCCCGAGGACCTCGAGCCATATCTGCCGCAGGTCCTTCAGACCTGCATGAAAGATCGCAAGCATCCGTTCCACGTTAGCGTTCACCTGCTCCAGCCCGACGGTATAACGGAAACCGAACGTGGGAACGCTCTCCGAACCGTGCACCCCCTTCCAGACATCCTTGTACGTCTCCATAAGGCCAAAGGCCGAGCCTGTCACCTGAGCCAGCATGGCGCTCAGGTCCGCGCCGGGATCCTTGGGGTCGTGGATCTTGGCGCCAAGAAATGATTGCGCAACCTTGAAGTCGTTCGCGATCGCCTCCGTCGTCATCCAGATATCGATGCCGTAACGGGCGATATCCGTTTGCCACACGTCCTTGGATAGATAGAATGCCGCCAGCCTGCCGGAAAAGCCGAAGTCCCCGCCGATCGGCTGGCGCACGCGTTTTCCGTAGAGCGCCCGCGTGAGGGGATAGACGATGCTGTTCGTGATCGTGCCGTCGTATTTGTGGCGGTGGTAGAGCGGTGCGACATAATCAAACCCGCCATCAAGAACCGGTTTGATCAGGAGCTCGATCCATTCAGGCGCGATGCTCCGGAGGTCGGAATCCACCACGGCGCAGGCCTTCACATTCAGAGCAACGGCGATCTCGAAAATGGATCGGAAGGCGCTGCCCTTCCCTGGAAGGCCGATATAGGGCGTCACGATCTTGAAGAACGGCTCCACCCGGTGATAGAGGAGAATCGACTGGAAGTCCTCGATCCCAGCCTGGTTGACGACGTCGATGGTCCCGTCCGTGGAGCCGCCGTCGGAATTCACCAGCACTGCTTTCCGGTCAGGGAAATATTTCGCAAGTCCGGCCTGCACGGCCCTCACGACATGTCCGATCGTCCGGGCGTTGTTGTAGCTCGGTATTCCCACCAGGATGTCGGCGGAACCTATTTTCTCAAGCTGTGCATGAACGTCTTTTCTCGAAATGATGCTGTCCATGATCATCCTAACACTTCGGGTTACCAGCCGGTTATCGCCTCATGCTGCGGGCTTTTCGACAAGCATGATCTGCAGGTCCATCACGTTGGTTCCCGTGGGGCCTGTCAAGAGATGGGCCTTTCCCCCTGTCAGTTCATCGAATTTCCGGAAGAATCCGTAGGAATCGTTATTGGCCAGATAGTCCATCGGTTCCATGCCCCGTTCCCGCGCCTTTGTTGCCGTGCTTCCGTCCACGACGGCGCCGGCCGCATCCGTGGGACCGTCCGTCCCGTCGGTCCCTGCCGAGAGCATCGTGATGCCCGGTATCCCTGCGATCTCGATTGCGAATGCCAGGGCGAGTTCCTGGTTTCTCCCGCCCTTCCCCTTTCCCTTGACCGTGACCGTGGTCTCTCCGCCGGCGAGGAGACAGCGGGGACTGTCGCCGGGTCGCATGGCGGATCGTATCTCAATCGACTTTGACGCAAGAGAGCGGGCCGCGTCACGCGCCTCTCCCTGCAGTTCGGATGTGAGAAACAGGGGCTCGAACCCCAGCGCCGCAGCCCGGCCCCGCGCGGCCTCAATAGACTGCCGAATACTGCCGACGATGATGTTTCGGACCTGTTGAAAAAAGACCGCCCCGCTTTTCGGTGTATCCGGTATCACGCCTGAGACACCCAGGTGCAAAAGACTGAATACGCCGCTCGGGATTTTTTCTTCGAGAGAGTACTTATGAATTACATCCAGCGCATCCCTGAAGCTCGAGCTGTCGGAAACCGTGGGACCGGAGGCAATCACGTCGAGCTTGTCGCCGATCACATCGGAAAGGATCATGGTAACAATTGTAGCAGGGTATGCTATTTCCGCAAGTCTCCCGCCTTTAATTGCCGAGATATGCTTCCTCACCGAGTTCAGTTCATTGATGTCCGCGCCCGAGGAAAGGAGCAGATCCGTTATTGCCCGTTTATCGTTTAGAGTAATACCGTCCGCTGGCGCAACAAAGAGCGAAGAAGCGCCTCCGGAAAGAAGACAGATAACGAGGGTCTCGTTTCCCGCTTCTTTCAGCAGTTCCCTGATCTCTGATGTAGCGCGCAGTCCCGCCTCGTCGGGCAGCGGGTGAGCGGCTTCTCTCTGAACGATTTTGCGTAAGGGCCTTGTATGACCATATTTAACAATAATGATTCCTTCGCTAATCCGGTCATGAAGAGTATCCTCCACAGCCTGGGCCATGGGCGCCGTCCCTTTTCCGGCGCCTATCACGACGATCCTCCTGAAACCCTTCAGATCATACTCTTGACCGGCTACGGAAAGCATGTCGCCTGTTAGGGACAGATGTTCCGTCACAGCACGATAGGGATCGGCCGCCTTGACCGCCGACTGATAGATATCGATCAGTTCCGCTCTCTTCATTCCGCAAGAAGCCTCATGATCGCGCGGTTCCACCCCTGGGGACCGATGCCGTCTGCCTTGATGAGGCTCGGCAGACTGATGCTCGCCTCATAGCTCTCGTCCGCTCGCCGCACCAGGACCGGCTCATCAACGACTCGCAGGAGCGGAAGGTCATTCAAATTATCGCCGAGAGCGATGGAGAGTATCGGGCCATATTGATTTTCATACAGCCGTTTCAGGAATGTCGCCGCCTTGCCTTTGTCATTCTCACCAATGATATGATAAAATCTCCCCCTCGTCCAGTGGTATCCTCGGTCCTCGATTGCCTGTAAAAATGCATCCACGTCCGCATCGGCTTCTTCAAAGATGAACGGCTCGTCGAAGTCGCGCATCTTCGCAAGAGCTGCCTCTGCTTCGGGCAAGCCTGAAAGAGCCGCGATCTCCTGC
>DATJZV010000153.1:0-51532 GCA_035498715.1 Nitrospirota bacterium
AACGTTGCACTTCAGGTGATGGCCACGGGAGGAATGTACCTCGGAGGAGGCATTGCCCCGAAGATCATCTGGAAACTGAACGATGGGACGTTCATGAAAGCCTTCACGGATAAAGGGCGACTGTCCGGCCTAGCCGAGCGCATTCCGGTAAAGGTTATTATGAACGATCAGGCCGCTTTGCTCGGTGCCGCCGCACATGCGTCAGATCTGCTCAAGAAGGGTGAAGCGTGTCTACTGGATCATTCCTGTACGATCCACCCTCAAGCACGGGCATGATATTGTTTATTGCAACCCGAATCATGCCGATTGTAAACGGATTTATATCCTTGTAGCGAATCAATAATTTACAAGAAGTATGGCAGAAAGCAATGGCTGTGGTAGAATTTAAATACGCTGCATAGCATATCTGGTGAAATGGAACATCGTGTCAGGGAGGTATCTTATGTTGAATAATTACTTTGTCACGAATCTTTTTAGATCCTTATTTATTGCCGGCATGCTCTTTCCCATAGGGCAAAGCCAAGCCTATGCTCAGAACAGCGGAATGAACGAACATCAGGATATGCAGCACATGCACACTATGAGTGGAGAAGAGATAATTGCAGACATCAAAACTGATCCGGAACGCATTAAAGTAGGAAGCTTAACGAATATTGTGTTTTCGATTAAAGATCACGGAGGAAAACCGATACAAGAACTTTCCATCCATCATGATCGTATTTTACATGTGATAATCGCGAGCCAGGATTTCAGCGTATTTGCGCACATTCATCCGGAGGATTTTGGTCCTATAACCCCTGAGATGAAAAAGTTCGCCAGATACCCGGTACGATTTACGTTTCCAAAAGCAGGGCGTTACATCATTGCAATCGACTTTGCAGTGCAAGAGCAGCTGATTTCCAAGCATTTTCTCATTGATGTTGCAGGTGCACCTAAAATGGAATTTCCTTCGCGGGATCTGTCCCGAGACAAAAAGTTCGGAGACCTCGATGTAACTCTCGCATCCATGCCTGAACGCATCATGGCAGGGAAAGAAGTGGTGCTAAGCTGCCTCTTCAGGAAAAACGGGGAATCCGTTACTGACCTTGAACCCTATCTTTCGGCACCCATGCATCTTGCGATAATCTCGAATGACCTGACGCATTTTATGCACACGCATGGTGAAGTGCCGGGAATGTCATCCATGGGTCACGACGCACATCACATGCAGATGAAGATGGCAGTTCCTGATAAGTTTGGTCCTACGGTTGAAATTCACGTCGTTTTCCCGGTGAAAGGCTTATACCAGATCTTTGGACAGGTAGGGCACCAAGGCAAGGTAATTGTCATAAGCTTTATGGTCGAGGTAGAATAAGAAATGTTTCGTTCATGTACTCACAAGTACAGCGCGTAACATGGTTGCAGACTCCAAAAGACCTGAAAAACGACAACGTTACCGTCAATCATTAATATTTGCGCCTCATATGAATCGCGGATATTCGGTAGGTATTTTCCGCCGGAAATCATGCATCGATGATGCGGTAGAGGTACGCCATGTCTACAACAACGATATCCACGCTATTTCTCGATATCGGAGGTGTTTTACTGACGAACGGTTGGGACCGGAGCGCTCGCAAGAGCGCGGCTGAGAAGTTCAATCTGGACCTTGCTGAGATGGACGAGCGTCACCACTTGACGTTCGATACGTATGAAGAGGGGAAGTTGAGTCTCGATGAATATTTGTCCAGGGTCGTCTTCTACGAAGATCGGTCCTTCTCGCAGGACGATTTCAGGAACTTTATGTTCGACCAATCCCGGCCCTATCCCGAGATGCTCGAACTGGTGCGCAGCATCAAAGCCCGTTACGGTCTCAAGATAGCGGCGGTGAACAATGAAGGAATAGAACTTTCGATCCACCGGATACGGAAATTCAATCTCACTTCCTTCATTGACTGTTTTGTTTCATCCTGTTTCGTTCACTACCGTAAGCCTGATACCGATATCTACCGCGTTGCCCTGGATATCACCCAGGCGTCGCCACAGCAGGTGGTGTATATCGATGATCGGGCGATGTTCGTGGAAGTGGCACGCGGGCTGGGGATGCACGGTATCCATCATAACGATCTTGAAACTACGAAGGCAGCGCTGGGATCGTTCGGACTTTTGTTGCCCTAATGCATGCACCACGGATCGTCGCAGTGACGAAAGGCGGAACAGCATGGAAGCAAAACCGCTCGTTTTGCCAGAGGACGAAAACAATCGTAAGCTTATAAAGAATGCACATCCGTCCGCTTGGAGAAATCCTGACCCTTCTTCCCGGTACAATCTTGTCGTGATCGGCGCGGGAACAGCCGGGCTGGTCACTGCCGCAGGGGCGGCAGGGCTGGGTGCAAAGGTCGCGCTCATCGAACGGCATCTTATGGGAGGTGATTGCCTGAACGTCGGATGTGTGCCGTCCAAGGGGATCATCAGGGCGGGCCGCGCTGTCTATGATGTCAAGACAGCGGACAAGTTCGGGGTGACCTGCGGAGCGAACGTATCTATCGATTTCGCAAAGGCAATGGAACGGATGCGGCGCATCAGGGCAGGTATCAGCGACCATGATTCCGTCGAGCGATTCAGTAAAGAGCTTGGAATTGATGTGTTCCTTGGCCAAGGGAAGTTTGTTGGTCCCGATAGCATTGAGGTAGAAGGAAGACGACTCCGGTTCAAAAAGGCGGCGATATGCACCGGCGCACGTGCCGTTGCTCCTCATGTCCCGGGTATCGAGGAAACGGGCTATCTAACGAACGAAACCGTTTTCTGGCTGACGGAATTGCCTCGCAGTCTTGCTGTCATAGGCGGTGGACCGATCGGATGCGAACTGGCCCAGACGTTTGCGCGGATGGGGAGCCAGGTCACCATTCTCCAGCGGAGCGGACATGTCCTCCCCAGGGAAGATGCCGACGCAGCTGAAGTCGTTCACAGGGCTCTTACACGGGATGGGATTGCGCTTCGACTGCAGGCGAAGATCCTCGGAGTCGAGAAGAGAGTGAGAGAGAAGATCGTCATTGTTGAAGAGGACGGAAGAACCGCCGCATTGGCTGTCGATGAGATCTTAGTCGGCGTCGGCAGGGCCCCCAATGTTGAAGGACTCGATCTTGAGAAAGCGGGCATAGCCTACGATCATGATGAGGGCGTGAAGGTGAATGACCGGCTCCAGACATCGAACCCGCGCGTATTCGCGGCAGGAGATATCTGCTTTCCCTACAAGTTCACCCATACGGCTGACGCGCTGGCGCGCATCGTGATCGCCAATGCGCTGTTTATGGCTAAACAGAAGGCATCGGCGCTCGTCATCCCGTGGTGTACATACACCGACCCGGAAGTGGCGCATGTGGGCATGTACGAGAAAGAAGCGAAGGAAAAGGGCATAGAGGTTCTGACCATTACGGTCCCGCTCGCCGAGGTCGACCGCGCGCTTCTTGACGGTGAAGCCGAGGGGTTCGCGCGGGTGCATTTGAAAAAAGGGAGCGATAAATTACTTGGCGGCACCATTGTCGCCCGTCATGCCGGGGACATGATCAATGAGCTTTCACTTGCCATGACAGCAGGCCTCGGGCTCTCGGTGATCGGAAAGACAATCCATCCCTATCCCACCCAGGCAGAGGCGATAAAGAAATTGGCGGATGCCTACAGCAGGACGAAACTCACGCCGTTCATCAAGAGGTTGTTCTCCGCCTGGTTGAGGTGGCAGCGGCAGTAGCAATCCCTTATGTATGATACGCTGAAGTGACGGAAAGGAATCGCATACGGGTCGTTTTGTCCAAAGCGCTGAGCAAATTGTGAAGATGAATATGAGTAAAGAAACCGCCGAAAACAGAAGACTTGCAGACAACATGGCACATAGGGTCTTCTGGAAAAAGTGGGGGCCATACCTGAGCGAGCGCCAGTGGGGGACCGTGCGCGAAGATTACAGCGAGGAAGGCAAAGCCTGGGAGTATTTCCCTCATGACCACGCGCGCTCGCGCGTATACCGGTGGGGCGAGGACGGCCTGGCAGGCATTTCCGACATCAACCAGAACCTCTGTTTCGCCCTTGCCCTTTGGAACGGGAAGGACCCCATCCTTAAGGAAAGGCTTTTTGGCTTGAACAGCCATGAAGGAAACCACGGGGAAGATGTCAAGGAACTCTACTATTATCTCGACAACACGCCGACCCATTCCTACATGAAGTACCTGTACAAGTATCCGCAGGAGGAGTTCCCCTATGAGGAGCTTATTGAAACGAATAGAAAGAGAAAGCGGCTCGACCCCGAGTATGAAATCATGGAAACGGGTGCGTTCGCTGATAATAAATACTTCGATGTGTTCATCGAGTATGCAAAAGCAGACCATGACGACATCCTGATCAAGATCAGTATCTTCAATCGCGGAAGGGACCGGGCCGCTATCACGGTCATGCCGACCTTGTGGTTCAGGAATACTTGGGCCTTTGGCAAGATAAAGAAAAAGCCCGATATTAAGTCGAGTGATGCTGAAACAAGGTGGAACGCACTGGAATGTATCCATGAAGAGATGGGGGAGATTCTATTCTATAGCGAACAGAGCGACCTTGTATTGTTCACGGAAAATGATACCAATACGGATAAGCTCTTTCAGTTGCCCAATCCGTCACCCTATGTCAAGGACTCATTTCACGATGCGGTCATCAATAATGATTTTGGCTTGTTCAAAAACAAGAAAAACGGCACGAAAAGCGTTATCGTATATCGATTAAATCTGGCAGGGGGAAAGCCGAGCATCATAAAACTGCGCCTCAGAAGCAAAAAGATCGAACAAAATCCCTTCGGCAAGGAATTCGAGGACATCTTCGACCAGAGGCTCGCAGAGGCGGACGAGTTCTACTCTCAATTCACTCCTGCGAACCCGGTCGGCGACGTCGTCCCGGTGCAGCGTCAGGCCTTTGCGGGACTGCTCTGGAACAAGCAATATTACAATTACGAGATCGACACATGGCTGAACGGAGATCCGGGGCAGCCTCCTCCTCCGGAGAGCAGAAAAAAAGGGAGGAACAGCGATTGGAAATACCTGTTCAACAGGGATGTGATCTCCATGCCGGATAAGTGGGAATATCCCTGGTATGCCAGCTGGGACCTGGCGTTCCATTGCGTCCCCCTCGCCATGATTGACGCTGACTTTGCGAAGAAACAGCTCATACTCTTTTTGCGCGAATGGTACATGCACCCAAGCGGCCAGCTCCCAGCCTATGAATGGAACCTTGGCGAAGTTAACCCTCCCGTACAGGGATGGGCAGCGCTGAAAGTTTACCAGATCGAAAAGGAGCAAACTGGCAAGGGCGATATCCTGTTTCTCAAAAAGATGTTTTTGAAACTCGTGCTCAATTTTACCTGGTGGGTCAACCGGAAGGACTCGGAAGGGAACAACATATTCCAGGGAGGATACCTGGGCCTGGACAATATCGGCGCCTTTGACCGCAGCAAACCTCTTCCCGGGGGCGGCTATATGGAACAGGCCGACGGCACTAGCTGGATGGCCATGTATGCGCTAAGCCTGATGGATATGGCGCTTGAGATCGCACAAGAAGACGATGCCTTTGAAGATGTGGCGTCCAAGTTCTACGAGCATTTCGTCCATATAGCGGAGTCCTTGAACCAGTTCGGAGAGCAGGGGCTGTGGAACGAGGAGGACGGGTTCTACTACGATGCCCTGCGTATGCCTGACGGAAGCACGCTCCCGCTCAAGGTTCGCTCACTGGTGGGCCTGACATCGCTCCTGGCGGTCTCCGTCATCGGGAACGACGTCCTTGCGCGGATGAAGGGATTCAAAAAGAGGATGGATTGGTTCAGACATAACCGGGAGGACCTGAGGAAATGTATGGTGGTCGAGGATTTCAGGGAAGAGCAGAATCTCCTGCTCTCTCTCGTCCCGAAAGAGAGACTGATTAGGATACTTCAGAAGATGTTCGACGAAAGCGAATTCCTATCGCCGGGAGGAATTAGGTCGATTTCCAAATACCATAAGGACCATCCCTTCGTGCTACGGCTTGACGGCAATGAGTACCGTGTCGATTATGAGCCGGCCGAGTCGAGAACGGATCTGTTCGGCGGCAACTCGAACTGGCGAGGCCCGATCTGGATCCCCATCAATTACCTCTTTATCGAAGCACTCAAGAAGTATTATCGTTATTACGGCGATTCCTTGAAAATCGAGTACCCGACGGGTTCCGGCTCCAGCATGAACCTCATGGAAGTTGCGGTAAAATTGTCCCAGCGTGTGACGGGCATCTTCGTGAAGGACGAGAAGGGAAAGCGGTTCGTCCATGGTGAAGAAAGGAGATATCAGGAGGATCCGAACTTCAGGGAACTCGTCCACTTTTATGAGTATTACAACGGCGAGACCTGCATGGGGTTAGGTGCGAGCCACCAGACGGGGTGGACAGCGCTCGTGGCGGAAATGATCCAGTGGTGCTGGTGTGACTAGCGGGCTTGGCCGGGACAGATCAGGAAAACCATGGAACCGTTACTTAAAGACGGCCTGATATCGAGAAGGGATGTCGTTTCTTTCGGATTAGGGACGTGGATGCATGGCAAGAGAGAACGCCATCCCAGGAAAAAGAATGCCATGAATGGAAAAAGAATCATTATATTCATCATGATTTCACTCCTGATCGCTCTCTTCTTTTACTTTGACCTGGGGAGATATCTTACATTGGCATCATTAAAAGCAAATCGGGACGCCCTTGTTCAGTTTTACGCTAACCATCGGTATGCCATGGTTACAATTTTCATTACGGTCTATATCATACAAACCGCACTTTCCCTTCCCGGCGCAGCGGCGCTTTCGCTCGCTGCAGGTGCTGTGTTCGGAGCCGTCATGGGGACTGTGTTCGTGAATATCGGCGCAACGGTTGGTGCCACTCTTGCGTTCCTCGTTGCCCGATATCTGTTCCATGATGCCCTCCAAAATAAATTCGGACCGCGGCTCGACAAAATTAACAGGGAACTGGAAAAAGCGGGGCTCAACTACCTCATATTTCTTCGTCTGGTGCCGGTGTTCCCCTTCTTTCTCATAAATCTGGGCGCTGGATTGACCACCATGCCCCTGCGCACTTTTTTTCTTGGCACTATGGTCGGCATTATCCCCGGCAGCTTTGTATTCTGCAACGCGGGCGCTAGCCTCGCCACGATCGTGAGTATAAGCGAGGTCGCATCTCCCAGAGTGCTCGGGGCATTTGCTCTTTTGGGGCTGTTTGCTCTTGTCCCGGTTATTTATAAAAAAGTTGTACGAAAATAGGTGCAGGAGAAATGCGATAACTTAGACAAAAGACATTCTAAACATGATAACATTAAACAAAAGGAGTAAATTGATATAAGAGAGTCGTAAGGTGAGAACGCATGATTATTGCTCTTGGTGCAGACCATGGTGGATTTCCTCTCAAGAAGATTCTTGCTGAATACCTCAGGGAACTCGGTCATACTGTGGATGATTTCGGGACCCACTCCGAGGATGCCGTCGACTATCCGGATTATGCAAGAGCCGTGGCGCAGGCTATAAGGGACAACAATGCGGAGCGGGGAATATTGATTTGCGGCAGCGGCGTAGGCGCATGCGTGGCAGCTAACAAGTTTCCGGATATCCGTGCGGCGGTCTGTCATGATACCTTTTCCGCACACCAGGGGGTGGAAGACGATAATATGAACGTCCTCTGTCTCGGCGCGCGCGTCATAGGGCCTGAGCTAGCGAAGGAGATTATGCGTATATTTCTGTCGGCAACGTTCTCAGGTGCTGAACGTCACGTGCGAAGACTGGGGAAGATAGTGGATATTGAGAAAGAGTTCATGAAGAGAAACGGATAACTGTATTATATAATGGGATTTGCAGGGTATTTTTGATAGGAAACGACAAGGCAGGTCAAGGAATCATTACAGTCCCGCCATCCCGTGAATAAAAAAAGAGGTAATTATGAAACTCGGTTACATCGGTTTGGGCAAAATGGGCTACAACATGGTGGAGTTGCTTCTGGACAAAAAGTATGAAGTTGTTGTTTACGACAGGAGCGAGGATTCGGTGAAGGGGATCGCGCAGCGCGGTGCCCAGCCGGCGGATTCTGTGCGATCTCTTGTCTCGACGCTACCGCCTCCGAGGCTCGTCTGGATCATGGTTCCCCATAGCGCCGTTGACGATGTGCTGAAAGATCTCGTGCTGCTCCTTGCGAAGGGTGATACGGTAATCGACGGCGGCAATTCTCCCTACAGGGAATCGATGCGCCGGGCAAAGGATCTGGAAAGGAAAGGCATTGATTTCCTGGATGCCGGCGTGAGCGGCGGACCCGGCGGAGCTCGTGCCGGAGCCTGCATCATGGTCGGCGGCAAAGAAGCGGTTTTCCAAATGTATGAAAAGCTGTTCCGCGACCTCGCCGTCAAAAATGGCTACGCGTATATTGGAGGGGCAGGAGCAGGGCACTTCGTAAAGATGGTGCACAATGGGATCGAATACGGCATGATGCAGGCTCTGGCTGAAGGATTTGCAGTTATGAAGGCGTCGCCGTTTAACCTGAATCTGGAGAAGGTCGCAGACCTCTATAATCATCGAAGCGTCATAGAATCACGGCTTGTGGGGTGGCTCAAGAGCGCTTATGAGCAGTCCGGTCCGGAGTTAAAAGATATCTCCGGCTCGGTAGCACAGAGCGGGGAGGGGATGTGGACCGTCGACGCGGCCAAGGAGCTCGGTATCCCGGTACCCATCATCCAAGGCGCTCTCGACTTCCGTCTCCAGTCGCAGAAGAATCCGAGCTATACCGGCAAGGTCGTTTCCGCGCTGCGACACCAGTTCGGCGGTCATGAAGTGAAGAAAAAAAATTAAGGAGCGCATATGAGACCACAGAATATGAAAACAAGGATTTTTTTAGACGGCGGTAACCAAGAAGAGACGGAGCGGATAACAAAAATGCTCGGCTTTCTCGATGGTCAGACCACGAATCCAACGCTGATTTCCAAGAATCCCGAGGCCCGCAAGCGCCTTGAGAGAGGACACAAGTTCAGTGAAAAGGAAATACTCGATTTTTACCGGGACGTGGTTAAGACCATTTCTGGCCTGATCCCGCACGGATCCGTCTCCGTGGAGGTCTATGCCGATGCTTTTACGTCCGCCGATGCCATGCTTCAGCAGGGAAAGGAGATGTTCTCCTGGATCCCGAATGCGCATGTCAAATTCCCCACGTCGCGAGAGGGCCTCAAAGCAGCAGAGCGGGCAGTGAATGAGCGGCTCCGCGTGAACTTGACCCTTTGCTTTACTCAGGAACAGGCCGCCGCCGTGTACGCAGCCACACGAGGTGCGAAAAAAGGCCAGGTGTTCGTTTCTCCCTTTATCGGCAGACTGGACGACCGTGGTGAGAACGGGATGGATGTGATCGACAACATCATCAGGATGTACCGGAAGGGCGACGGACACGTGGAAGTTCTGACGGCGAGTGTACGGAACATCGACCACTTTCTCTATGCGCTCAGGCTCGGGTCGGACATCATTACTGCTCCCTATGAAGTTTTAAAAACTTGGGGAGAGAAGGGGATGCCGATGCCCGGAGATACTTATAAATATGATGTGAAATCGTTGAAGCCTATTCCCTACCGAGAGATCGAACTCGGCAAAAAATGGGAGGACTACGACATCCACCACGAATTGACGGACAAAGGCATGGAAAGATTCTCAGCGGACTGGAACGCCCTGATAAAATAACGAACTGGACGACACATTATGGATGGCCCTCTCGTACAACACAAAACCGCACTGACCGAGACGGAAAGAGGTCGTATGCCGGAGTACCGCACGGTTGAGAGCTGTGAGATTGAGATTCCGCGGCCGGGAGCTCTGATCATCTTCGGAGCGTCAGGGGACTTGACGAAGAGAAAGCTCTTTCCGTCGCTGTACCGTCTCTATAAAAACAGGATGCTCGCGGAGCAGTTCTTCATTCTTGGCACAAGCCGCGTCGAGATGACAGGGGAACAGTTCCGCACGGCAATGCTCGACGCGGTCAAGACTGCGCTTCCGCGCGATTTCGACCAGCGTATATGGGATGCATTCGCACGCCATATCTACTATGCGACCTTCGACTACGGGGTTCCCGAATCCTATGCTGTCAGCCTCAGGGACAAGCTCCCGGAGCTAGAGAAAAGGCATCAAACGGGAGGCAACCGGATCTTTTATCTTGCTATCCCTCCCCCGGTGTTCGAAGAGGTAATCCATAACATGGGCGCTGCAGGCTTATCACGCGAGGACGAGGGTTGCAGCCACATCGTGATAGAGAAACCCTTCGGTCGTGACCTCTCCACGGCGCGGAAGCTGAACCGTCTCGTCCATACCTATTTTAAAGAAAGCCAGATTTTTCGCATCGATCACTATCTTGCGAAGGAAACGGTCCAGAATATCCTCATGTTCCGATTCGCAAATTCCATCTTCGAGCCGCTCTGGAACGAACGGTATGTCGATCACGTCCAGATAACAGCAGCCGAGACCATCGGGATTGAGCACCGTGCGGGTTATTATGAGGACGCGGGGGTGCTCCGAGACATGTTCCAGAACCACGTATTCCAAATTCTCTGTCTCACTGCCATGGAACCGCCAGCAGTATTCATTGCCGATCGGGTGCAGGACGAGAGGGCCAAGGTCATTCGATCCATGAGGCAGTTTGCCCTTAATGCGCTCGTGGAGCAGCTCGTGATTGGGCAGTACGCCAAGGGGAAGGTTGATGGACAAGAGGTTCCCGGGTACCGCGAAGAGAAGGGGGTTGCAAAAGGGTCGATGACGCCGACCTTCGCCGCAATGAAAGTCTTCATCGACAACTGGCGCTGGCACGGAGTTCCTTTTTACCTGCGTTCAGGTAAGCGCCTCGCGAGCAGGAAGACGGAGATCTCCATTCATTTTAAGGAAGTACCGCACTCCATGTTTCCCGATTCTGTCAGCGGACCTATTGAGCCGAATACAATCGTGTTGAAGATCCAGCCCGACGAAGGCATGAGCATCACGTTCCAGTCAAAGCAACCGGGAACAAAGGTCTGTTTGAACCCTGTGCAGATGACCTATTCTTACCCGCGCGGCGTATTGCTCGGTGCCTACGAATGGGTGCTGCTGGACTGCATGCTCGGCGATCATATGCTCTTCATGCGGGAAGACAGCGTGGAGCTAGCGTGGTCGACGCTCACCCCTGTCCTCGAGACGATCGAATCGGCTAACCGCGTACCGCTCGCGACCTACGTCGCGGGATCGAACGGACCCGATGAGGCCGTGCGCCTGATAGAACAGGACGGACGCACCTGGAGGCCGCTGTGACCGAAATTCAGAGATTACAGGTCCGCGTATTTCAGGATCTGGAAGAGCTGAGCCGTGTTGCTGCCGAATTAATTACTGTGCTTTCAAAAAAAAGCATCGTTTCTCGTGGCAGATTCGTCGTAGCCCTCTCGGGCGGCTCCACGCCACATCGGCTCTATTCTCTCCTAGGATCACCGCTGTATCGCGACGTCATAGACTGGTCTCGAGTATATATCTTCTGGACCGATGAACGCTGTGTATCCAAAGACCATGCCGAAAGCAATTACAGACTCGCCCATGACGCGTTTTTGTCTCGCGTACCGCTTCCCGCCCAAAACATCCACCGGATACGGGGGGAAGATGAGCCCGGTAAGGCAGCCGAAGCGTACGAAGATGAACTGAGAAATTTTTTCAGCGGCCCCGAAGCCATCGTTTTCGATCTCATCATACTGGGAGTGGGCGAGGACGGACACACGGCCTCCCTTTTCCCTGGCTCTTCCGCTCTCGACGAGAGAATGCGGCCTGTCGTTCCAGTCTATTTTCAAGAACCAAAGATAAACCGGGTGACGCTTACGCTACCGGTATTGAACCATGCCGCACAGGTCCTTTTCCTTGCATCAGGCCGTCCCAAGGCTGCGGCGGTGCACGAGATCGTGGAAGACGGGAATCCGAAGCAATATCCCGCCGGTTTGGTGAAGCCGTTGCAGGGCAGTATCATGTGGATGATAGACCAGGAGGCTTCCAGTGCATTGGCCAGGCCGTTTCATACATCAGTATTGAATGAACAAAGATGACGCTCGCATAGCCTCTGCCACCCGGCTTTTATGATATCATATCTCATATATAGATCAGGAAGGAGGTGAAAACAGGATGAAAAAGACGGTGAGCAAGAAAGTTCTCGCCAAAGAGGCTGCCTACTGGAACACCATGAAACAAATGGCAAAGCAGAATCCTGGTACGGTATGCCACAAATGAAAGGGCTGAAAGAGCTAAAGTTGCTGGTCAGCAACGAAACATCTGCCGGCAGTTATGACGGGGTCCGGGAGATTTCTGGAATGCAGCCCTCGCCATACCTGCCCGTCTTTTAACTTAATTTCCGGATCTTTTCATCATTTCATTCACTATGTCTATATCGGCCAATAAACCCTTTGATTTTTTTATCCAGTGGCATCTCACGGAGAGATGCAATCTTTGGTGCAAACACTGTTACCAGGGCGAACGAAGCATTGACGAGATGTCTCTGCCGGAGGCGAAAAAGGTTATCGCCGAAGTGTCAGCAATGCTTAAGGATTGGTCGGAAACATATGATGTCTCCTTCTCTCCGAGCTTTAACGTTACCGGCGGCGAGCCGTTCTTGAGGCATGATCTTTTCGATATTCTTGGTGAAATCAAGAGGAACAACTTTGAAATATTTCTCCTGACGAACGGGACGCTGGTGGACCAGACGCGGAACCGGCTGCTGGCCGATTTGGGCGTCAAGGGCGTCCAGGTGAGCATTGAAGGAGCTGAGGAAGTCCACGACTTAATCCGAGGTGAAGGGAGTTTTATGGCGTCTGCCGCGGGCATAGAACGTCTCGTAGAAGCCGGCATACCGGTCACGCTGAACGTAACGATCTCCAATCTGAACTCTGGGCAAATAAAAAAAATTGTAGCGTTCGGCTCTCACATCGGAGCCAAGCGGGTGGGGTTCTCAAGGCTCGTTCCATATGGGAGGGGGAGGTCCTTGCTGTCTCAGACCCTGAAGCCGGAACAGGTGAAGGGCCTGTACGAGTCGCTCTGGTCACTCGAAATAAAAAGTCTTGAGCTTATTACGGGAGATCCCCTTGCATCACAGATGAAGCTCAAGTCCAATGGTGACGCGGGAAACACAGCGGTCTCGGGCTGCGCTGCAGGAGTGTCGGGTCTGACGATCCTCCCCAACGGCAACGTTACCCCGTGCAGAAGGCTTCCGATTTCGCTCGGGAATGTGAGGAGGCACTCGCTCCGCAGGATATGGGCGACATCGCCGATTTTAGAGGCGCTCAGGGATCGCAGCAGGTATAAGGGGAAGTGCGGAACCTGCAAAAGGTGGGCGCAGTGTAGAGGATGCAGGGCAATCGCGTACGCTTTTTCCCGTTCCCGGGGAGGGGACGATTTCCTCGCTGATGACCCGCAGTGTTTTCTTAATGCGGGATAATCGCAAGGGAGAGATTGAAAAAGGGAGAACAAGACGACATTATGATCTTTAGGCATCTCTCCACCGTCACAGCCGAGCTAGATGGATATTGTTATCGTCTATTCGGATGCCTTCGGGCAGGCGTATTTTGAGATAGAGGAATTGCTTGCCGTAGATGTCTTTCGGGATGCTGAAACGCGCTGTAGAAGTTCTCGGGTTCCACTTCATGGCGTTTTGCTTGAAGGTTACTGCCGAGAGATCAGTTTTCCGCCGGAGCGCTTGTGCGCAACGAAAAACCAATTTTCGTTGACAACTTTTAGGTTGTATGCTATCTTAACATAAGCAACTCGATGCAATAATATTCGCCTCATATCATGTCTTTACTTTTCCGATGATCAATACAGAACGATAATACTACAATCTGAGGAGGATTCCATGAAGAACAGAAGCGCATTATATCTCGTATTTATTTTGTCATTCAGTATGCTGACGCTCTGGGGTTGTCCCAAAAAGGCAGAAGTGACTGCAGCGCCTGAGCAGAAGGAAGCGCCTGCACCTGCCCCGCAGGAAGAGGCAAAACCGGAAGTGGCTCCGGCACCAGCTCCTGCGAAAGAAGAGGTCAAGGAGCACGCTGCTGCCGCAGTCGAGGGGCCTCAGGCGGTTTATTTTGATTTCGACAAGTCCTTTATTCGTGACGACGCAAAGCCGGTCATGAAAGCCAACGCTGAGTGGCTCAAGGCCCATCCCAAGGTAAAGATCAGGATCGAAGGCAACTGCGACGAGCGCGGCACAAAAGAGTACAACCAGGCCCTAGGCCAGCGTCGCGCCGCAAGCGCCAAGAAGTATCTTACCGATATGGGCATTGCAGCCAGCCGCATCTCGCTCATCAGCTACGGCAAGGAAAAGCCGATCTGCACCGAGAGCAACGAAACATGCTGGCAGAAGAACAGGCGTGACGATTTTGCTGTGAGCGAATAGAATTACACCTTACACATTACGGCGTGGGGAGAGGGGGATTGCGACGTTCCTTTCACTCCACGCCGTGCGTTTATCGTGGTGCAACTCATTTGTTGCCGTACGGCGATCGAATGATGACGCTTGAACGCGCTCTATGCTAACCGATATGAAACCCAGGACACTATTCATACTTACATTCCTCGTTACACTCACGGCGTGCGCACCACAGGCCGAACTGGTGAAGACTCAGTCTGCGGTGTCCAATGTGCGCGAAGACTCAAAAGCAACAAAGGCACAGGTTCAGGAACTGCAGCGGCGTGTCGACGCCATTGATGAGAATGTCAAGGGTACGGTCGATGCGCAAAAGGTCATGGCCGACTACGGTGCTAAAACAGACCAACTCTCAACGGATATCCAGATCCTCCAAGGGAAGCTTGAGGAAAATAACTTCCGCATCCAAGAGCTCGCGCAGAAACTCGACGATAAGAGCTTCAAAATATCCGAGCTCTCGGCCAGGGTAGATGAGCTTGAGGCCAGGACAAAGTCGCTTGCTACCGGCACATCGAGTGTGTCGACAGGACCGGCCGGGACCGTGCCGAAGACCATAGGACCGTCAGAAGCCTATCGCCAGGCCATGAACGACTATAACAGCGGCAACTTCGATCTTGCCCTTGCCGGATTTCAAAACTATCTTACGCAGTTTCCCACGACGAGCCAGGCAGATAGCGCGCAGTACTGGGTGGGCGAATGCTATTATGCGAAAAAGGATTTCCCCAAGGCCGTTGATGCCTTTTCAAAAGTAGTTAAAAACTATCCCAAGAGCGAAAAAGTGGCCGGTGCAAAACTCAAGATCGGTTACTCCTACCTTAACGAAAGAAATACCTCGAAAGCCAAAGAATATTTAAACAAGGTTGTCAAGGAATATCCCGGTACCAAAGAGGCACAGCTTGCCAAGGAAAAACTTCGCAAGATGGGGAAGTAATTCCTTTTATTACGTGCGATGCCTTCTCGGACATCTCAATGCCTACCCATTTTTTTTACCTCGCGATATGCCATCATCACTGTAGTAAATGCTACATAGACGTAATCAGACGCTCCAGCAGCGTCTACGGCCATTCCTGAAATAATCCTAACCTGTTGAAATGTGATGGAATACTTAAAAAGCATTTTTGGTCCGAGCATTGCATTTCTCTCTTAGGAGGACAATAATGAGGACAATACTCATCATTATTAGTATGGTTGCACTTTTTACAGTACCCACAACCTCACGGGCCGATGAGGCCGCGGTAACCCTCAAAGAACTGGAACAGGAAGCGCTCAATAATAATCCTGAGATAGGCATGGCTGGGAAAAAGGCGGAGTCGGCGGAAGAGAAGAAGTCGCTCGCTGCTGCCATGCCCGACCCCATGATCGGGTATATGATCCAGAATGTGGGGGCATTGGGAACTTCCACGGTCGGCAAGGACCCGATGAGCATGCAGGGATTTGTGATTTCTCAGGAGATTCCTTTCCCTGGCAAGCTCTCGGTCAAAGGTAGCGCTGCTCGAAAAATTGCAGAGCGCGAGCAGGACAATGCCAGCGCTACCAGACTCAGGATTCTGAGCGATTTGAGGAATGCATACTACGACTATTACTTTGCCTACCGGTCCCTGGACATCCTCGGCCAGAACAAGGAGATCATGAAGAACTTCGAGCACGTGGCAGAGACGCGCTATGCCACGGGCCAGGGTCTGCAGCAGGACGTGCTGCGTGCGCAGATCGAAGTCTCCATGTTGATCGAACGAATCTCCATGGAGGAGCAGACGCTGGAGACCACGCGGGCCGCCGTCAACAGGCTTGTCGGCCGGGACCCGCGCTCGGCACTGGGAAGGCCTGCAGATGTCCTGGCTATGACCTTGCCGATGGGTCTCGATCAGATGAGCGCTATGGCCCTGGAGCATTCGCCCATGCTTGATGCCCAGAAGCGCATGGTAGAGGAGAGCGAGTACGACCTTTCTCTGAGCAAGCGCGAATATCTGCCCGACATGGTGGTCTCGGTTGGGCGGTTCGACCGCGGTGACTTCCAGGACGTGTGGCAGGCGAGTGTCTTATTCAAAGTGCCGCTCTATTTCTGGAACAAGTCCACAGGCGTGCGCGCGGCGTCAGCGGACTTGCACTCGGCCCGTTACGCATACGAAGCATCGAAGCTGGCTCTCCTCACCCGTGTGCATGATCTCTATTCCATGGCCAAGACCTCGGAGCACCATATACACCTGTACGAGTCGGGGATCATACCCCAGGCAAGACTGGCCCTGCAGTCAGCAACATCCAACTATCAGGTCGGAAAGACCGACTTCCTGTCGCTCCTGGAGAATGAGACGGTGTTGCTCAAATACCAGCTTGCCTACGAGGAGCAGCTGGTGAACCTCAACAAGACAATGGCCATGATTTCCGAGGTTATCGGAGAAAACCATGAGTAAAAAGAACTGCGGATTGTTGAATGCGGATTCTGGAATGCGGGTCGGGAAAATAATTCTTCGTGCTGTTAGTGTTGTTTCGCTTCTGGCCTCTTTTGCTGTGACGGTATCAGCTCAGGAACATGCCGGACACCAGCAGGTTGCTCCTGCGCAGCCGGAGAAGAAGGCGGACCAGCCGGTGAATGCTCCTGCAAAAGAGCAAGCGGAGTCGCCCACCGTGGTCTTGAGCCCCGACAAGGTGCAACTGATCGGCGTGAGGACTACCCTGGCCGAAATTCGATCCGTTGACCGGCAGGTGAGGACTGTGGGCAGGATCGAGCCGGATGAAACGAAGCTTGCCTTCGTGAATACGAAGATCGGCGGGTGGGTGAAGAAGCTTTACGTGAGCTACACTGGGGACCGCGTCGAGAAGAGCCAGCCCTTGCTTTCGATCTACAGCCCCGAGCTCGTGACTGCCCAGGAAGAGTACCTGCTAGCGCTCAGGGCCGCACTGCCGACCCATAACCACGCCGATCAAAGTCTCGAAGAGGTTGAGGCCTCCGGGAAGGATCTCCTGGAGTCGGCAAAGCGCAGGCTTCTCCTCTGGGACATCACGCCGGAACAGATCGTGGAACTGGAAAAAACCGGCAAGCCCCAGACGGACATGGTCATCCAGGCCCCTCTGAGCGGTATCGTGCTCGACAAAATGGTGCTCGAAGGGTCCTACATCACGCCGGGCATGAATCTCTACAAGATCGCGGACCTCACGGACGTCTGGGTCATGGCCGATGTTTATGAATACGAAGTGCCGATCGTGAGAGTGGGCCAGGGAGCCCGGGTCACGCTGCCATACTATTCCGGCGAGGCCCTGGCTGCGAGAGTGGACTACATCTACCCCGTGCTCGACCCGGTGTCGCGGACCGTCAAGGTGCGGCTCACGATGCATAACCCCGGCCTGGCGCTCAAGCCCGACATGTTCTGTAATGTGGAGATCATGGCCTCCTCGGGTCCGAAGCTCGTGGTCCCCACCTCGGCCGTGCTCTTCTCCGGTCCACGCCAGATCGTTTACATCGAGAAAAAACCCGGCGTATACGAGATGCGCCAGGTGACACTGGGGCTCCGGGGTGAGGATTACGTTGAGGTGATCAAGGGTATCAGAAAAGGCGAGCGCGTGGTCACGTTGGGCAATTTCCTGATCGATTCGGAGAGTCAGTTGCGAAGCGGCGGGCAATAGTATTTTGGCTTGTGGAATGTAGATTTTAGATTTCGCGACAAAAACACGCTTCGAATGGACCTAGGGAGAACAAAAAACAGTTCTTAGTGCCGCGGATGCACACGGATAAGCATTGGTGGAGCAAAACGATAATGTCCGATTCCGTGATAGTTATCCGCGGACATCTGGGTCCTTCAGCGGTCAATCACGCGTTCTTGTTTTACACTCTGAGTCTCTTCAATCTTAGCGGTGGAATGCTGTTTACGGATTTCTTATGCTAGCAAAAATTATCGAATTCTCAGCTCGGAACAAATTTTTGGTCTTCCTGGCCGTGGCGTTTCTTACGATCTGGGGCATCTGGGCGGTATATCATACGCCGCTTGACGCGATCCCGGACCTGTCTGACGCGCAGGTGATCATTTTCACCGAGTGGACAGGCAGGAGCCCCGATCTGGTCGAGGACCAGATCACCTATCCCATTGTCTCGACCATGCTGGCGGCACCCAAGGTGCGTGTGGTGCGCGGCAAGTCCTTCCTGGGGCTTTCCTTCGTGTATGTGATCTTCGAGGACGGCACGGACATTTACTGGGCCAGGAGCCGGGTGCTCGAATACCTCCAGGGCGTGGCAGGAAAGCTACCTTCGGGTGTTACCCCAGTGCTTGGGCCTGACGCGACCGGCGTGGGGTGGGGCTTCCAATACTCGCTGACCGACGAGACCGGCATGCAGGACCTCTCGCAACTCCGCTCGCTCCAGGACTGGACCCTGAAGTATGCTATCGAGTCCGTGCCCGGCGTGTCGCAGGTCGCGAGCGTCGGCGGGTTCGTGAAGCAATACCAGATCGTCATCGATCCGAATCGGCTCCTCGCATACAACCTTTCGCTCATGAAGGTGACAGAAGCAGTACGCAGGAGCAATCGCGACGTTGAGGGAAGGGTCGTCGAGTGGTCGGGCAGGGAGTATATGGTCCGGGGCCGGGGTTATATCAAGGACAAGACGGACATAGAAAAGATCGTCGTTGGAACCGACGGCAGGGGCACGCCCGTGTTTCTGAGAAACATCGCAGACGTGCAACTCGGTCCCGAGATCAGGCGTGGGGCCGCCGACCTCGACGGCAAGGGCGAGGCCGTGGGCGGCATCGTGGTGGTTCGGTTCGGCGAGAATGTGCTTTCTGTCATTGACCAGGTCAAGCAGAAGATCGCCGAAATAACGCCCACCCTGCCCAAAGGCGTCAAAATCGTCACCACTTACGACCGCTCCGAGCTGATCCACCGTTCCGTGGACACGCTGAAAGAAGAGATCATCAAGCTCGGCCTGGCAGTGAGCGTGGTCTGTCTTGTCTTTCTTTTTCATTTGCCCAGCGCCCTGGTGGTGATCCTGACCCTCCCGATCGCTATCCTCATCTCCTTTGTCTGCATGTATTACCTGCGGATCAGCTCGAACATCATGAGTCTGAGCGGCATTGCGATCGCCATCGGCGCCATGGTGGACGCGTCGATCATCATGGTTGAGAACGCCCACAAGAAACTCGAAGAGTGGGAGAATGCGGGTAAGGTTCACGGTTCAAGGACTGACGTCATCATTAACGCAGCGCAGGAGGTGGGTCCGTCGCTTTTCTTTTCGCTCCTCGTGATCACCGTGGGGTTCCTGCCCGTCTTTACGCTGGAGCAGCAGGCTGGCAGGCTTTTTAAGCCCCTGGCCTTTACGAAGACCTTCTCTATGCTCTTTGCGAGTTTCCTTGCCATCACGCTCACCCCGGTGCTCATGACGCTCTTCATCAAGGGGAAGATTAGGCACGAGGATGACAACCCGATCAGCCGTTTCCTGATCAGGCTCTACCACCCCGTGGCCGGATGTTCACTCCACTGGCGGAAAGCGGTTATCCTCGCTGCTATCGTGGTTGTGATTGTTACAATCTTTCCCTTTTTCGAGCTGGGTTCGGAGTTTATGCCGCCACTCTACGAAGGCACGCTCCTGTTCATGCCCTCGGCCCTTCCCGGAGCCTCGATCTCCACCATGTCAAGCATACTCCAGGCCGAGGACCGCATCATGAAGCAGTTCCCTGAAGTGGAGAGCGTCTTCGGCAAGGCGGGCAGGGCCGAGACCGCTACAGACCCGGCACCCCTTGAAATGATCGAGACGAACGTGACCCTAAAGCCCATGAGCGAGTGGCGGCCCCAGTTCAAGAAGTGGGAGGATCTCCGGGACGAGCTGGACACGGCGCTCACCATCCCCGGAGTAGCCAACACCTGGACCATGCCGATCATCGGCAGGATCGACATGCTTTCGACGGGCATTAAGACGCCGTTGGGCCTCAAGATATTCGGGCCCCGTTTGGACGAGATCGAGCGGATCGGTTTGGACGTGGAGAAGACGCTCAAGGATGAGACCGGCACGCGGATGGCCTATGCGGAGCGGGCGAACACGGGATACTTCCTCGACTTCGACCTGAATCGCAGTGAGATCAGCCGCTACGGCCTCCAGATCGAAGATGTGCAAGAAGTGATCGAGTCGGCTATCGGCGGCATGAACCTGACCACCACCGTAGAAGGCCGCGAACGCTATCCCGTAAATATCCGCTACGGTAGGGAACTCAGGGACGACATTGAGAAACTGAAGCGGGTGCTGGTGCCCGTTCAAAATGCGGAAATGAAGAGCGGTTCCGGATCGCAATTGGCCCACGTTCCGCTGGGACAGCTTGCCGACATCCGCGTGGTGCGCGGGCCGGGGATGGTACAGAGCGAGGGCGGAAGGCTCACGGCGAGCGTGACCCTCAACATCGAAGGGAGCGACTTCGGCGGCTACGTGAAGCGGGCCCAGAAGGCGCTTGCCGAAAAGGTTAAGGTACCGGTAGGCTACCGGATCCAGTGGTCCGGCCAATATGAGTACATGGAAGAGGTGAAGGCCAAGCTCCTGTACGTCATCCCGCTCACACTGCTCATCATCATCGTTCTCATATATTTAAACACTGCATCGTGGATCAAGACCGCCATCGTGCTGCTCGCTGTCCCGTTCTCGCTCGTGGGCACGGTATGGCTCCTCTATTTCCTTGGCTACCACATGAGCACCGCGGTCTGGGTCGGCGTGATTGCCCTGGCCGGGCTCGACGCCGAGACGGGCATCGTGATGCTGCTCTACCTCGACCTCTCCTACAACCGCTGGCACCAGGAGGGTAGGATCAACACCCTCAAGGACATCGAAGACTCGGTCATGGAGGGGGCTGTAAAGAGGATCCGGCCGAAAATCATGACCGTGTCGGTCATTCTAGCGGGCCTCGTGCCGATCATGTTCTCCACAGGCACGGGAGCGGATGTAATGAAGCGCATTGCTGCGCCCATGGTCGGTGGTGTGGTCACCTCGACCATTCTCGAACTCATCATCTATCCGGCTATTTATGTGATCTGGAAAGAACGTGAATTGAGAAGATCGCAAGTCTGATGCGCGGTCCCCTATGCCGGATCTGAGGTGAGGAATCTCCTTTATCGGGCATTTGACATCCCGTATCCGGCATCGATCATTTCGGTTATCCCATGGCTGTGTCGGAGTGCATGAGGTGGTCGCTGGTCATCCGGTCAGGATCATACCTGAGGTTTTTTGCGGAGAGAATAAGGAAACCCTGTTGCCGCGTCGTATCGCTTAAGATAGTCGCTGCTCATTCGGTCAGGATCATACCCAAGGGCCTTTGCATAGAGCATGAGAAAGCCCCTGATATAAGCCCTTGCCGGGAGTTTCTTGAAGTTCTCCTCTTCAATAAGCTCCAGGTAGCGCACGCTCACCTTGGTCATTTCGGCAATATTCCGTACGCTCAGCCCCGCCTGTTCTCGCAGAAGCTTGATGACGGGGCCGGTAAATTCCGCTATGAAGGGAGAAACAGGAGAGACCCCTTCCTGGTCAGGCCGGGGGGCAGCCAGCGGCATCGCATGGGAGCTGCTAACTGAATACTGGTTTTCCTGGTATGCAGGGGACGACGCCTCGATTGGTCGCGGCTGAAATCTGGGGGCAGGCGATGGCGGAGATGGGGTCTCCGGCAATTCATTCCGGCTCCTCAGCATGGCATCGTACTTTTTCCGGTTGTCCTCGTACACGAGGGTGCGGTATGCCTCTTCAATCCTCTGGTGTATCGCTGCGGTCTCTTCCGAAGTGAAGAGCGAGTAGAGAGCGATGGAGTTCGGATCGTAAACCCGCCGGATCCGCTCATAGGCCTTATGGATTTCCTGGGAGGTCGCCTGCGGGCTTATCTCCAGCAGTTCATAAAAGTTCAGATCCTCTATTTTTTTGATCATAGTTCCACCGCCTAATAGAGCATGCTAAGCGTGAACTGCTCTTTCCTGAGCAGGTTATTGACGATCCGTTCGATGCATCGAGACGGCCGCGAGTAGGGGTATTCAATCGTAAGCGGCCGCTTGCTCCGGATGGACTGCCACACGCAGTCGTCGTATTCCACGTAACCGAGATATTCGAGGTTAATGCCGAAATACTTCTGGCATGCACTCTTCATTGAAAACCCGATCTGGATGTCGTTCTTGGTTCTCACTTGGTTCACGATCAGTTTTGGTCTGAATTTGAGCACCTCGAGCTCGAGGATTTCTCCCACTTCTTTCTCCATTTGCTTCACACGCTCGATGAGGTCAAAGGGCGTACGGACGCCCATGGCATTCTTCTGGTCCATGGCCGCATCGATGAGGTCCTTGATCCCCTGATGGGTCACGACCTTCTTGAACCGTCGATAGAAGGCGCTCTTAATGAACCGATAGGCGTTCTCGATGGCCGTGGGCTCGGGCAGCACCACGAGGATCCCGTGGTCGGAGAACAGGAAGAAGTCGATGATATTGAACGAGGTCCCCGCGCCGAGGTCGAGCAAGATGAAGTCCGCGTCCAGGGTCTCTAGGTGCCTGAGCAGACGCGTTTTCTGGGCGAAATTGGGATTGGCCGCATCGAGGAAATCTTGCGCCCCACTAATAAGGCTCAGGTTCGGGATGTCCGTCTTGATGATTACATCCTGAATGTTCTCCGTGTGTCGGTTCAGAAAATCGGAGAGCGTTGTCTCTGGAACGCCGATACCGAGGGTGGTGTGGAGATTCGCACCGCCGAGGTCGGCATCCACTAGGAGGACCTTTTGCTTGAGGCGCGCGAGACAGATGCCGATGTTGCCGGTGATCAGGCTTTTACCGATCCCGCCCTTGCCACCGCCGATGGCCCAGATTTCTTTCTTGCGCAGAGCATCCTGGAGTTCTATCATTCTGTAACGTTCTCCTCGGTCGTGGCAGCAGTCACCGGTTCAGCTTCAGCCATTGCGGAAGTCGGCTCATCCGAAGGGACCGTATCCGCGCCTGCAACGGGAATCTCTTCCATTACCTCTTCACCGGCCTCGAGCTCCTGGAATTCCTTTAGCGTCGGCAGGGCTGAGAGGTCCTTCAGCCCGAAGTACTGGAGGAACTCGAGGGTGGTGCCGTACATCATGGGTTTGCCAGGCACATCCTTCTTGCCTACGATCTTGACGAGCCGGCGCTCCATGAGGTTCCGCATAATGCCGCCTATATTCACGCCGCGGATCGCTTCTACTTCCATACGGGTGATGGGTTGCTTATAGGCCACGATGGCAAGCGTCTCGAGAGCTGGCTTCGAGAGCTTGGCCGAGACCTTGACGGACTTGAACTTCCGTATCCAGGAGACGTTCTCCGGCCTCGTCGCGAGCTGGTACCCGCCGGCCACTTCAGCCAGCATGATGCCAGCGCCACGTTCATCGTACTCATGACTCAGTGCCAGTATCTGCGCGTGGATCTGTTCCGGTTGTGTTTCCTCGAAGATCCCTTTGAGTCTGTCTAGGGACAGGGGATTATTCGAGACGAAGAGCAGCGCCTCGATTGCAGACTTCAATTGATGGTCTTCCAAAGATTAATACCTCACAAAAAGTCAAAGGTAAATTGGATGCAGATGAACGCAGTAAGATTGGCCCCTAAACACTGATGCGATATCTTTGCTCTCTATGCGTGTCTTCGAATATCTGCGTCCCATGGCTCTTGCCTTTACATCGCCGAAGGGTCCCCGAGCCTTCCGAGGGCCACCTTGGCGTTCATCTTAACATCGATATCCGTCGTTGTTTCAAGAATCTTCTGGATCTTCGGGACAGCATCCTTAACGATTTCCGGGTTCGAACTGCCGATGTTTCCGAGTGCCGCGACGGCGTTCTTGACTGCGTTTGGATGACCGCTGTCCAAGTACTGCATCAACCGGGGAACCAGGTTCGCCACTTCCTGCGGATAATGGAGGCCGATGGCGCCGAGGGCGAAGAGCACCCCGCCGCAGGTAGCTTCCTTTGAAAACTCAAGGACCTCAACAAGCTTGGGCAGGATGCCACGGATTAGCTCGGGCGCGTTGATGCCGACCTTGCCCAGAGCGTGCGCAGCGGCCTCTCGCTCGTCGTCATCTCCCTGCTCGAGCATCTGGATCAGGCGCGGGACAGCGTCCTTCACAAGGTCCGTATGGGCAAAGCCGATGTTCCCAAGGGCGTAGGCCGCCTCCTGGCGTACGAGGCTCTGCTCGTGGTTCAGGAAGGATTTGAGCTTCGGCGCGGCTTTCGCTGCAGAGTCTTTGAAGCTGAAGCCGAGATTGCCAACGGCGTTCGCAGCGTCGATCTTGATGAACATATCAGGGTCGTCCAGAAGCGCGATAAGCGTCGGAAGGTGCGGTCTCGTGTCATTCGGATAGTCGAAGCCAACGCGTGACAGGAGGGCGAGCACGCCTGAACGCACGTCCCCGTTCTTTTCGGAAAGAAGCTTTACGAGGTCGCTGATGAGCGAGCGGTCCTCGTAGACCGCAGTCTCGACGTCTCCGAATTTTTTCGCTTCTGCAAGTTTTTTGATGTCGGGTTTCATAAGATCAAGCTTCTCTTAGCCGCAGACGGTATGGAAACAGCTGATGAGCTTGCTGGCTTGCCAGCGGTCTCATCCGAACAGGTTCCCCGTGGCAGTGTCCTTGTCCTGCCGTTCCGTCACGGCCTTCATGATACGAATGGCGCCGAACTGCTCAATCTGAAACGCTTTCACCACCCGCGTCTTGATCAGTTCGAGGAGGGCCAGGAATGTGCCGATCACCTGCATCTTGCTTGTGCTCCCCTCGAAGAGGTCAGCGAACAGGATGCTGTCCGCGACCTCGAGCCTTGCCAGGATCTGCGAGATCTTTTCAGTGATCGACACGGTCTCGGTCGTGATCTCGAACTTCGCGTCCGGGACGCGCGCAATCACATCCTTGAGCGCCGAGAGGAGGTCGAACAGGTGAAAATCGAAGAGCAGAGACTCGTCGTCTGCAGGCAGCTCGGGAGCTGTGTCACCCAGCCGCGTGTACATCCGGGACCAGGTCTCTTCCTTGTCCTCGAGCGAGTTTGCAGCTTCCTTGAAGCTTTTATACTCGAGAAGCCTCCGGATAAGCTCAGCCCTCGGGTCAATGCCGTCATCCTCAGCTTCGGGGTTCTCGGGTGGTGGCAGGAGCATTTTAGACTTGATATGCGTGAGCGTCGATGCCATGACGAGGAACTCGCCCGCGATCTCCATATCGAGGCTTTTCATGATGTCAAGGTATTCGAGGTACTGCTGGGTGATGAGTGCAATGGGGATATCGTAAACGTTCAGTTCGTGCTTCTTGATGAGATGCAGAAGAAGGTCCATGGGGCCTTCGAATATCTCGAGTTTAATCTGATACGACATGGGTGGTTGAGCCCCTCCGCGCATGGACCGTACATGTCCGGGACATGAAAAATCATCATAGTGAAATTAGCGTTATTTGCCCGAAAAGTCAAGAGAAAACATTACGCAGAGTACTCAGCACTTGGCTAATGGTTCGCGGGAAAGCTGCTATTTGATATTTATGATTTGTGTGCAAGGAGTTGTGATGCATGACCTTTCTTCTCTGGTATAATAATAAAATATCCAGGAGAGTGAAGATGGTGACTGGCAACGGGGGCTACTCTGAGAAGGAACTCTTACGCATGATCAGGAAGTGGATCCCGCGGGATCGCGTGCCCAAGCGGGTGAAAGTCAAGGACACAGCAGACTTCTTCCGCGTGGACTACGACGACGTGGTGATGCTGAACGATGTCCCCTATTTTATCCGGAACAACGAGCGCGAAGGGCGGTTCGGAATCGATGACGAACAGAAGTTCTGGGTCAAGCGCGCGCGCAATCTCGTTACCGGCGATGTCAAGATCCTGAAATGGGTCTTCAAGGAGCGATTTAACGCCAGGATAGGGAGCCTCATTTTCGAGTGCGTACGCAGTCCTCAGAAAGAGGCGCGGATCCTCGAACTCGTGCGCGGCAGGCCGGAGTTCATGCAGGGCGAAACCGTGCTCGATTCAGCCGGGAACCAGCTTCGCATCCTCGACTACATCCGGGGCAAGACGCTCGGCCAGCTCACGCTCGAGATGGGCAAAGACCATGAGGATTTCTTCCATAATTACTATCCCGCTCTGCTCGACGAGTTCATCCGTGTTGTTGAGGCCATCCGCTTCCTGCATGAGAACAACGAGAAGCATGGGGACATTCGGCGAGACCACATCATCAAGGACGCCTCGACCCGTCAGTACCGCTGGATCGACTTCGATTTCAATTACCGCCACGGCGAGAGCCGTTTCGGATACGACCTCTTTGGCCTCGGGAACATACTGCTCTTCATCACGGGACGGGGGGATATCACAACGTATCGCCTCTTGCGCGAGAGCCCGGAGACGTTCGACCGTCTGACGGAAGATGATGTGAACATCGTGTTTCACAACCGCGTAAACAATCTCAAGAAGATCTATCCCTATATTCCGGAGAAGCTGAACAGAGTTCTGATGCATTTTGCCTTGAGTGCGCCGGTGTATTACGAATATACCAGGGAGTTGCTCGAGGACCTGGGAGAGGCGCGGGAAGAGTTGAAAAGGCGATGATCTGCCACATAGTGCGCGGAGCTCACCGGTGAGAATTCAGTATCTGATCTTCAAATTCAACTCTCTGCGGTGGAGAAAATAAATTGTGCCCCCGAAAGGAGCCCAGCAATGAATATCGAAAACACCAGCCCGATGCAAGACAAGCACCTCCTGATCGCGGTCGATGAGTCCGACAGTTCGCGCCGCGCTGTGCTTTATGTCGCCGACTTCCTCGGCGGATTCCCAGGCTTCCGGGTCACGCTCTTGAGCGTCATTCCCGAGCCCGAGGAAGACTTTTTTGATACCAACGAGGAGATGAATGGCTGGATCAAGAACAAGATCGATGCGACTAACAAGATGCTTGAAAACTACCGTCAGGTCCTGATACAGTCCGGGTTCCCCCAGGACAAAGTCCAGTACCGTGCCTGTGTAGGAGAAGCCAAAGCGTTTTCCGAGGCCATTCTCGATACCCGTTGCGACCTCTCCTGCTGCACGATAGTCGTGGGGAGCCACCACAAATCCAAGACCGAGGAGTTCCTCTTTGGCAGCACCTCAAGCAAGCTCATCCACGAGGCCAAGAGTTGCTCGGTATGGGTAGTGGAATAAATTAAAGTGTTGGGGAGTGCAAAGGTAAATAACGACGCGTAAAAATTGATTCATTGTATGCGTGCCTTGCTAAAAGACACATTCCGCACCAATGACGTGGACAGCGATTAGCAGGAAGGCAGCCTCCGAAGTTCTTTGAGCTCACACTGACTACGAGTGGAACCAGTTGTACGAGCTAGATAACCCGTCCCTCTATCGAGACCCCTTCACTCCTCATTTTTCACGTTATCCGCATTTGGTAGGGGTTTTAAAAACCTCTTTTTTTTTCATCCAGATTCTATGCTCTTGAAAAGGCCATTTCATTATAAAAGCCGCATGAAAATTGACTAAATATGGTATAAAAATAGCCTTGACAATACAATATCTTGTGGTTATACTTCCTACCAGTTTTTATTCCCGTAGGGTCGTTTCCTGCTGGTTTTTGCTTCTCATAGCATCACGCAAAAAACCTCAATAGGCTTCACCCGAGAGAAACACATCATAGGCAGGGCCAAATGAGAAATTCACTAAAATACTGTTTTAATCGTTCGGCTAGTCAATCTGACAATTAGTAATATAATGCCGGGGCGGTCAATCAATCCGCTCCGGCTTTAATTTCAATTTATTTTTTTATATTCATCATGGAGGGAATCATGAAGAGCGCGGCTTCTGTTTCGGCACCAGCATACGGCAAGGGTCTCAATCTGTCCGAGAACTGCCTCAAGGTGCTCGAAAAACGCTATCTCAAACGGAACGAGGATGGGACCGTTATCGAAACAGCAGTAGATATGTTCACGCGCGTGGCGCGGACCATCGCCGAAGCAGACCGGGCCTACGGCAAGTCAGACGCCGAGGTGGAGCGGATAGCGACCGAGTTCTATCGCCTTATGACGTCCCTCGAGTTTTTGCCGAACAGCCCCACGCTCATGAATGCGGGACGGGAGCTCGGTCAGCTCTCGGCCTGTTTTGTGCTGCCCGTGGGCGACTCCATGGACGAGATCTTTGAGTCCGTGAAGCAGGCGGCTCTTATCCATAAGTCCGGCGGAGGTACGGGCTTCTCTTTCTCCCGCATCCGCCCCAAGAATGATGTGGTCAAATCCACCAAGGGGGTGTCGTCTGGCCCCATTTCGTTCATGACCGTGTTCGACGCGGCCACGGAGACGGTAAAGCAGGGTGGCACGCGCCGCGGGGCGAACATGGGCATCCTGCAGGTGGACCATCCGGACATTCTGGACTTCATCACCTGCAAACAGCAGAACGACCGGCTGAACAACTTTAATATCTCCGTTGCCATCACCGATCCCTTCATGGAGGCGGTAGAGAAGGACGATGAGTATGATCTCGTGTCGCCCCGGAACAAGGGCGTGGTCAAGCGCCTTCATGCCCGCCGGGTTTTTGATACCGTCGTGAACATGGCTTGGAAGAACGGCGACCCGGGCATTATTTTCCTTGACCGCATCAATCAGTACAACCCCACGCCGCATGTGGGCAAGGTGGAATCTACCAACCCCTGCGGTGAGCAGCCGCTTCTACCGTACGAGTCCTGCAACCTGGGCTCGATCAACCTGGCCCGGATGCTTGCGAGGCACAGCAAGGCCGTGGACTACGACAAACTTAGCCACACGGTGCGGCAAGCGGTCCACTTCCTGGACAACGTGATCGATGTGAATCGCTATCCCATCGACAAGATCAGCCAGATGACCCGCGCCAACCGCAAGATCGGCCTCGGCGTCATGGGCTTCGCAGACATGCTGCTCGAGATGGGCATCCCCTACAGTTCCGACGAGGCCGTCAAACTAGGGGAGTCAGTTATGAAATTCATTACCGATGAGGGCCGGAAGATGAGCGAGGAACTTGCCAGGGAGCGCGGGGCCTTTCCGAAATTTGAAGGAAGTATCTACGACAGACCGGGCATGGCGCCGGTGCGGAATGCGACGGTGACGACGATCGCTCCAACAGGCACGCTCTCGATCATCGCAGGCTGCTCGAGCGGCATCGAACCGCTCTTCGCCCTTACTTTTGTCCGGAAGGTGCTCGATGGTGCTGAACTCCTCGAGGTGAACCCCGTGTTCGAAAGGGTTGCCAAGGAGCGAGGCTTCTATTCCGACGAGCTTATGAAGGATATCGCCGAACACGGGGGGTGCACAGGCATCCCCACGGTCCCCGAGGACGTTCAGCGCGTGTTCGTTACGGCCCACGACATCACTCCCGAGTGGCATATCCGCATGCAGGGTGCGTTCCAGAAGTATACTGATAACGCGGTGTCCAAGACCGTGAACTTCCCGCACAGCGCCACGCAAAAGGATGTGGAGAAGGTGTATATGCTGGCGTATAAGCTCGGCTGCAAGGGCGTGACCATCTACCGCGACGGCTCGCGCGACGAACAGGTCCTGAGCACGGGTGCCACCGAAAAGGCACGCAAGGCCGCCGCAGCTGACCATCCGGTCACGGTCGCTTCGGCATCACCCGAACTGGCTGAGGAGAAGAAGCCGCGCCATCGTCCGCTTCTCACCCAAGGGGTCACGCAGAAGATCCCGACGGGCTGCGGCAACCTCTACATTACGATCAACGAGGACGAGGAAGGCATCTGCGAGGTTTTCTCGACGATGGGTAAGTCCGGCGGATGTGCCGCTAGCCAATCAGAAGCAGTAAGCCGCATGGTCTCCCTCGCGCTCCGTTCCGGAGTGTCCATCGACTCTATCATCAAGCAGGTTAAGGGCATTCGCTGCCCATCGCCGGCATGGGGCGAGGGCGGCTCAATCTTGTCCTGCCCTGATGCCATTGGCAGGGCGCTTGAGCGCTATGCCAAGGACGGCATGAGCTACCGACAGCATCACAAGGTCAAGGCAGCGTCGGCACAGCAGGTGATTGCCAATTCATCATCCGACTGCGCTAAAGGAGGGAGCAAGAACCTTCTCGGCCTCTGCCCCGAATGCCCCGACTGCGGCGGGCTTCTGGAATTCGGCGAGGGCTGCGCCTTCTGCCGGGGGTGTGGGTTCTCAAAGTGCGGGTAACCTCAGTTCGGAGTGCAGAGCAGGCCTAAGAATCCCTGAGGATTCATTACGGGAGGTAAGTTGAGGAAAACAATTGCTGTCAGCATAACCAGTGTGAAAATGCAGTTTGAATAATGGAAGCCGGGAGATTTTTCTCCCGGCTTTTTTATGCGCAGAGGGCGTCCGCATAAAGGCCGCCGACAACCTATTCCAAGTTAACATGCTGTATTTTAAGGAGAATATATGGCGCTCGACTTAGATGATGTGATCCTTGAGCTTTACCGACTTGCGGAGACGAAGGAATGGGATGGCACCAAAACGGAAGAGGCGCTGGCAGCCGCCATAGAGGGCATGGAGCATATCTGGGAGCTCAGGCAGGCAGACAAGAGGAAGACCGCGATGGTGAAAGCGAACAAGAAACAGCCACGAATATGGTGTTAAGCTTCCTGAGAGGAAAAAACTTGACATTTGGTTGATATGCTTCTACATTAATTATTAAGCTCGTAAGCGATATAGGGTGCTGTTGCTAGTTATCCGTGTCTCGAATATTCTAAACGCATTTTTTTTATACTGTAGAACCGCATTTAGCCCGTGGAACACGGGTCATCAGCATAGAAGGAGGGGAATGCATATGGCCAGTGAGAAGATTGTGCAGTTTGAGTGCAAGGTGTGCGGCAGAAGGATGAGCGTTACGAGAAGCGGTGAAATGTATGAAGAGCCTGTGTATTGCTGCGGTCTTGAGTCGACGGAAGTGACTGCTCCGGAAGAGCTGGCCGCTGTGACGGCACCTGCGGTCAGGAAAAAACCCGCGAAGAAGAAGGCCGCAAAAAAGGCAGCAAAAAAGAAAGCTGTCAAGAAGGCAAAGAAAAAGGCTGTGAAGAAGAAAGCAGCGAAGAAAAAAGCAACCAAGAAGAAAGCTGCAAAAAAGAAGACTGCGAAAAAGAAAGCGAAGAAAAAGACCTCCAAGAGAAGATAATGCACAGCTACGGCATTTCCAAAGGGCTCCCGGGAAAGATTATTCCGGAAGCCCTTTTTGTTTCTAGATGTTCTTATAAAACAGTTGACTTATCGGACTTCTGGCTTTAGGATTCTTCCATGCAAACTACAACGTATCTGGAGCGCCGGATCAGGAGACTTGCCGGCAAGGCCGTTGGCGACTTCGATCTGATACAAAGCAATGACCGGATCCTCGTGGCGCTGTCCGGCGGCAAGGATAGCTGGACGCTGCTCCATATATTGGACAGCCTGAGACAGCGGGCACCGGTGAATTTTTCTCTTGTCGCCGTAACGGTCCACCCCGGTTTCCCGGGATTTCAAACCGGCCCGATCGAGGCATATCTCCGTGAACGGGGTTATGAATACAGCATCGTCCATGCCCCTATCCATGAAATCATGTTAGAAAAGCTGAAGCCTGAGGACACCCCCTGCTCCCTCTGCGCCCGGATACGCAGGGGCGTCCTGTATACCCAGGCGATCGAGCACGGCTGCACGAAGGTGGCCCTCGGTCACCACAGTGATGATTTCATAGAGACGCTGCTGCTCAACCAGTTCTACAACGGCACGATCAAGGCCATGGCCCCCTTGGTGCATGCTGAGGACGGCAGGAATGTGGTGATTCGCCCGCTTGTGTATGTTCACGAGGATTTTATCATCCAGTATGCCTCTGCTGCCCGGTTCCCGGTTACCTGCTGTGCCTGTCCTTCCTGTGGAGATCCGGACATGAAAAGGGTCAGGATAAAGAAGTTACTCTCCAGCCTTGAGCAGGAACAGCCGGGGATCAAGGCAAGCCTGCTCGCCGCTCTCGGAGACATCAACCTTCGCCACCTCCTGGTTCGGGATCGGCATGACAATGCAAAGAGCAGGAGGAGATAATCCCTTGGCAAAAGCCTGAAAATCAGGCTGGGAAAAGACAAAAGGTTTGACATTCTATGCTTGTGAGGCATATAATTTACTCCATTGGAGAAAGCCGCCAAATCCTATCAGCGATGGACATTATTCATTAGGAGATGGTGGTATAAAGCTGCTTTCGATATTCTTTAGAGAACGAAGTTCCCTATCGGAGATTGCCGAAAATTGTTGAGCAATTTTTCTTCCTGCGGAGGCTGCTATGGCCGAGACCAAGAAACTCGGTGAGCTCTTGAAAGATGCCGGTCTGATCGACGATTTCCAACTCCAGTCGGCGCTTTCGCACCAGCGTAACTGGGGAGGAAAGCTGGGTGCCATCCTCATTGAACTCGAGTTCGTCCGGGAAGATGATCTGGCCAAAATCATAGCTGAAAAACTGCGCACGCCATATGTCAACCTTTTTGAGCCTCTTGTCCCCGAGGATGTTATCAAACTGATCAAGAGTGATGTCGTGAAAAGATACAATATCGTCCCTGCGAAGAAAGACGGAGGGACCCTTGTGGTCGCGATGGCCGATCCCCTGGACTATGAAGTGGTCGATGCACTCAGGTTCATTACCGGCCTAAAGGTCAAACCGGCCTTGGCTCTGGACTCAGAAATCAGGGATGCTATCCGAAAATATTATGATGGCGAAGACGTCGTCAGAAAGACCAAGACCACCTTTCGGGACATAACCGCGGCCGCAGGGAAAATGGAGATCATTCGCGGGAGCGACCTCAAGATGGCCCCGACAGCGGGAACGACTTCGCCGATTCTGCCGGAGGCGGAAGCGGTGCGGCAGGAACAGTCTGATAGCAGGATACGTCTTGATGCGCTCATCAGCTTGCTGATCGATAAAGACCTGATCACGCGCGATGAACTCATGAAGATGATCTACCAGAAGAAAAGCGGGCTGTGAAGAGGGTCGAGATGCTCCCTAGATCGTATCCCTGGGGTTAACGGTTGGCAACATACAGGATTTTTGGGATCACGATGACTAAAATGGTGGACTTCGTAAAATTCATGGGAGAATCAAGGTGGTTCGGAAAGGAAGCATTATGAAGAGACTTGTTCTGGCAGCCGTGGTGGTCATCGCGCTTGGTGGTATCGGATCGGTTGCTCCGGCCCAGGATTACACGGGACCCAAGGCTTTGGTCGATCAGCTCAAGTATCATCTCGGCAAGGTTGTCCAAGGGGAGCAGGCCGAGCATGTATTTGAGCTACGCAGCGTGGGCAAGGAAGCCTTGGTGATCGACCGTATTCAGTCCAGTTGAGGCTGCACGGCCGCGGTGATTAGTTCTAATCGCCTGGAACCGGGAAGCGTGGGGCAGGTCAAGGTCACGGTGGATACCGCCGGAAGAACGGGATACCTTGAAAAACATGTCACGGTGTATACGAATGATCGCATCATGCCTGCGATAACATTTACGCTGACCTTGGAAATTTTGCAAAAGTAACATTCTGCACTATCCCAGTCATATGCGGCATCATACACTATTTTCTTGACAATTTTCTGCAGCTTATGATAGTGTTTTATGGTTTTGGCCGGAAATCATCATAGAGAGGCAGTAATACCTTGAAGCAACATAGACATCCGCAATATCCCAGCGACACGCCAACCCCGGGCATAGGTCCCGCCCCGGCGGGACTATAACTTCTTCTATTTTAATAGAAATCATTACGTTTACATCGTTTAACCACTTATTCTATATTAATTAACCAACGTATCTCTTTGGAGGGTATCCCCATGCAGAAAAAATATCTTTTGGCTCCCGGTCCTACGCCCGTACCGCCGGAGGCACTCCTGGCCATGGCCATGCCAATCATTCATCACCGTGCGCCGGACTTCCTGCCCGTACTCGATGCGGCAAAAAAGGGTCTCCAGTGGCTTTACCAGACCAAAAACGATGTGCTCATACTCTGTGCCACCGGCACCGGCGGCATGGTCGGCTCGGTGACCAATTTCTTGAGCCCTGGCGACGATGTTCTCGTGATAAATGGTGGTAAGTTCGGTGAACGCTGGACCAAGATATGCCAAGCCTACGGCATGAAGGTCGAAGAGATCATTGTGGAATGGGGGCATGCGGTTAAGCCCGAGCAGGTCGAGGCTGCGCTTAAGAAGAACCCCAGGATCAAGGCCGTGTTCGTACAGGCCAACGAGACATCCACCGGCGTCTATCACGACATTAAATCCCTTGCCTCGATTGTGAAAAAGATGGATGCGCTCTTCGTCGTTGACGCCATCTCGGCACTAGTGGCGCACGATCTCCGCACGGACGAGTGGGGGATCGACGTAATGGTCGGCGGATCTCAAAAGGGTGTGATGCTTCCGCCGGGACTCGCTTTCGTGTCCGTGAGCGACAAGGCATGGAAGATGGCTGATACGGCGAAGACCCCGAAGTTTTATTTCAACTTCAAAAAGGAGCGGGATAACCTGGCCAAGAACCAGACCAACTTTACCTCAGCGGTGACGCTCATCATCGGGCTCAACGCATCCCTCAAGATGCTGCAGGAAGAGGGACTGGAGAATGTACTCGCGCGTCATGAGAAACTCGCCAAGGCCACCCGCGCGGCGGTCGGGGCGCTCGGACTCAAGCTCTTCCCGAAGGAAAGCCCGAGCAATGCTCTAACGGCCATCGAGGCGCCGGCAGGCGTTGACGGACAAGCGATCTATAAGAACCTGAGAGAGAAGTACGGCATCACCGGCGCGGGCGGCCAGGACAAGCTCAAGGGCAAGATCTTCCGCATTGCCCACTTGGGATACGCCGACACTTTTGATGTGATCACGGCCGTGGCCGGAATCGAGATGGTGTTGAAAGGCCTCGGCCATCCGTTGAAACTCGGCACAGGCGTTGGCGCAGCGCAGGAAATATTGATGAAGTAATTAAACGGCAAGCACGAACTTATAATCCTGAAATCTTAACACGTTCCGATTTCCAGATTCGCGAATTATTTAACTTTGGTCATTTGAATTTGTTTAGAGTCTTGATATCAATCTTTCGTGCTTGTTGTAATGAGGAGGCTTCATGAAGGTTCTCATCAGCGACAACCTCTCCCCCGTCGGAGTCGAGATTTTGAAAAAAGCCGGACTCGAAGTCGACGCCCGGAGCAAAACGAGCGTCGAAGAGATCGAAAAGATCATCGGTGATTACGACGCACTGATCATCCGTTCGGCAACAAAGGTTACGAAAGATCTCCTCGACAAAGCGACAAGGCTCAAGGTCGTTGGCCGGGCCGGGAGCGGCCTGGACAACGTGGACATCGCTTCCGCGACGAAGAAGGGCGTCGTGGTGATGAACACGCCCGGCGGGAACACCGTGACCACGGCGGAGCACACCATCGGCATGCTGTTCGCCTGCGCCCGGATGATCCCGCAGGCCTATGCTTCGCTAAAAGCAGGAAAATGGGAGAAGAAAAAATTCGAAGGCGTGGAGCTGTACGACAAGACGCTCGGGGTGATCGGTCTTGGCGCAATCGGCGGCGTGGTGGCAAGCCGTGCCGTGGGGCTCGGCATGAAGGTTCTGGCCTATGATCCGTTCATCTCAACGGAGAAGGCAAAGAGCCTAGGGATCGAGCTAGCCGATCTGCCAATGATCTACAGACGGTCGGATTTCATCACGGTGCATACACCCAAGACCAAGGAGACGGCAAATCTTATCAATAAAGACACGATCGCCCAGATGAAGGACGGCGTGCGCATCATCAACTGCGCTCGCGGCGGCATCGTGAACGAACATGACCTCTATGAGGCGCTTAAGAGCGGCAAAGTGGCCGGTGCGGCCTTCGACGTGTTCGAGAAGGAACCACCGGAAAACCACCCCCTCTTGACGCTCGACAACTTCATCGCATCCCCGCATCTTGGCGCGTCCACCCGGGAGGCACAGGAGAACGTTGCCGTGGCCGTAGCCGAGCAGATTGTGGATTACCTCGTTGCGGGGACCGTGCGGAACGCGGTCAACGTACCATCCGTGCCGGCTGACCAGCTTCCAACGCTCAGCCCTTACATCAACCTTGCCGAGCGCATGGGTCTGTTCATCGCCCAGCTCTACGAAGGTGGCCTCACCCAGGTTACGATGGAGTACAGCGGCGAGGTGGCTAACCTCAAGCAGGACCCTATCACCCTGGCGGCGCTCAAGGGACTACTGACACCCACGCTTCAGGAGAACGTAAATTATGTGAATGCTCCCCTCATCGCCAAGGACCGCGGCATCGACGTAAAGGTGTCAAAGTCCAGCGAAGCCACGGAATACACGAGCCTCGTTACGCTCAGGATTAAGGCCGGCGGCAAGGACGTGTCCGCGACCGGAACGCTCAACAGTAAAAAAGAGCCGCGCATCATCCAAGTGGACAACTTCCCGATGGAGACCGTGCCAGAAGGCGACATGCTGGTGCTCATGAACAACGATAAACCGGGCGTGATCGGCGGTATCGGAACGATCCTCGGGCAGAACGGGATCAACATCGCGCGCATGCAGTTTGGACGGGAGAAGCAGGGCGGTCTGGCCATGTCCGTTGTGAGCATCGACAGCGCCGTTTCTGACGAGCTGATGGGCAAGATCAGGAAGCTACCAAACGTTTTATCGGTGAAGCTTGTGAAAATATGATGTTCCGCCTATGGCGGAGCGAATTGTTGATTGAAGTTGAAAGCAGTTTCCAATTTTCATTTTCCCCATGATGCCGACTGCATAGTTTGCAGTTTTAAGGAGAAAGAATGCCAGTGTTAGTGGTTGTAGGCGCCCAATGGGGCGATGAAGGTAAAGGCAAGATCATAGACCTGCTCACCGAGCGCGCTGACATCGTCGCTCGGTATCAGGGCGGTCATAACGCGGGACACACCGTGGTCGTGGGCATGGACGAATTCATCCTGCACCTGATCCCGTCAGGTATCTTGCACAAAGGCAAGACCTGTATCATCGGGAATGGCGTGGTCGTTGACCCCGCCGCCCTGATAGAGGAAATGGACGGACTCAGGACGCGCGGCATCAGGTTCGATGATAGCCTGCTTATCAGCGGGAACGCGCACCTTATCATGCCGTACCACAAGGCACTCGATATCGCGAGCGAGAAGCTGAAGGGGAACAAAAAGATCGGAACAACGGGCCGGGGCATCGGACCGTCCTATTCGGATAAAATCAGCCGCAAGGGCATCCGGATGGCAGATCTCCTGGATGTAAAGACGTTCCGCGAGAAGCTCGCGTGCAATACCGGCGAAGCGAACTTCCTGCTTGAGCGTTACTACAAGGCGCCGCTTGTGCATCTGGATCAAGTATATGATGAGTATGTGGGGTATGCGAAGAGGCTCAAGAAGTATATCGCCGACACCACGCTCTTTCTCAACCAAGCAGTGGATGAGAACAAGAAGGTCCTGGCAGAAGGAGCGCAGGGCACGCACCTGGATGTCGACCACGGGACTTATCCCTTTGTCACCTCGTCGAGCCCCACGGCCGGCGGGGCCTGCACCGGCCTTGGCATTGGTCCGAACACAATCACCGAGGTCATGGGTATCGTGAAGGCCTACACCACCCGTGTGGGCAGCGGCCCCTTTCCTACGGAGCAGGAGAATAAACTTGGCGAGCTACTTCGCGCCCGCGGCAAGGAATACGGGGCCACGACTGGCAGGCCTCGGCGGTGTGGCTGGGCTGATACGCTCGTCATCCGGCATGCGGTCCGCGTCAACGGCATGACGAGCGCAGCTATCACCAAGCTCGACGTACTGGACACGCTGGACGAACTCAAGATCTGCGTCGGATACAAGTACAAGGGAAAGCTGTACGAAGAGATGCCTTCGGAACTTTCGGTCCTTGAAAAAGGTACGCCACAGTACATTACCATGCCCGGATGGAAGCAGACCACAATCGGTATCAGGAACTACAGCGATCTGCCGAAAAAGGCCCGGTCCTACGTGGAAAAGCTCTGCAAGATGTCAGGGGTGAAGCCGGCCATCATCTCTACCGGAGCGCGGCGGGATGAGACCATCATTCTCGAGCAGCCATTCAAGAAGGCAGTAACGCGCAGTGTAAGAACACGGTAAGCATTTTCGGTTGACAAAGACGACGCTTCTTTGTTAATATACGCACTCTTCAAATGTTGTTGACGGGCCGATAGCTCAGTTGGTAGAGCACCGCCCTTTTAAGGCGGGTGTCCTGGGTTCGAATCCCAGTCGGCTCACCATTCAGATACAGTTTCGAGTTACGAGTTTCGAGTTATCGTTCCACACTCCGCACTCGACACTCCAAACTTACATAACGTCCCCATCGTCTAGCCCGGCCCAGGACACCGCCCTTTCACGGCGATAACGGGGGTTCGAATCCCCCTGGGGACGCCAAACTTCTCAAGGAGTTACGAGTCATTCCGTAACTCCTTTTCCTTTCACTGTCGTAGAATTGTCGTAGTCCCCCACCCGTCAATTCTGTCTACCATGGCAGAGTGCAGTCATCAGAAATATATCGTGTATCCGATGTTCACGGAGAAGTCAGACACCTTGACATCGTATGTATCGCCGTAGATGCGGGGAGCGGCGTAGCTTATGGAGATGCCGAAGTGGTGCCACCGTGCCTCGAGAAAATCGCTCAGCGCAAGCCTTGGTGAGTAGGATTTGCTTGCCGTATGGATCTTCTCGCCACCGGGAACCTGTGAACCGGTCAACTGTACCGTGCCCGAATACGTGGCAGCGCCGACACCGGCTCCGACGCCTAGCCGCACGAATGTCCCTTTGTAATGGTGCTCTCCCCACTGATAGAACAATGTCGGCACGGCATAGATCATCTGCCCCGTTATTTCAGTGCCGAGGTCCACATATTCATTCCCCGCAACCTCCTGTTTCCCCATGTCGAAATTTACATAGTTCACCATGAACGTATAGCCGAAGTTCGAGTCCTTGAAGAAGGACGGACGCGTACCATAGCTCAGGAAGAACGCCGACGTGTCCCGCTGTGTCATGGTGCCTGTGGCGCCGTCGCTTTTTCGCTTGATGGTAAGGCTCGATTGGAGGATGCCGTAACTCACGGTTAGATGAGCCTCGTCGGTCATGCTGTTCCAAAGTCCGGTCCAGAATCCGTCTTTCTGCTGTTCCTTTTGGGCATCACCGCCGGTGGCGGGCTGTGATGTGCTGTCGGATGTATCAAAGGGAACGGTGATTGCGTCCTCCGCAGGCGGGGCCGCTTGCGCCCCGGAAAGGCTTGGGGAGAAAAAAAGGGAGGACAGGACCATGACAAGAAGGGCGATGCGATGAGGGACGGGCATGGAACAGGCTACCTCGCATGGAAGGGCTCTACCGCACAGGGTCATGACAAGAATATCATTGCTTTCCGGATTTGTAAAGGAGAGAGGTAAGGACGCATTTTTCGGTTGTGAAGTAGTGGTGGCTCTGCTATTATTGCGTTATCGTAACGCTGCGTACATGAGAACGACAAGATTATCTGGTCCGACGCGTCGGAGACATGGATACGCGGGGACGATGACCGGCTCGTACGGTCGTTCATCAAGGCGATTGTCGAGTGTCTGGTGAGTGACAAGATGCTCACGGCAGGACGAGCAAAATAACGAACGAACGGCCGGATCTAAGAAGGGACCTGCCGAGGAAAGGAAACAGTGTCATGAAAAGAAGGATCATACAGGTGGCAAGCGTCGCGATCATATCTTTTGGTCTGCTGGCCTCTTGTGCCGGAACGAAGCTGGTTGCTCAATGGAAGGATGATGCGTACCAGGGGCATCCGTCGAAGATTTTCGTCATTGGGCAATCGAAGGAATATGGGCCCCGGACCCTGGTAGAAGATGAGTTCGTGCGTCAGCTCAAGGCGCGTGGGAACGATGTCATCGCAAGCTACACAGTTCTCCCACGCGAGGAAAAACCGGATAAGGAAGCGGTCCTGAAAAAGGTGCAGGAAGTGGGCGCCGACGTGATCATTGTGGTGAAGTTCCTCAAAAAAGAGGTGGGTGACACGCACACCCCCGTCCGCCGCTATGCGGTGCCACAGGGTTTTGACACGAGCTGGGATAGTTATTACGGCGGCGTTACAACCGATGTGGGAGTGAGGGACGTGTCTTACGATTATGACGCGGTCACCATGGAAACGACCCTCTACCAGACCGCAACACGGAAGCCCATCTGGTCGGCGCTGTCCCAGACCACCTATCAGAGTGGTGGGCCCATAAAGCAGATCAAACCGTTCACTACCGCTATTGTGAAAAATCTTGTTCAGGAAAGAATGGTCCAATAGTATGAACAGGAGCGTATTGGTCACTATCCTTCTCTGCGTGCTGCTGGTTTGCATTGGCTGCGCCGCAACGCAGGTGAAGCAGTACACGTTCGACGAAACCTACCAGGGAGGACAGCCGAAGAACGTCCTTGTTATCGCGGTGGTGAGGCAGCCCACGACCAGGAGGATGATGGAAAGCGAGTTCGCGAAGCAGTTCAAAAAGAAGGGGATCGACGCAGTGGAAAGCTTCAGGGCCCTTACGACCGATACGCTGGTAGGTGACGCGGCGCGCGAGGGCATCGCCTCTGCCGTCAAGGAGCAGGGGATCGATACCGTCCTGACCGTCAGATCTGCCGGAGGCCGAACCGAAGAGCGGAATATCCCGGGCATGACCATCACGACCGGCGGTGGCATGCCATACGCATCCTCCGGCGCTTGGGGCGGTTATACAACCGTCATGGCTTCTTTCCCCGAGCCGTCCGCGCCGACGACGCAGGGGTACTCTGCGGAGGAGAAGTTTCTGTCCCTTGAAACCCAGCTGTACGATGTCCGGACCGAGAAGCTAATCTGGTCGGCATTATCGGAAACGCGCATCTCCGGCCCGCCGCAGGAAGAGATCAATGCCTTTGTCTCGCTTATGTTCAAAGAACTGTTTAAGGCGAAACCATTTCGCTAGCCCCCACCGACCTGTGACGTTAAAAAAACCTCCCTTTAGCCTTCTCTCGGATCACTGGCTCTCATCTTTTTTCCGCTCTCCCGGCAAGACCGGTTCGATTATCTTTACCGGGGCCTTCACGGTCCGCTTCAAGATGCCGAGCACGCCATCACCGACGGCAGACGCGGGCATGAGCTTCACCTCAGGGTCGCTGATCCTGCCGCTAACGGTCACGGGTATGGAAACGAGGGTTTCCTGGAGGATATAGTTCACCACGGGGATTTTGCTGACAATCTTGTCTATCGACGTAAAGGGGGCCACCAGCACCGTCATGCTGACCGTGGAATCCTTAACATCCATCGCACCTTGGCCGACGATGTTCATTGCGGAGGAATCAATGACCAGTTCCTGCAGGTCGAGCTTCCCGCTTCGGATGCCGGCCTTGATCGAGATCGACCGATAGGGGAGTCCCTTGGTCCGGAAGTCTGAAAAGTTTCCCCGCAGCAGGTCCGATACGTTCAGCAGCGACAGGATCTTTGCCAACGTAGGTGATCGGTAAAAATGACCCTCCCGGGCGGTGAAATCGGCCGATCCCTGGAGCGAAGAAACAAGTGCATCAGGTTTTCCGCGAGCCGAGAGGGACCCACCGAGATCGAAGACACCGCTTACCTTTACGTCCTTTCCGGCAAGGCAGGTCAGCGCGGGCTCCAGCTGAAGTCCTTTCGCATCAGGTTTGAGATCAAAGCTGATGTTCCCGCCAGCGAGCGCAAGATTGCCGTGAATGGTGATCCCGCATAACACGGCCTCGAGGTGATCGACCCTGATCTCCCCAGGGTCCAGAACAACTTTTGCTTCTACAGGGTTCAGCATGAACTTGCCGTAGGAGAGACTATCCGCTCTGAAAAGGAGCGTCCCCACCAGGGGCAGAGGTTTTTTTTGCGGTGCTCCGTCTGTCTTCGCTCCCGGACTCTCCTTCTTCGCATCTTCGCCCAGCGCTTTCTGCAATGTCTCGATCGTGACGGTTGATGCACCAATGTCCCCGTCGACAATGTACTGGCGCGCCGATGCTGTGACAGTCCCGGCAAGCGTGAAATGCATATTAGCCAGCATGAGATCGGACGATTCTATGGTAATGGTCTTGTCGTGGGCGCTTAGGCGGATACTGTTGATTTCCAGCGGTGCTTTAAGGGCCCAGGGAATGAGGAGGTCACTACCCTCGATGCTTCCCTCTGCAGTGGACTCCTGTGGCTGGTCCAGCACGACATGGGCCTTGAGGTCACCTTGTATCCATCCATGACGGAATGAGGACTGCTCGAACAAGCGGTTCAAAGTTTGTTCGTGTATGCTTCCCGCAAAGGAGACATCAAGGAGCTTGTCCCGGTGGCGCAGCTTGATGGAGGCCTTGGAACCCTCGTCCTGAATGTCTAACTGATTGATCAGCAGTTCCTGCTCATCCCAAAAGATATCCGTAGAGATCTGGGGGCCGTTCTGTACCTGGAGAGAGCCGCGGAGCGATGTTCTGCCACCTTTCTGCCATCGGAGACGCGTCTGCGAGAGCGACAGGGGTGCACGCGGGGTCATCTCAGGCGGCAGGTCGAACCTCGCTGATGCCCATCGTACCGCAGCAGGACCGGTATTTCCCGTTACGGATAAATCAATCGAGTGCTTGTTATGACTAAAACCTGAAATAAGGATTGATGTCATAAAAGATGCGTCGAGAAGCTCCGCGCGGGCATCGGTTACGGAAACGCTGTCCATCGTTGCCTTGAACATGCCACTGTTTACCCTGGCCGGACCAGGGAGCATGGTTGCATCGACAATGACGTCCGCGACGCTGCCTGACGCCTCCATGGTCCCGCTCTCCGGATGGAGGAGCGGACCGGCAAAGGTAAAGCTGGTGAGGTTGATGGTGCCTTTCAGGGAATGAACTGATTCCAGAGCGTTGCGTACCGTCTCGACGGTTGATAGCCGCTCCGTTAGGTCCTGCAGGAAGATCACCGACCTTCCCGATGTGATCTCGAGAGAGGGGGCCTTTTCCCAGTTGACCCGGCCAGAGAGATTGGTGAGCGACGAGCGGCCCCCTGACAGCGAGAGGTTCTTTATCTCGAGGATGTTCTTGTCTATCGACAGGAACCGGCCGCTTGCCGATACCATTCCCCAGTGGTCAACGTTGCCGGTGATCGCTATGTCAAAGCCATTCGTCGGGAGCGCCAGACGGGCCTGCAGGTCCCTGACAGACATTACCCGTTTATCGTCACTGTCAACGGCGAGACGTCCCTCGTCCACGTCGAAGACCAGCTCAGGAGCGAAAGACCGGATCGAGGCTATTGCGGAAGCGATCTTTGTCCGCTGCTCCTCCGGTGACACAGGCTCTTTCTTTTCCTGCCACCGTCCACGATGCTCGGAGAACTCTATGACAAGATCCGGTCGTTCCAGCAGTACCTTCGCGATGTGTATCCGGCCACGGAAAAGCGGCAGAAGCTCTGGATAGATGTGCACCGATTCCAGCGTGCCCATCACCGTACCGGGGAATGAGATGCCGACAGTGCGGACAATGAGTCGGGGGCGGGGGAAAAGGGAGATATCGATGCGTTGTAAGGTAACGGCATCGCCGGTGTGCTTCGCCACGAGGGAGCGGATCTTGTTTTCAATCGGCGCTGTCTTGATAAACAAGGGGACGAACAGCAGCACGAGGAGCATGACGGTCGCGATAATAATCGCCGCCCAGGTGACTCGGCGAGATGACTTTGATATTTTCCTCATGGGGATCCTTTTACCAGCATTTCCATAATGATTATACGCAGTTCACTCAATGTTTGCAAACTCCGGGAACGGAAATGATGTGATATCCAAAAAAAAGAATTGGTGGTAGCAACATGGACAACCATCATAGCGTATGATAAAATTATTTAAAAATGAGTGCGATTAGGATCGCTATCCCACCGGTTATTATTATCTAAAGTATTACAAATTCAATCATAGGTGCTGGGAGGAGTGCAATGAAACAAATATGGGCAGTAGTAGTCGTTCTGTCGGCACTGACCGTCCTGTTGGAAATGCCGGCAATGGCTGCCGAAATGAAAGCTCAAGACGGGTCTTCCGGTATCAAGACGGAAACCACAAGCATCACCTCCACGGTTGAGAAGATCGACTACCAGACGCGCACGGTACTCCTCAAGGGACCCAAGGGCGACCTCGTTGAGATGCAGGTCGGGGAGGAGGCGCGGAACTTCGACCAGGTGAAGAAGGGCGACCTCGTCACCATTGAAAATTCACAGTCAGTGGCACTCGAAGTCCAAAAAGCAAAGGGAGAGCAGGTTACCTCGGAAACAACAACAGTAACCAGGGCAAAGCCCGGAGAGAAGCCCGCTGGAACCGTGAAGACCACGGGGATCATGACCGTCAGGGTAGAGGCGATCAACTATGCAACCCGTGAGGCAACGCTCAAACTGGCTGACGGGAGCATTATGAACATTACGGTCGGGCCGCAGGTGAAGCGACTCGATGAGGTCCATAAGGGTGACGAGGTCATTGTGCGGTACACAACGACAGTGTCGATTTCTGTGAAGAAGCCTTAAAGCTGGTCCGACTTCATCCCGAAGATCATTGGCTCGCAGCCGGACTACTTTTCGTGAGGGTGTTCCGGTTGATATTGATTTTGATTGCGAATCTGTGGTTCGCGGTTTTTTTAGGTCATGAATCGTTCCATGACAATTACTAACAGGACAAAGGAGGGTATTGCTATGATCAGGTATCTTCGAATCGGTATTGCTGTCATCGCGATGGGTGTCATCGCGAGCGGTTGCGTCAGCAACGGCACATTCAAAAAGATGGAAGCGGGGAAGAATGAGGAGATAGCGACGTTGCAGCAGAATAAGGCAGCGTTGGAGGATCAGAAGAAGACCCTGGAGCAGCAGAAGGCCACACTGGAGCAGGACAACTCCACACTGAAGCAGCAGGTCGCGTCCCTGGAACAAAAGAACACGTCGATGCAGGAGCAGGTCGGGGTGCTAGAGAATGAGAAGGCCTCCTTGGTCGCAGCCAGCCAGCAGCGGCAGCAGCAGTACGACGCGTTGGTACAAGGTCTCTCTCAGGAAGTGGAGAAGGGCCAGCTCCAAGTGAAGCAGTATAAGAACATGCTTGCGGTGGACCTGGCGGAGCAGATCTTCTTCGACTCCGGCAAGGCGACGCTGAAAAAAGGGGGCAAAGAGGTTTTGAAGAAGGTCGGTGATGCCCTGAAGGGGTATGAGAACAAGATTATCCGGGTCGTAGGGCACACGGACAACGTACCGGTTGCCAAGGCCCTGCAGGCCACGTTCCCAACAAACTGGGATTTATCGGTTGCCCGGGCGACCAACGTTGTCCGTTATCTGCAGGAGGTCGGCGTTCCACCTGAGCGCATGGTTCCGTCCGGAAGAGCTGAATACGATCCTGTGGCCCCGAACGACACGCCGGAAGGCCGCCAGAAGAATCGCCGGATCGAGATCATGCTGATCGATAAGAGTCTGGTAAGTGAAATGACCAAAACAGTAAACTGATGTCGCTTTCCTCAGACTGGGTCATGATGAGGGAGTTATCAGCCGTCGAGGTAGGCAAGCAAGGAAAGGCATCGCGGGAACTCTCTAAAGGGTGAAAAATAAATACACTCCTGGAGGGAAAAGGTAGACAGTTAACAATGGAGAGATGGAGGGTTCAATAATGAAGAGGATTATGTATATGCTACACTCGCTGCTGCTTACCGCGGCCATGCTGATGATGACAGCCATTCCCCTTGCCGCGGCTGCGGAGAAGAGCGCCGCCGGACATGAGTGGTCCTACGAAGGCGAGCATGGGCCTGCGCATTGGGGCGACGTGAAGACGGATTATGCCGTGTGTAAGACCGGTAAGAACCAGTCCCCCATTGACATCACCGGCGCGGTGAAGACCGATCTATCGCCGATCCAATTCGACTATAAGGCCGCTCCACTCAGGATAATCAACAACGGCCACTCCATCCAGGTGAATTATCCCGAAGGGAGTTCCATCACCATCGATGGGAAACAGTATCAGCTCGTTCAGTTCCATTTCCATCATCCCAGCGAGGAGAAGATCAAAGGAAAGAGCTTTGACATGGTGGCCCACCTGGTCCATAAGAACGCGGAAGGAAAGCTCGCCGTGGTAGCGGTGCTCATGCAGAAAGGTCAGGCCAATGCACTCCTGAAGGCCTTGTGGGAACACCTCCCCAAGGAAGAAGGCAAGGAAGAGGTTGCGACGGATGTGATGATCAACCCATCGGAACTTCTGCCAGCGCAGCGCGGATATTACACGTATACCGGTTCTCTCACCACGCCGCCCTGTACGGAAGGGGTTATGTGGCTCGTGCTGAAAACACCGGTAGAGATATCAGACGCCCAAATCAATCGGTTCGCGCATTTCTATAAGCACAACGCGCGGCCGGTCCAACCATTGGACGGACGGGTCGTGTCAGAAAGCCCCTGATGAGCCTGGCCTCCGATGCTGTCGCAAACGGGTCACGCGGACGGTGCCACTGTGACGCTTCGCGAGTAGTCCTGTTCTGCTGACCAAGGACAGGAGACGGTGACCGGACTCCGGAGTATAAGTATGACTAAAAGCACTGCTAAGGCTGGATACGCCAGTGTGGCATTCCTGGTGGTAGCCGTGTGCGCACTGCTATCAATCGGAGTCACCGCGGACTGTGCGCAGTCACTCGAGGGACAGACCTGGCTCCTTCTGGAGGTCAATGGTACAAAGGTCGAGGTGCCGTCAGGCGAGCGGCGGCCCTTCGTCACCTTCAACAAGGCGGAGGCGAAGGCGACCGGATATTCGGGGTGCAACAATTTCTTCGGGAGCTACGAGCTGAAGGGTGAGGCTCTCTCGCTCGGCCCCCTGGGCATGACGCGAAAGTTCTGCGCGGGTGTGGCAGGCAACGTTGAACTGGCGTTCCTTCAGGCACTCGGGGAAACCCAAGCCTGGCGGCTCGAGAATAGCATCCTGCTCCTGCTTAACGGCAGCAGAGTTCTTGCTCGGCTCGAGGCAGCCCAGGATGTCAAATGATAGGAAGTGCAACAGGTAATAGAATATCAGGATTTTCCCGGATCGACAGGAGGGAAGATTTTTTTTATGAGATAGAGCGGCAGCGGACCGACGCCGTGAAAGCGCTCCGCGAGACCGCTAGTCCGATCATGGGAGTGCGGGCTAGAAGGACGAACTGGCTGCAGTGATGGCAAACTATTTCTTCGCGGGCAAGCAGACTCTCAGCTACGGTTCCGATGCAGAGAATTAATGTCCCGCCAGTGGGCAGCAGGTCATGACGTCCTCGATCATCGCCGGATAACCAACCGTTAATAGGTGAGTTGAGGTCTTGTCAGATGCACATACGGAAGTATATTACAAGAAATATTACAAGAACGCTGTATTCTCTCTTCACCGCGGCCGTGATCCTGCTGCCGGCGGCATGGTCGGCAGCCGCGGACTTCGAGGTCACGCCTTTTGCCGGGTACACCATGGGAGGGGAGTTCCATGATGCCGTTACCGGTAAGGCGCTCAGCTTCAACGACACATCGAGCTACGGCATCATGCTGGACTTCAAGCAGGCTGAGGATTCCTGGATTGAGCTTTATTACAGCCTCCAGAAGACGAGTCTAAAGGCAGACCAAGGACCGTTCTTCGGCAACCCGTTGTTCGACGTGAATATCGAATACTTCCACATCGGGGGGACGTACGGCCAGTCGACCGGCAAGGTGAGGCCCTTCGTGGTCGGGACCATTGGGGCAACGTATATGGACCCGAAAGGCGCAGGGCTTAACCCGGAAACGAAGTTTTCGCTTAGCCTGGGCGGGGGCGTGAAGTTCTACCTGTCGGATCACGTGGGGATCCGGCTCGACGGCCGCTGGTTCGGTACGTTCATCGGAGGGAGCGGTTCCGTGTTCTGCTCCGAGGGAAAGTGCCTGATCGATGTGCAGGGTGATGTGTTGTCCCAGTTCTCGGCAAATGCCGGCGTGATCCTCGCGTTTTGAGGGCAGAGTCATTAGCGGTCTCTATATCATTACGACAGAGCATCTCCCCTTCGCATCATTCCCGCAGAAATCATGAGCGGGAAATCATGTGCAATGAAGTCCATAGTGATCTCCTGAGGAGGCTATGGGGGATGATGCATGAGCTGAAGGTTCACTCGATTAGGAGACGAATATTAATCTTTTCACGCATGAGACGATCGTACATCGACAGCGTACGAAAAGGAGATAAGTGACGTTGCAGGAAAACGATCATTCGAGTTCGGTCCCGTCAGGCGGAGCCGGAGATGCCCGCCAGGGAGAAGGGGAACCCCAACGCGGGTTCTATCCCGAACGGCGGAGCTTTGACCGTCTGCTCGTGCCGTTCTCCATCAGCTGCCTGAACGCCCCATTCGATCAATTGGACCGGGAGGTCGAGAAGGGCTTGGAGGAGGTTAATTCCTTTTTCGGCGGCGACCGGGTACTCCTTTGGGAATTCTCGGAAGACGGGCAACATGCGCATCTCACGCATGCCTATGCCGGGGCGGGTACCGAACTGCCCGCGAGTTCGTTACTGCACGAGACCCTTCCTTATATCTTCAACCGGGTCCGTAACCTTGAGAACCTCTGCGTGTCCCAGCCGGAGGATCTGCCACAGGCCGCGCGCATTGACCAGCAGTATATGGAACGGTCCGGGATACGATCGTTTATCGTGATCCCGCTCCTTGTTGGCGGCACCCTCCGGGGGGCCCTGAGCATGGCGAGCATCAGAACCGACCGAGTATGGTCGAACGAAGATCTGTTCAATTTCCAGCGAATCGGCACGGTCATCGCGGGCGTACTCGACCGCAAACAGTCTCATGAGATGCTTGAACGGCGAATGCACTTCGAGACGCTGATTTCGGACATGTCTGCCCGGCTCATCAAGGCGCCGATGAGCGAGGTCGATAGGGAGATCGTACAGGCCCTAGCGCAGGTCCGGGAGATCTTTCAGGCGGATCGCTGCGGCTTGCTCGGTATTCGTGCCGACCGTAAATTCTGCTGGGTCACTCATGCCTCGTATGGTGAAGGTATCGAGCCTGTGTCGGGGGATATCAATCTCGCGGACCTGTTCCCGTGGTCCTACGAAAGGCTTGTTGTTCAGGGGAGCAACGTTAATATTTCCCGGATGGAGGATCTGCCGACGGAGGCCGAGTCCGAACGCAGATCATGGTCCGCGTTGGGTATCCGGTCCACTCTGACCGTCCCGCTGTACGTCGAAGGACGCGTCTCGTCCCTGATCGTGCTCAATGCCGTGCGCGGGGAGCGTTCCTGGCCAGAGGAATTCGTTCCGCGGCTGCGGTTGCTGGGGGAGATATTAGTGAATGCGCGGGAACGCCGGAACGCCGACGCGGCTATGCGCAAGAGCGAAGAGCGGTTTCGGCAGGTGGCAGAGAACGTCAGCGATTTTATCTGGGAGGTTGACGCGAAAGGCCTCTATCGTTATACGAGTCCTGCCGTCGAGAAGATTCTGGGCTACACGCCCGATGAGCTGATCGGGAAGATGCATTTCTATGAGCTGTTTGCTCCGGATATCCGGGAAGAGCTAAAGGCAGCCGCTTTCAACGTGTTTGCTGTGAAGGCGTCGTTCCGGTCATTCCCCAATCCAAATGTGAGAAAAGACGGAAAGATCGTGCATCTGGAAACAAGTGGAGTACCGGTGCTGGACGAAGCCGGTAATCTTGTCGGTTATCGCGGCTCTGATACAGACGTCACCGAGCGGAAGCGGATGGAAGAGCAGTTGCAAGTGCGGCTCCAGGAGATCGAGCAGCTCAAGCAGAAGATCGAGAAGGAGAACCTCTATCTGCGTGAGGAGGCCTCGCTCCTCTTCGAGCACGGCGATATCGTCGGCGAGAGCGCGGCGATGAAGACCGTCCTGGCCCTGGCAGAGCAGGTGGCCCGGACGGACTCCACGGTCCTCCTTTTGGGCGAGACCGGCACAGGCAAGGAATTGCTGGCACGGGAGATCCACAACCTGAGCTCGCGTAAGGACCGGCCACTGGTGACGGTGAACTGCGCTTCCCTGCCTCCCACGCTGATCGAGAGCGAGCTGTTCGGCCGTGAAAAAGGCGCCTATACCGGCGCCATGACCAGAATGGCCGGCCGGTTCGAGATTGCCGACGGATCGACCATCTTTCTCGATGAGATTGCGGAACTTCCGCTTGATCTGCAGAGTAAGCTGCTCCGGGTCATCGAGGAGGGCGCGTTCGAGCGGCTGGGGTCGACGAAGACCAACCACGTTAACGTGCGGATCATCGCGGCCACCAACAGGGACCTTTCGAAGGAAGTACAGCAGGGCGCTTTCCGGGAGGACCTTTTCTACCGGCTGAACGTTTTCCCCATCACAATCCCGCCCCTCCGTGAGCGTAGGGAAGACATCCCGCTCCTGGTCTGGGCCTTTGTCCGGCACTTGGAGAAGAAGATGGGCAAGCAGATCAACAGCATTCCGAGGCGGAGCATGGAGTCATTGCTGCGCTATTCCTGGCCCGGGAACGTCCGGGAGCTGAGGAACGTGATCGAACACGCTATGATCGTGACCCGCGACAAGACCCTTAATCTGCGCGCGCCGGCAGTTTCCATCGCCGAAAAGGCCGAAGACAACAGCCTCCAGCTCGAGGCCATTGAACGCAATCACATTCTGACGACACTTCAGAGAAGCGGCTGGCGTATTCATGGCGCAGGAGGTGCCGCTGAAGCACTCGGCCTTAAACGCACTACGCTTCAATCTAAGATGAAGAAGCTTGGTATAGAACGACCTTCCAACTAATGCCGAAATACCGTCAATATGCCGAAATATCGGCTGCCTTCTGTATATTCTCTCCTTGCTAGAAATATCAATCATCAATAAAAGTATTTAATTAATAATCTGTTGCCTCGATGACTGTATGGTGCATTCTCTACGGGCATGCTTTTCGCACCACTATAATCGAAACTTCTCGCGTATTTTTCATCCGTAACAAAACGAATTGAATAACCGATGCCTGTCTGGTTGAGAGAGTCGGCCCTTCGTATTACGTTCAGGTCGTGTATAAAAAACACGCCCAAGGAGATGCCCATGATCCACTCAACAGTGAGGATAGTGACCAATGCGGAAAAGCGAGAAGAAGCATTTGCGATCCTCCGTTCTATGGCGGAGCGGACCAGGGTCAAGTCCGGCTGCATCACCTGCCGGATATACCGAGACGCGCAGGAAGAGCACTCGATCATGCTCGAAGAGATATGGAGGGACGAAGAGGACCTG